>JAPKFF010000073.1:0-11316 GCA_028821715.1 Dehalococcoidia bacterium
AACATCGGCATCACGACGTGCGTGTAGCCTTCATGCTTCTCAGACCTGAATACTCCGGGACTCGATGGAGTAGTGGTTTCCAAATCGACGTCATCGCCGTTCATCACGTTCAGAACGTCCATTAGGAACTTACTATTGAACGCAACCTTAGTTTCATCCCCCTCTACCTTTGCGTCGAGTTCGTTCTCGTTTGAACCAACTTCTTCTGCTCGTGAGATGATCTTCACTGCTCCTCCACCATCGTCTTCACCCGGACTTACGATGACCCTGATGATTCCGCTTCCATCTCTGGCGAAAATCGAAGCTGCACGTGTCGCCTGAACCATGCTTGAAAGATCAACAGTCGCTTTGGTGCCGTAGCTAGTCGGAATCAGCTTTTCGTAGTCAGGGAAGGTGCCCTGCACCAGCGCAGTCACTACTTCTACCGCGCTCACGCCCGAGTTAGTAGCTGTTTCAGAGGTATCCAAACGGAACTTGGCAGATCGGCCGTTGGCATCAATGGACAACTCCACGCTTGAAGATCCCTCGCCTAGCAATCGTGCAACCTCGGCAAGAGTTTTGGCAGGAACGATCACGCCAACTTCAGTTTCAACGGAAGTTCCGAGCTTCCCGCTCTCAACTGCAAGGCGGAATCCGTCGGCCGCAGCTAACGTGAACGAATCGTCTGCTAGTTCAACCTTCACACCAGTTAGAACGGGACGAGAATCATCAGTAGCAGCAGCAAATACGACTCGCTCAAGCGCTCCACGGAATGTGTCTGCAGGAATTGTCACCGAAGATCCGCCATCAACTGTAGGAATCGGTGGGAATTCTTCAGCCGCTATGCCATTTATAGTGCCATTGAACTTATCGCAAGTGACGATTACGCCTACCGGGTTGTTCTGGAAATCGATTTTTACTTCCTGCCCGGGGAGTGAGTTCACAAAGTCGGTCAACATTCTGGCGGGAACAGTGATGCTCCCCTCGCCTTCGATCTGCGCAAAGATCCACGTACTAATGGATATCTCGGTGTTCGTCGCGGTCAGTTTGAGTTGACCGTTGTCACCTTCAAGAAGCACATTTTGAGTTACAGGCAACGTAGCTCTGGACGCTACGGCCCGGCTGACATTTGCTAATCCACGGCTTAGATTTTCTCGAAGGCAAGTTACCTGCATGCTAATCCTCTTGTCGCTATCATAGTTCGCGCACACATAATTCCACAATATAGGCGCTCGAAGTATAGGTACGACCACAAGGGTTGGCAATTTAGCGTGGCGTGGTTTGTGAGACATTTCATGTAAGTTCCCGCCCAGATAAGATGCGTAACGCAAACACTCAACGGCTCTCTAAACAGTTCACTATCCGACAACTGCTCGATCGTCCATGAATAAATCTCAAATCAGCGAAATCATGCAACTGGTAGCCGACGGCAAAATGTCGGCAGAACGAGCCACCTCCGAACTGAGCCTAACGGCGCCCACTTCCGACCTAGATTTCGCCAACATAGACCATGATCGTGGTGAAAGAACCGGCTTTCCTGAAGTTGTATATGGACTAAGTAAAACACCAAAAGACACTGCGGCAATAGCCGAGAAAATCTATACAAATTCCGATGTCGTTTTAGTCACTAAATCTTCGGAAGAAGCGTTCGCATTATTTCAAAAAGCCGTACCTGATGCCGTTTGGGAAGAGGGGCCACGGGCAATTTGGGCAGATCGACGAAATAAAAAAGATCTGCTCAAAGGCGTAGTCGTTGTCGCAGCAGGAACATCCGATTTACCTATAGCGCGTGAAGCGGTTCTGACGGCTTCGCTCATGGGCTGCGACGTAAAAATGATCACCGATGTCGGTGTTGCTGGCCTTCATAGACTTTCAGGGCGGATCGACGAACTAAGCAACGCTCGAGTGGTGATTGTGGTCGCTGGAATGGAAGGCGCACTGCCTAGCGTTGTTGGTGGACTCGTCAAAGCACCTGTGATCGCCCTACCGACCTCCGTTGGCTACGGCGTCAGCCTCGGTGGAGTTGCAGCACTCTTAGCCATGATGAACTCGTGTGCGCCTGGTGTATCGGTCGTAAACATCGATAACGGCTTCGGTGCCGGGTATCAGGCCGCCTCAATCGCAGGAGCCACTTGGTCGTAGCCGCCTATAAACCAACTGCCGCGCAATTCAAGAAAACGGCAGGATCGTCAACGCAAAAACGCCCCGAGTAAATCTCGGAGCGTTTTCAATTATAAAGATAGGCTTCGACTGGTTAGTCGAGAGTCTTCAAGTAGGCAATCAAGTTCAAGACATCGGATTCGCTGAGGTAATCGAACGATGGCATGAGTGGAGAGAAGCTGTCAACAACGAAAGCATTAGGCTCTCGAATTGACTGTTTAATGTAGGCGTCTGCGTCGAGCGACGTTCGATCCCCTGCTCGTGCGTAAACTCCGCCGAGACCAGGACCAACAACCTTCTTGTCATCGGTTGCGTGGCAGGCACTACAGCTCACGAACAGGTTTCGACCTGCGTCGGCATCACCAGCACCTGTCACAGGAGCTTCAACGACTGGCTCGTTGTCCTCACCCGAACTGTCAGGTCGATCGATCTCTCCAGCCGCTGTTGGCTGGAATTCAACTGGCTCTTGAGTAGGAATTACCTGTTCAGAGCATGCTGAGATCACAAAAAGAGTTGCAATCGAAGCCACTAACATTAGATATACGCGTTTGCCCGGCACTGTTCCCTCCTTTGATTGAGCTGACTTGTTAGTAATGAAAATCAGCCGGAAAAATCATTCGTCAATCCACGTTAGCAACAGCCCTAAACAGGGTCAATCTACAACTGGAGAGAATTCCAGGCTGAATTTGATCAGAACAAATAGCGAATTAGGTTCATCATCCAGAGATGCGCCTGATCTCGATTTCTTCACCGGGAGCAAGAGCGACCCGGCGGATTTCGATACCCAATTTCAGTAGCCAATAGCTCAACGTGGCTTTACTGACCCCAATGCGTTTCGCAGCGCCGGTGAGGCCGACCTCATTCACCATTTCAGGCAATGCACGCTCAAGAGGACGCCTCAGCTTCCGTTCAGCGAGAACCATTTTCTTAGTTTTTGACCCTTGCATTCTTCTCCCCTGTAGTTCAGTCCAGTATCTGACTTGAATGTAGTTACCTGACGATCCAAACACCGTATGAATTGGCGACGGATTACAAGCGTTTTCAGACCTGATACCGAAAACAATTTGACTTTAACTATCGCAAACAACGCCGTTACAGACTACAAAAATAAACCCAGACCAGTCAAGAACTTGTTCCTTTTTTATTTATGACTTGTTTTATACTTATATAAAACTAATTAGGAACATTCATTATTTTTATACGATTATATAAGTATGTTCTGTTCTTGATAGTAGTTGGTGCGTAAAGCGCACACTAGTTACATCACGCATGCGTCTCAGGTGGTGTTATTACGCACAAATACAACTAACGACTGTCATTCAACACTGCATTGCATGCGCTTTGAATGCCACATGGCAGATGCTCTGGACACGTAGTCGTGTCAGTCAGCAAGCGCTCAAACCTCAAGTCGCTCGGTAAAGACTCGCGTACCGCCCATTACGAGGGCTTTACTTGAGGAATTCCCCATGATTCCTAACCGAGCGACGTCTCCGTCGACCTTCCAGTTCAAAACAGACTTCAAGCCAGTGCGGGCTGCTGGTAAAGAATTCAGTCGTTAATAAAACAGGAGCGCTGTTAGAATTACGAATATTGCTTCGAGAGCACGGTGTCACATTAAAGTGCGGCTACTCCTACGGCTCAGTACTTCTGCCCTTCTGCCTTCAGATACCTTTTGGAGAAACTCCCATAGATCCGATGACCGAACTCATTCACGCGCTCGAGACATTGGTTCTGACGTTCTCCACTGACGTGTACGACTTCATGGGATGGTTTGGAGTTGTCGTCTTGATGTCGATCGAAAGCACAGCCATTCCCCTACCAAGCGAAGTGATCATGCCGATGGCGGGCTGGCGACTCGTCCTAGACCGCGGTCACGGAATCACCTACGTATTCCTTGCAGGTTTCTGGGGAGCAGTCGGAAGCTTGATCGGATCACTAGCCGAATATTACGTAGCGCGTGCGGGAGGGCGTCCTTTCATCGAGAAGTACGGCAAGTACGTCCTAATCACCCAGAAAGACCTTGAGCGAGCTGATCGGTGGTTCCAAACTCGAGGAGAGCTCACTGTGTTCGTCGCGAGAATGATTCCTGGCGTTCGAGGATTCATCTCGATACCTGCCGGAATCGCCAGAATGAACGTGACCCGATTCGCCATTTTCACGTTTATAGGCGCCCTACCCTGGACAGTCGGTCTAGCATGGGGTGGATTCCTGCTTGGTGAGAACTACGATTCGATTCGAGACGTCTCGAAGCCGTTCGATATTCCGATTATCGGCTCAATCTCGGTAATCGCAATTTGGATCGTTTGGCGCCGCATCAAAGAAGTTCAAGGCGAGTCTTCAGCTTCAAGTTCATCTAACAGCAAGTCATAACTCATCTCATGTCAATTGCGCATAGGAGCTAAGCTATATTGACTGCCGCCACAGATTGATCGTATTGGCTAACGAATAGAGCAACAGTTCATCCGATGACAACACAAGTCAAAAATAGACTGAACGTAGAAGTGAACGGAATCACAATTGATTGCGGTACCGACGCTCGGGTCCTAGACGCCATCAGATCTGCCGGCTTCGACGTGCCAACATTGTGCTACGACGAACGAACCGGTCCTCAGGGCACTTGCCGCATGTGCTTAGTGGATGTCGAGGTAAACGGTCAAATACAGCAGATCGCCGCATGCACTGCCTTTGCTTCAGAAGAAATGCGGGTTGAAACACACTCCGATTCGATCACCGACTATCGCAAGACGATTCTTGAAATGTTGCTCTCTGAAACGTCATCTCCTGCCAACTGTCCAAAATGCATTTCATTCAAGAAATGTGAACTGCACACTGCCGCTGAAGAATACGATGCGAAATGGGACGCATTTCCTTCATTGGTTGTTCGAGAGAAAGCTAAGGATGACAATCCGTTCATCCAGCGTGACTACGACTACTGCATCTCGTGCTTCCGCTGCACAAACATCTGTAACGATTGGGAGCAAGCCGGAGCAATCGCAGTTAAAGGGCGTGGGCAAGAAAATACAATCGCCTCGTTCTTCAACAATAAACTTCTCGAATCGCCTTGCACGTTCTGTGGTCAGTGCATCAACACCTGCCCTACCGGAGCACTTACAGACAAAAAGATCGTCGGCACTACGAAGGCCGAAAATCTTGAACGCACAAAAACGATCTGTCCGTATTGCGGAGTCGGCTGTGGTATTCATCTGCTCACTGAAGACGGTCAACTAAAGGGAACTGAGCCAGATTTCGATGCTCCAAGCCGCGGCTCTCTTTGCGTAAAAGGTCAGTTCGCATCGTGGGAGTTCGTTAAAAGCGACGAACGACTCAAATACCCTCTCATCAAGGAGAATGGTTCGTTCAGGCGTGCGTCGTGGGACGAAGCTCTCAACCTCGTCACAAAACGATTCACCACCATTCGAGATGATTCAGGTCCCGATTCTCTCGTTTGCTGGTCGTCAGCACGAACGGTCACAGAAGCTAACTATCTGATGCAGAAATTCGCCCGGATAGGTTTCGGTACTAACAATATCGATAACTGTTCCCGTACCTGACACGCTCCAACGGTCGCCGGTATGGCGGTCATGGTTGGCAAAGGTGCCATGACTAACTCGATTGAAGAGTTAGCAGAAACCGATCTTCTGTTGGTCGTAGGATCAAACACGACTGAGGCACACCCGGTAATCTCACTGCGAATGAAACGCGCTGTCAAAAACGGTGCAAAACTCATCGTAATCGACCCGCGCAAGATCGAACTCACCAAATGGGCGACTCGATATTTACAGATCAACATTGGCACCGACATTCCGCTGTTCAACGCCTTCGCACATGTGATGATCAAAGAAGGGCTCTTCGATCGAGAGTACGTCGAAAACCGCACGGAAGGATTCGATGAACTCGCTAAGCATGTCGAGTTCTACACGCCCGAATATGCAGCCGAAATCTGCGGGGTTCCCGCCGAAGACATTATCGCTACGGCCCGAGAATACGCAACTGCGTCTGGAAAAGCGGCTATTTGCTACACGCTCGGAATTACCGAGCACTCTTGCGGATCGCACAACGTTCAATCAATTGCGAATCTAGGCATGCTCGGTGGGAACTTTGGGAAACCAAACGCAGGTGTGAACCCGCTTCGAGGTCAAAATAACGTGCAGGGTGCGTCCGATTCAGGAGCACTGCCTACCGACCTTCCGGGCTACCAAAAAGTCGAACGACCTGGTGTACGTGAAAAGTTCGAAAAAGCGTGGGGTGCGGACCTTCCAAAACGTCGCGGAATTACGAAAATTACAGCGATGGACCAGATGCTTAAAGGCAAGGTTAAAGCGGCCTATATTATGGGCGAAAATACTGTCATTTCCGATCCTAATACCAACCATGCTCAAGCGGCGCTCGAAGCCACCGACTTCATCGTGGTTCAAGACATATTCATGACCGACACTGCAAAGCTTGCCGACGTCGTTTTGCCGGCTGGATCATTTGCAGAATCTGACGGTACTTTCGCCAACAGTGAGCGGCGCGTTCAGCGGGTTCGGCCGGCGATAAAACCGGTTGGCGAATCGCGCACAGATGTCGACATTTTGTTAGACCTGATGGAACGATTCGGGGTGGTCCAAAACCTGCACTCACCCTCTGACGTTTGGGATGAGATGAGAAAGCTGGCACCGATATTCACCGGTATCACTTACGACCGTTTGGATTCCGAAGATGGAATTCAGTGGCCTTGCCCGACTGAAGACCATCCCGGGACTCAGTTCCTACACGAAGACGAGATGGAGTCCGGAATGCCCGGCTACTTTGCCCCTGTGGATCACATTCCACCAGCAGAGCCAACCGACTCCGAATATCCATTGGTACTAACTACCGGTAGGCGCCGTTCGACCTATCACACGGGCACTCAAACTGGCCGCGCTACAGGGTTTGAACTACTAGTTCCGTCGGAGCTTGCTGAGATCAATCCGTTCGATGCGGAGCAAATGGAACTCGTCGACGGTCAGAAAGTAACCGTTAGCTCAAGAAGAGGATCAGTCGAGGTACCGATCAAAGTAACAGATCGATCGCCCCACGGAACTGTGTTCATGAGTTTTGCGTTCCCAGAACTTACGCAGACCAACCGGCTTACTTCGGATGCCTACGATTTCATCACCGAAACGCCTGAATTTAAGGCGTGTGCGATTCGAATCGACAAGATCGAAGCATCATCACCGGCAGCCGATTAGGCTCAGTCCTGACGTGGACTCATCCGTGATGACCAAAAGCTCGGGTCGCCAATCGTAGGAAAATCAATCGGTTCGTATATTCCACGAACGGTCGATTTGCTTTTGAACGCTTCTGCATTTGCTAAAACATACTTGGCGAGCTGTTGAGGTGCACCAATTTGATTCGTCAGAGGATTAGTAGTGACGATCAACTTTCCCGATGCAGCCAAAGATTCATCGGCGGTGGAAATAGCATCACCGGGGCAGTCTGTGGCGTAACCGGCGATTTCGCCGCATTCCAGCGCCTCAATAACAGCACTCTCATGTACGACTGAAGAGTTTGAAGTATTGATCAGAACCGCATCTGACTTCATCAATCCCAATTCGCGGTCGGAAATTAATGGCGAGGTTGTGGAACCGGCGTGAACGTGAATCGTAACCACATCCGAACCTGCGACCAGAAGATCCAGTGAATGTCGACGTACGCCCAGTTCGGTCAACAATCCTGATCTTGGCGTCCGGATCTCAGCAATCCCAACTGAAGACCGAGTAGCAAGTGCTTTTTTTACGACTTCAACTCCAACTTCTCCGACACCAATCACGCCCCAATCCGGCAGCGGACGAACAGTTAGCGGGCCAGTAAAACCAATCACTCGATTAGCGACTCTCGGAGCAATGTTCGGTGAAATCCCGGCGACAATTACCTGCGAATCAGATCCTGAGGCGATCGAAAGAAGTGCAGGTGATGGCATGCAACCAAGGTGCTGGATCATCCCCACTGGAGGTAATTCAGCTTCGGAGATCAATTCGTTCGATGTACCATTCTCACCGAGGAGAAGAACATCCTCAGAGCCAAAATCAATACCAGCGAATTCTTGAGCCGTCACACGATGAACGCCGGAAATGTTGGAGAGAAGCGATTCGACAGCCTTTGCGACAGGGTCGGTATCGGCAGCTAGCAGGAACATATTCATAGATTCACAATGTCATTCCGGCACCCGTTGAGCACCAAATCAAGCCTCTAAATGAGAATAATTCAATCCTATAAGACCATCAACTGGGATTACGACCACCCTAACATCGCTTCATCGCTTATATGATTCACCATAATTTCAGCGCCACCAACTCAGCGACAGTAAAAGAATCACACTCTTGCACGAAACAATCTCAAATCCTCGAACCCTCCTGTTCGTACCCGGTAACCAACCCAAAATGCTGGAAAAAGCCGTTGGATTCGATACGAAATGGTTGATCCCTGACCTCGAAGATTCGGTCCCTTCGGGCGAAAAGCGGGCAGCCCGGCGAATCGTGGCAGAGCACATTACTCATCTCGCAAAAGCTGAAAAATTGCTTATCCCCCGAGTCAATTCGATGGCATCAGGTCTTGTAGAAGACGACATTAATGCAGTTATTTCAAATGACATCATCGGAATATCCATCGGTAAAATCGGTAACACAAATGAAGTAGCCGAACTAGAAGCAATACTTGTCAACGCTGAACGTCGAGCTGGAGTGTCAATTGGACGTACAACCATCCTCCCGTTTCTCGAGAGTGCAGAAGCAGTAATTAACGCCTATTCGATCTGCAAATCCAGCGATCGTATTCGGTGGGCAGCTTTCGGCGCCGAAGATTTTTCAGCCGACATGGGAATTAGCCGCACCGTCGATGAAACGGAAGCAAGCACCCAAACATCGCTTGAACCAGGACTCGCCTACCCTCGCTCGGCTGTAGCCATGGCCGCAAGGGCCGCCGGCGTACATGCTCTTGACACGCCATTTACGAAATTCCGAGATTCCCAAGGGCTGCGCGACGAAGCTCTGCTCGCCAAATCCATAGGTTACAAAGGTAAGCTCGCCATTCACCCTGCCCAAGTAGAAGTGATTGAATTGATATTTATGCCTACCAGCGCGGAAATTGATCGCGCTCACCGAGTACTCGCAATAGCGGCTGAAGCTGAAGCAGACGGTCGAGGTTCAGTATCACTCGATGGAGAGATGATCGACATGCCGGTTATTCTGAGGGCCCAAAACGTACTCCGAAATGCCGGAATTTCATGACAATTCAAACTAACCAGCTCGTGCTATCAGGAACAGAATATAAAAATGAGTAACGGACGCTATTTCGAAGAATTCGAAGTTGGTCAGGTAATTAAGCACTGGCCTGGTAGAACTATCTCTGAGACCGATAATTCATGGTTTTCACTTCTGACACAAAACCAACACCCCGTTCACATTGATGCCCACTACGCCAAGAGCACCCAGCACGGACAAAATCTTGTAAACGGGCTCCTAGTACTCGCTGTTGCTATCGGACAAACGGTTAACGATATTTCACTCCGGGCAATTGCAAACTTAGATTACGAATCGGTACAACACGAAGGTCCGACTTTTCACGGTGACTCCATCTATACAACGTCGACCATCCTTGAACTACGAGTAACGTCCAAAGGCGATCGAGGCGTCGTTTACCTCGAAACCGAAGTAACGAACCAACGTGAAGAGCGCGTAATGGTCGTTCGAAGACACGTGCTTATTCCTAAAAAGAACCACCCAACTCTGGGCAAGGGCAAAATTGCCCACGATTCGGAATCCTGAACTTGACCGAACAGCCACAGCGAAAAGGCCCCCTGCACGGCATCCGTATCCTCGCCATCTCGCAGTTCGGTGCTGGACCATTCGCTACGATGAATCTTGCTGATCTTGGTGCCGAAGTAATAAAAATAGAAGATCCCACAACAGGTGGAGACGTAGCGCGTTATGTCCCACCCGCGACCAGCGACGCCGATTCCCTATATTTCCAATCTTTCAACCGCGGTAAGAAATCGATAGCGATTGATCTTCGCAAGCCAGAAGGCGTGAATGTATTTCATCAGCTTGTCGAAAAGTCAGATGCAGTCTTCAACAACCTACGTGGCGATCTACCAAAAAAGCTTGGCCTAACCTACGAAACGCTACGTTCGCTAAATCCATCGATAGTCACATGCTCACTTTCAGGATTTGGACGTACAGGCCCTAGAGCCTCAGAACCCGGGTACGATCCGATAATGCAAGCGATGGCCGGTTACATGTCGATTACGGGCGAACCAGATGGACCTCCAGGAAAAGCCGGGGTATCGATAATCGACTTCGCCGGAGGCTATGCAGCCGCTCTTGGTTTAGTAGCTGCTCTGCTCGAGGCCAACACAACGGGTGTTGGCAGAGACGTCGATGTCAGCTTGCTCGACACCGCGGTCTCGATGCTCACCTATTTTGGATCTTGGCAAATGAATTCCGACTGGCAACCGGCAAGAACGCCCAGTTCATCGCACCAGATGTTGGTACCTGCTCAAAACTTCCAGACAAGTGATGGATGGATTAATGTGTTTTGTGCTAAAGAACATTTTTGGCGCAAATTCGCTGAACTCATCGAATTGCCCGAACTAATTTCTGATGAAAAATTCGCTAATTTCGCGTTGCGCTATGACAATCGGAAAATTCTGATTCCGATACTTTCCGAGCGACTATTGGAAAAAAATAACGCCGAATGGCTAGATCGTTTCAGGGGAATCGTACCGTCTGGACCAGTTAATTCGATCGAACAAGCATTCGAAGACGAACAAATCAAGGCACGCGGCCTGATCGTCGAGATTGAACACCCGGTTTACGGAACGATCAAACAAGTGAGTTCGGCAATATCGACGGAAGGTTCCAATCAAGTCGTTTCACCTGGACCATCGCTGGGCGAACATACGGACGAGATACTCGCAAACCTGCTTTTTTTAGAGCCGAAAGAAGTTCAAGGACTCCGCAATAGCGGTGCCATTGGCTAATTTTCCACTAAACAGCATTACTCTCTCCGGCATAGTTGCCCTTAGAATAGTGTGAGTGCCCCCGTAGCTCAACTGGACAGAGCAACAGGTTTCTACCCTGTAGGTTGTGGGTTCGAGTCCCTCCGGGGGTACCAATTTTTTATTGCCAAGCCCTTTCCTGCTCTGGGGCGGGGCTA
>JAPKFF010000074.1:0-11283 GCA_028821715.1 Dehalococcoidia bacterium
TATGCCGAATCGATTGAATCAGGTGACTACACCGTTCCGCAGACCGTGGAAATTATCACTGAAACTGGATCGACAGCGCTTCTCGATTGTGGAAATGGCCTCGGCTTCGTCGCTGCTCATAAGGGCATGGAAATGTCGATTGCAAAGGCTCGAGACCTCGGCATCGGGATGACCACGATTCGTAATGGTCACCACATCGGGATGGTCGGTTACTACCCGATGATGGCGGTCGCAGAAAACATGATTGGAATGACGATGACCAACGCCAGCCGAAGCGTGCGACCAGCGTTGGGGGCCAGGCCTAGAGTCGGCACGAATCCGATAGCGTTTGGTGCTCCCGCTGGCGAAGAGCGTGACTTTATTTTCGATATGGCTACATCGACAATCGCTAGCGGAAAGATCGGACTAGCTAAGCGACTTGGTGTGCATATGCCGGTTGGGTGGGCTGTAACAGCGGAAGGCGAGCCGCTAACTGAACCGCGGGGCGATAGAGGAGAAGATTGGGCAATGAATCCGTTGGGGGGTACTAGGGAGCAGGGGGCGCACAAGGGTTATGGACTCGGACTGGTGGTCGATATTTTGTGTGGCGTGCTTTCTGGAGGCGGATTCGGAGCGCAGTTGTCGGGCGGAGAAAACATGACTTGGACTATGGCAATTGACATCGCCAAGTTCAGGAATGTTGATGATTTCAAGTCGATGATGGACGACATGGTACGAGAGCTTCACGCCACGCCGCCGTTGCCGGGAGAAGATGGCGTTCTGGTCGCGGGTGATCCGGAATCCGATTTTGAGGACGATCGATCGGTGAATGGAGTACCTGTCGAGAACGGGCAATATGACGAGATGCGTGCCAAAGCGGCTCAACTAGGCGTTGAGGTGTTTATCTAATGGCCAATACCGTAAAACTCAACGACTCCAACTCAACTCGTGTGCCAATCGGTGATTTGCAAACACAGCTTTCGTCGATATTCCGAGCAGTGGGAGCGACAGACGGACACGCTGGAATAGCAGCCAAAGTTCTTGTCGCAGCGAGTGTTAGAGGGGTCGACACACATGGCGTGTCGAACGTCGTTGGCTACTCGAAAAATGCCGAAGATGGTGTTTACACTGTTCCGCAGCAGACCACAGTCATCAGCGAATCAGAAACAACTGCCCTGGTGAGTGGAGGAAATGGTATTGGGCTTGTTTCTGCGTATGAAGCAATGGAAATTGCGATTGCGAAGGCTAAGAAGCACGGACTCGGCATGGTAAGCATCAAAGACGGACACCACGTTGGGATGGTCGCCTACTACGCTTCTATGGCTCTTGAGCACGACATGATCGGTATGTCGATGACCACAGCTGCACCTGCGGTTCGACCTGCTCTAGGAGCGAAGAAAATGTTGGGAACTAATCCGATTGGATTCGCTGCACCGGCAGGTGAGGAACGAGATTTTTTCCTGGATATGGCGACTTCGACTGTCGCTAGTGGCAAAGTTGGACTTGCTCGTCGAATCGGTGTCCCGATTCCGGCTGGTTGGGGAGTTAGTATGCCGGATGGTGGCGACATTACCGATCCGCCAGATGGTGAGAATGATTCGTGGGCGTTGAATCCGCTAGGCAACACACGTGAACAGGGGTCGCACAAGGGTTACGGACTTGCGGTACTGGTAGATATTTTGTGTGGAGTTCTATCTGGCGGAGGATTCAGTGCTCAGCTTGGTCGTGGCGAGAATATGAGCTGGGTGATGGCGATCGATATCGCTCGATTTAGGGACGTTGATGATTTCAAATCTATGATGGACGAGATGATTCGAGAGCTTCACGCCACGCCAACTTTGCCTGGCGTAGATCGGGTTTTGGTGCCAGGTGATCCTGAAGCAGACGCTATGGACGATCGTCTGACGAATGGTGTGCCGGTCGAGAACGGCCAGTACGCAGCGATTCGAGCCCGGGCGGCCGAGCTCGGCGTTGAGGTTGTGATTTAGGACGTTGGGTGAACTAGGTTTGTTCGTCGGGAAATTGGTGGGTGGCGTGTCGAACTAATTGCTGAACGGTTATCTCGATGTAAGCGGTGTGCTACCCAGTTCCAGAGGCGTTTACCGAACCGGCTAATTAGATCGTGTACTCGGACTAGCTAGTCTGTATCTGGACGATTTCGGTTTGGCGTTTTCCGGTGATTTCGGGACCGTCTTCGCCTAGATAGACGTCCATTTCCGAGCGGACACCGAACTCCGGTAAATAGATACCCGGCTCGATGGTTACTCCAACACCGTTGATAACCGTGCGAGTGTCATGTGTCTCCCAGTCGTCGAGGTTTACTCCGTTCGAGTGAACTTCGTAGCCTAGAGAGTGACCGAGTCGGTGAAAGAAGAATTCGCCGTATCCTGCCTTGTCGATCACATCTCTAGCAGCGCGGTCGATCTCCCAGCCCTGTGGGTTGTTACCTTCAAGCACACGATTTTCGAGAAGTTCGAAAGCGGCGTCTCTTGCACCAGTTACGGCTTTGAATACTTCCTGTTGTTTAGTATTGGGTGGTTCACCGAGCTTGGCAGTCCAGGTGATGTCGGCGGAGATATTTCGTTCGCCATCTGAAGAAGATTTTTTGCGTGCCCACAAGTCGATTAGCAACCATCCTTCGCGCCTGATCACTGCCGACTCGCCGGGTTTAGGGTCGTAATGCGGAATCGATGAGTGTTCGTTGAACGACACAGACGGGCCATTGTCCCATTCGAGACCTGCACGATCAAAGCGACCACGAATGTGCTCGGCGATATCGTGTTCGGTGAGTGCCCACCGAATGTTTTCGCCGACGTACTTGAACGTCTGTTTCACAATATTGTCTAGAGTGTCCACTGCGAAGAAATGAGATTGCAGTTGCTCGGCAGTCCAGCGTTCTGTCGCGTACTGGATCACATCGCCCGAAGGCACAATTTTCACACCAAACGATCGAATCAACTCGATAGTTCCGGCGTCGACACGACCCACTCTCGGCAGTTCGTAAAGTGGCGAGTATTCCATCGCAACAGTCTTTGCACCGCGTAGCCCAGCCTTGAGGCCAGCGATCATCTGTAACCGGTTGCCGTAAGCGGTTACCCGTGGCGAGTCGCTAGGGAAGTGTTCGATGTCGACTTCGTGTGCCAGCAGTTGCGGTTCGCCGTTAGTGGGGATCCACAGCCATACGGGGCGAGTGAGGTGCTCGACACGCCGTCCGAGCGCTGCTTCGAAGACGGGGTTCGTGTAGCGATAGTCTCTTGTGAGCCAGCCGTCTATGCCAGCTGATTGAAGGAAATGACGTGCATCGTCGAGAGAGTTGGCACCTGTTGAATTAGGGGCGATGTCGCTAAGGCTCATAGTATTTATTTTTGATCGGACCTTTAGGTCGATCCTCGCCGTTCTTTGCGTACCACGGTTTATGTTCTTGCGTGAACTTCTTTTCCCATTTTTCTTTGCGCTTGAAATCGCGGTACTTCCAGATTACAAACCAATCGACGATTAGTACGGGCACACCGATGAAAATTGCGCCAATATATCGTGCGTCGACTGCCCATTCAGGAGCGACGATCGGTGTGCAGGCGCACGCAAACTCGATTGCGGACAAATGAATCAGCACCCAAACGGCTAACGTAGAAATTCCAAAGAATATTGCAGCAGGCCAGAAGAGCAGCTTTACCCAGTATTTTTCACGAACTGGTGTTGGTGACGACATGATCGCCACATCTTACAGTTCTGATTTAGCGAGTTCGGTGTAAGCAGACAACGCATTTTCGTAGGCTTCAGGGGTGTTGATGTCGAGCCGGACAATTGCTGAATCGAACTTCACTCGGTGGTGATTGATGTCGGGCTTGCGAAAAATCGCACGAACACCTTCGTCTTCTTCCGTAATATTCATTAGATCAGAGCGGAGGTTCGCATCGAAAACTAGCGGGTGACCGCCATGTCCGTCGAAACCTGGGGATGTGACGTCGGCTCCGAAGTCGGTGTGAAGTCTGATGACTTTCTCGATCACCCATGCAGGACGTGGCTGATCGACAGCCAATAGGACGATCGAGTGGATATCATCGGGTAGTTCCCAGACTCCAGCTTTAATTGAGGTCGTTTTGCCTTCGAGATATTTCGGGTTGTATGACCTGATGATCCCTGGACGGTCCTTAAGCAAAGGTGCCATTTCTGTGTCGTACTTACCCGTCACAACAACGACCTTGTCGCACCCACCTTGCAAAAGCGAGTTCATCTGGTACTCAAGCAGCGTTGTTCCACGCCATTCAAGTAGGCCTTTCGGACTGCCCATTCGGCTGGATTCACCTGCTGCGAGAATGATGCCGACCGCGTTGTAGTTCAGCACGCTAGTCAGCGCCTACAGCTTCGGCAGTTGAAGCGTTTTCGGGGCGACGATCAGCTTTTTCGGCAGCTTTGTCGATGAGGTGTTGGTCGAGCTTTAGAGTTCCGCCGTCGCCTCCGAGTCGGAATCCAACAATTTCAGCCATGATCGAAAGTGCTATTTCTTCAGGAGTTCTCGCCGAAATGTTCAGACCGATAGGGGAGCGCACGCTCTGGACTTCTTGCATAGTGAAGCCTTCGGAGAAAAGCTCTTCGAATATGAGAATTGTCTTTCGCTTGCTTCCAAGCAGCCCTACATAGCTGGCCGGTGTTTTCATTGCTGCTGCAGTTGCGGAAGCGTCATAGCGATGACCGCGAGTTGCGATCACGATGAATGAGTTTGTGCCAATCGGCAGCTTCTTGAACGCCGATCCATAGTCGGAAACGACTGTCTGTTCGGCCTCGGGGAATCGTGTTGGGTTAGAGAAATCTTCGCGGTCGTCTATGATGAATATGCGGAAACCGAGCGATGCAGCAATTCCGGAGATCGCTTTCGAAACGTGCCCGCCACCCGCGAGAATGATAGTTGGAGGAGTGGTGTACGCCTCGACGAAGTACTCCGCACCCGATTCGGATGTGATGTAGTCGTTCTTGCCCATCGCCATCAGATTTCGAGCGTTTTTTATGGCGCTCGAATCGATCTTCTCATCGCCGAGTGAACCTGAAGTCGAACCGTTCTCACGGATCAATAATTTTGCGCCGACAGCAAGTGTCGAACCGTCGGGAGCCTTCATCAGGTTGGCAACCGCAACTGGTGCTCCGCCTTCGTAGGCAGCGATGACCTCTTCGTTGAAATCTTGGCTAGTACCTAAGGAATCTGACTTACGTAGGGGGTCGAGCAAGAAGTACATCGTGCCACCGCAAACAAGTCCGTCTTCAGCTGCGAGGTCTTCATTGAGTTCGTAGTCACGCATTTCTGCGACTCCGCCACTCGAAAGCAACTGTGAAGATGCGAACCATATGTCACCTTCAACGCAACCGCCGCCCAGCGTTCCTACACCCGAGCCATCGGCGCGTACGAGCAGCTTTGCGCCGGCTTTCTGTGGCGTTGAACCGGAGGTTTTGACTACGGTGGCGACAACCATGTCATTACCGGCTGTTATTTCATCAGTTGCGGCTCGAAATACCTGTTCCATTTATCACTCGGCGTTTGGTTGGTGTTGTAGAGGGATTAGATGCGGTTTACGACCCTGAAGATGCTTACGCATTTTTGCTGAGGCCGATGATCCTATCTGAGAACCAGATTACCACATTCAAGTACGAATCCTGCTTTTGGTTGAGTATGTGTTAGTGCCATTTTTCGTCAGCGAACAAGTCAGATCGCTAGGTAATACGAGATGGAGGGCTGAATGCCAAATTACAAACGTTTGCTCGCCGAGACGGTCACATATCCGAGTGCTGATGGCGATATCATCAACGGCTACATGGCGCGATCACCGGGGCCTGGACTGTATCGGGTTGTGATTGTGATTCACCACATGCCGGGCTGGGACGAATCAACGAAATAGATCACTCGTCGTTTTGCGCACCACGGCTACTTCACCGTTATGCCCAATCTCCACTGCTGGGAAGCTCCCACCGCTGAGCCTGATGACGCCGCGGCTATTTCGAGATATTCAGGCAGAGTTCCCGACGACAGGTTTGTCGGAGATGTATAAGGTTCTGCTACATATTTAATCCGATTGCCCGACTTCTAAGGCAAGACCGAGATGATCGGATTCTACTCAAGAGGTCACCAGACGTATCTCGCGGCCACTGGGCGCCGCGGTTGATTGCTGGGATGGCGCGCGTGTTCGCAAAGCCCGAGGATCTAACCGATAAGCAGTCTGTTGCACTGATCGACCAGACGCCAAACATATCGATTACGCTTCTTGGTATTTTTGGTCAGGACGATGAGTCGCCAACTCCTGAACAAGTTGATGCGATCGAAGCTGAGTTAAAGAAGCCCGGCGTGGACTGCGAGTTACATCTTTGGTCGTAAGACGGTTTAGCGGTGCTTCTACTTAAGCTTTGCTTAGGCGTTCGGCCGCATCTTGAACCGAGCGAACGATCTTGTCGTATCCGGTGCAGCGACAGAGGTTTCCTGCCAGCTTGAGTCGGATTTCATTCTCACTTGGGTGAGGATTTTCGTTGAGTAGCGCCGTTGTTGCGATCATGAAACCCGGTGTACAGAAACCGCACTGAAGTCCGGAGTTTTCTACAAATGCGTCCTGAACTGGTGTCAAGTGTCCATGATCGGCAAGACCTTCGACGGTTGTTACTTCCCGACCGTTGATTTCAGGTGCGAGAACGAGGCAGGAGCAAGACGACCTCCCATCGACCATAACGGTGCAAGCACCGCAGTTGCCGTTTGAACAGCCTTCTTTGGTTCCTGTCAACTTCAACTGATCCCGAAGAGTTTCAAGAAGCGTCCAAGTTGAATCGACGAGAATTTCGTGCTCAACACCGTTCACTGTAGTTTTTATCTGTTTCTTGCTCATTTAGGCGAGTCGCTCCAGGCAGATATTTAGAGTTCGTTTGGTGAGAACTCGGATCAATTCTTTTCGGTATTCGGCGGATCCACGTACGTCGGTGATCGGAACAGCGGAATCGACAGCTAGATCGGCCGTCTTGTCGATCGCTGCGGCATCAATCACGGTTCCTTCGAGAAACTGTTCGGCTTCATATGCCCGGACAGGAGTCGGGGCTACAGAGGCGAGAGCAATTCGGGCTTTGATGACTACCTTTGTAGAAGGATCGACCTCGATGAGTGATCCTACACCGGCGACTGCGATGTCCATCTCGTTTCGCGGGATGAATCGCAAGTAGGCCGAAGCAGTATTGTCCGTAGGTGTAGGAAGGACGAGTTCTTTTAGAATTTCGCCTTTTTCAAGAACCGTTTGACCGGGACCTGCAAAGAAATCGATTAGCGGGATTGCACGTCCACCAGAAGCACTCGCAGTGTGTGCGACAGCTTCGTGAATAAGCAGAGACGGGATAGTGTCGGCAGACGGAGCTGCATTACACACGTTGCCGCCTACGCTTGCACGGTTTTGAATATGAATCGATCCAACGAGTTCGGTCGATTCCGATAGGGCAGAGAAGCCGCCATTTTCTGCCGTGTACTTGTGAACGTCGGTGCACGATACGGCCGATCCGATTTTTAGGCCCGAGTCATTTGATTCCAGAGTAAGGAGTTCTGGAACTCGTTTCAGGTCGACAACGAAATCGGCGTGACGTCGGTTGCTCTTTAGCTGGTCGATGATGTCGGTGCCGCCCGAGAGCGGTCGTACCTCGCCGGGGCGGTCTAATAGTTCGAGCGCGCTCGCTAGTGAGGTTGGTGCTTCATAATCAAAATTCGGCATTCGTTCGTGCTTTTCCAGTATTTACGTTCGATTGCTCGTGCCTGCGTGAATTCGTTTTTTGTGAAATGGCGCAGGCAAAAACGCTCGTTCGGGTGAGATTGTACGCCTTATCCAACCCTGTATTCAGCTAGCGTGTCCCATTTTGGGGTCAGTCCTAGTCCAGGCAGCTCGGGGGTGTAGACGTATCCGTCCTTGATTGTCAGTTCGTGCTCCCAGACTTTGCCGTGCATTGGGTTTACTGACTCACGGTAATACTCGAGGATAAGTCCGTTTGGAATAGCGGCGACGAGGTGTATGTGAACTTCTTGAGCGCCGTGTGGAGAGACATCGAGGTCGTTCGCCTGAGCGAGCGCCGCTACTTTCATGAATTCAGTGATGCCGCCGAGAATTAGCGCATCGGGCTGAAGAATATCGACTGCGCGAGCGTTGATCATGTCCCTGAATCCATATTTGGTATATTCGTTCTCACCAGCGGCGATGGGCACAGAAGTTGCGCGGGTAATTTCCGCTTGGCCAATGTAGTCGTCAGGCTCCACTGGCTCTTCAAACCAGAACAGATCATATTTTTCGACTTTTCGGGCGAATTCGATCGCTTGGTAGTGCCGATAGGCGTTGTTGGCGTCGACCATTAGGCGGACATTTGATCCGATAGTTTCGCGGCAAACTCGTACTCGTTCGATGTCTTCGTTAATAGATACAGCGCCGACCTTGATCTTCACCGCACGTGCGCCGAGTTCGACGTTTTCTTCCATCTCCTTAGCGAGCTCTTTGAGGCCTTTGCCTTCTTCGTAGTAACCGCCAGCGATGTAGGTATCTACCTTGTTGGTGAAGCCACCTAGCAACTTGTAGACAGGCATATTCGCTACTTTGCCCTTGATGTCCCAGAGGGCGATATCGATGCCCCCGATGATGCGGGTTGAAATTCCGCGTCGACCAACCAGCTTGGGTCGCCACATGGCATGCCACAATGCTTCGTTGTTGAGCGGGTCTGCTCCGATCAGACCCTTTTTGAAATGTTCTATAAATGCCAAACCCACTTCAGGCGTTGCCTCGATGCCGCCCGCGAGACCTATGCCCTGGATGTCGGGATCGTCAGTGTCGATCACAACGATGTTTAGCAAATTGTGGGTGTACGTATATAGACCGTTAGTGATTGGAATAGCTCGTGGCCATTTGAACATTTCCAGTCGTACATCTGTGATCTTCATCGAGTGTTGCCTTTGTTTTAATTGGCGCTTGGTTTCAGTAAAGCTTGGATGGCCGTTTAAATTGCTAATCGGGCGGAGTGTAGCAGCGACGTAGCAATGACACATTGGCCAGCGGCAGATGGTTGGAGTACAGAGACCCGATATACGAATTTAAGTATCGGCATGAGTCACCCAATTTCATCATGATTGTGACAGTAACTTTACGCGGGTAAGTGCTATCGTTGATCCGATGGAAAGTAGCGCTACAAGAGATTCTTCATTCCGCCAAAGTTATGTCGAGCGAGATCGTATCGAGGCAAGTCGATTCGAAGAAGATCGACGTCGACGTATGGGCATGGCAATTGCGATTATTCCGTTCGGAATAGCAATGGCACTCATTGTTCAATACATCAACATCGTTGTAGCAATCGACGATGCTGACTGGCGGTACGTGCTTCAGCGTCCCAATTTCTCGCACATTTTGAAACTTTCACTCGCCCCAATTATTGGTGGTGGAGTTTCAATGTTCATTGCAGGATTGATTGCTACTTCAGTAGCTGGTAGGGAAGGCCGCTTCCTGCCGTATTTCATGACCGCGATCATCTTTTCGATCACCATGCCTCTATTGGTGAGTACATTGCTGCCGGCTAACCTTTTCCTTCTGGAAATAACCGGCCTAACGTTCTCGGAGAACACAGCTGGTGAAGCATTTTCATCGTGGATTTGGAGCACTCCGTTCTTCGTTTTGACTTACGCGATGACAGGCATGAAGCAAGCTATTTGGGCCGGTGCCGCTTCGGTATTGCTTGCGGCTGGCGTGTTCAAATTCACCGGTCCGAACGGTGACAGTTTTAGTTTGATTCGTTCGTTGCTTATTACTGCTTTAGTTAGCCTTGCTGTACTTTTTTTGGTGATGTTCGGTCCGCTCAGTATTTTCGAAGTGATTTTCGATTCATTCCGCATCACAAAAACCGGCTAGAAGCTTCCGTCTCAACTTGCTTGTACTTGTGTATGTGACTAATTCCAAAATGCTGTATGTTCATTTATATCGATGTATCTACTGGGATCCCTATTCCTGAATTGATCGACTCGATTTCTCTATTTCAGGCAGATCTGGCGTGGTTCGCCCCTTTTTCGTACGTTGTAACTGGGATGGAACGTGGGATTTGGGCAGCTTTGGGATTGATCGGGATCAAACTCGCCGGCAAATTGCGGAGCTCGGCGGGCAGTACGAAAGCTCTGGCTTTGAATGTCGTGCTGCAACTATTGCGTTGATTGCCGTTCACTCACGGTCGCTCGGTATCCACCAATTCTTATTTGACAGACTCGTGCAGCCTCCACCTGAAGCAATGCGAGAGTACGTGTTGCCAAAGTCAGGCGCTGAGTAGCGACTAGCGAGCGTTTGTGTGATGACGCACTAGATTAGCCGCCGAGAATATCAGCGAGGGCGATACACGACTCGACTGATTGTTCACACAGCATCACCGTGTTCCCGACCACAACGAACGCCTTGTATTTTGTGACCGCCGATGAACCAGCGCCTCGATTGCTTGAACCGTACTGACCGCCTTCGCGGAAGCTTTGGTCGATCGCTTCGGACGCATTATCAAATCCGTAAGTTTTGGCGATCTCGTGCGAATCGTAGAAGCGAACCTCGATGTCTTTCGCATTGAAGAAGCCGTACCAAATGTCGGTTGCTTCCGGGACGGTGTCGGTGTCGAACTGCTTGGATTTCTTCCATCCTCCTGCCACGTAATCGTCGAACGTTAGTGACAAGCCGGGGCTGAGAATTCGTGAGACTTCTGCGAGGGCTTCGTCCACTTCTTCAGCAGCAGGAGCTGCTGCGTCTTCGGCGCCGTCGGAGTCAGATGTTCCGCAAGCCATTGCCAGCGACAAAGCGCCTACGAGGAGTGTCAGGAGTAGCCAGTGAGAGTGCTTGTGTAAGGATCTGTATTCATTGACGTTCGACATGCGGGGTTCCTCATGGATCAGAATGGTTCTTTGCAGACATACTATTGATGGTGAGGTTATCAATTGCGATTAGTTCCCACAATAGTTTTCGAAATGACTAGAGGTATGATTCGATTGGAGTGTTGCTTTGGGGAGTTCTCGTGAGAGAATCAATGTCGCCCAAGCGCGCAGGTCGCAGTGCAATCGTACCGCCTCGCCGCTCACAGAGGGCCCGTAGCTCAGTTGGTTAGAGCAATCGACTCATAATCGATTGGTCGCAGGTTCAAGTCCTGCCGGGCCCACCAATTACTCATTTTAACATTGAACATAGCTGTTTTGACGACTTCTTTGCTTGGTCATGAGTAGTGAGCGAACCCCAACAAAGTATTTATTCAGGCCGGTGACCTGTAACTGCCTCAAGCATCGCTTGTATGTAACCCTGA
>JAPKFF010000185.1:0-2313 GCA_028821715.1 Dehalococcoidia bacterium
GCCCTTGACTCCGTGGTTCACAAATCGAAGGAGCTGATTACTGGCAAGAATCGCAATCGTGGGCGCAGGTACGGTGCGTTCGGCCTTGTTATCGAAGGAAAATCCTATTTCATCCGTCCACGCGGAAATTTGGCCAGCCATCACAGCTGCTCGTTCTGGGTGTCTGGAAACAAGATTGGTGCTCTCACCTTCATCGGCATCAAGGTCGAATAGCTGGGCTTCGCTACCATCAGGGTTAATCATGAATTTCCAGCGACCGTCACGCAACGCAAAGGTGGGACTCTGATGCTCAGGTTTGCCTCCTTTAAGAATGGCGTGCGGATGGCCATATTGCCAGAACACGGGTTTGTCGCGACTAGAGGCGTTACCTAGGAGAACGTCGCCTCGGTCCAGACCATCAACTTCAGATTCAACAGAAACTCCGGCGAATCGACAGATAGTCGGTGACAGATCAATTGCGCTAACTACGCTGGTCGTGTCTTCGATGCCCGCAGGGATCGTTCCGGTCCAGCGGGCGATGAACGGCATGCGGATACCGCCCTCGAACAGTGACCACTTCCGACCTCGGTACGGACCAGTGAATCCGGCTGGGGGACCTGTCTTGTATTTCCGTGGCCAATCGGTGGGACCATTGTCGCTGGTGAAAAGGATCAGAGTGTTCTTTCCTAGGCCCAGTTCATCAATCGTCGCGATGACCCGTCCAATCTGCATATCCATATATTCGAGAACAGCGAAGAAATCGCGAACATAAGGATCGTCGGACACGGTTTTAAACTTGTCGGCACTGCCGGGGCGAGGCACATGCGCGTCGTGTACGTCGTTGGGGAACAGTCGTACGTAGAATGGATCGTCACGATGCCGCCGAATGAAATCAATCGTCCGATCCGTCTGAATCTGCATCCTTTCCCAACGCTCGCAAGGAATGATCTCCCCGTGACCAAGAGCTTTCGCTCTGGCAACGCCATTCGGGTTGGAAATTAAACGATCGCCCAGTCCTTCGAAAGAAACCAACGACTCGTCGAACCCGTAAGCCTGCGGCAGAGGAGCATCGTCCACATCACGTCCACCGCCCATGTGCCATTTACCGAAATGAGCAGTTGCGTAACCGGCAGCCTTCAGCTTCTTTGCAGTCGTCGGGGCCGACGGATCGAGGTAGTTAGCCATGCCGCGATTCGCGTTTCCAGCACGAGAGTTTAAATACGAATGGATTTTCCAACGGCCTTGATATTGACCAGTGGTGAGGGCGACTCGCGAGGCGGAACAAATCGGCGAGTTGACATAGAAGTTGGTTAACTTGATACCTTCAGCGGCGAGCTTGTCGATATGAGGCGTCTTGATGAGCGGATTACCAAAACAGCTCGGATCGGCGAACCCCATATCATCGATGAAGATGACTAGAATATTCGGCTTCTCGCTGACTGAATCTTCCGCAGAACTCGATTCGAGGCCTGCCGAAACAACGCTCAGAAAGAGGATGGCCAAGGTATAGTTTTTCATTGTGACAGATCTCGCATTTCTGTTATTTGGCTATCGTCAACTTGAATAAGTATACGCAGATGAGCCACGTCCTGAAAGCAGGCGAAGTGTCACCTCGCTGTCAGGTTGGCACTTGCAACTCGCTTCTGCCACGACCACAATAACGGCACCCCACAGATTGCCCCTTTGCAAGGACTCAAATTGCAAGAGGTAACGCTATGCTCGCACGGCTCAAAACACTGACAACGGTCGGTCTTAATGCTCACATCGTTGATGTCGAAGTAGACACACTTAGAAACACCAGTTCACCGAATTCCAGTCCGACGATCACGACGGTCGGGCTTCCTGAAAAGGCTGTACGTGAAAGTAGCCAACGTGTTCGCCGGGCGATAAGTAACGCGGGATTTCGCGCTCCCTATGATCACATCACCATCAACTTAGCTCCGGCAGAACTCCCCAAACACGCCGCGTCGTTCGACCTGCCAATCGCAATTGGCATGCTCGCCAGTACCGACTCACTCATCCATGATCGACTCCAAGAATACGCCATCGTCGGTGAACTCTCACTCGCCGGGGAAATGCGACCTGTACGTGGTGCCTTATCGATGGCGATTGCAACGGCAAAGTCTAAGACTCTACGAGGAATTATTGTCCCCTCGGCAAACGGCCCAGAAGCATCTGTAGTCGCAGAAATTGATGTTATCCCCGTCGATACCTTACAGGAAACGGTTGCCTTCTTGGATGGGAAACTAGAAATCCCACCACTCGAGACATTGGCCAACTCCATGCTACTGGCCAACGATCATCTACTGGACTACGCCGACGTCCGTGGTCAAG
>JAPKFF010000075.1:0-11248 GCA_028821715.1 Dehalococcoidia bacterium
TCGCCTTGAGGCCCTATAGGGCCAGTCGATCCTTCAGGTCCCGCGAGACCAGTTTTGCCTTGAGGCCCAACGGGGCCAGATTCGCCTTGCGGCCCAGAGGAGCCAGATTCGCCTTGAGGCCCTATAGGGCCAGTCGATCCTTCAGGTCCCGCGAGACCAGTTTCGCCAGACGGACCCGCAATTCCTTGCCCCCCTTGAGGACCAGGATTTCCTTGAATGCCCGCAGGGCCAACCGGACCCTGACACGCGACGAGACCTACAAAAACCGTGAGAGTTAGAGCAACTGAAAAAAGGAGTTTCATAGTGTTCCTGAATTACCAAAAAAATACGTTCCTAAAGTAACACCGCGAACATTACGACGATGCTCGCTAAAGCTTATCGCTGCCTTATTCGAGGTGTTCACACCATAATTACTTACGCCGATCACCATTCCTCGGGTTCCTACTCTAGAATCGGCCGATACCCCGAAATACGAATATATATTGAAAAGAACTGCCGTTGTGATTACGGGCTTAGTGATCGTGTTCATCGACCCGTGCGGTAATGATGAAGCAGAACAAGCCGTTACCAACAGCTCGAACACTCATGACATCCTGCCGAATCGCCTGATCCGTTTAGTAGACCCTTTGGACGATGCGGATCACTACTGCATCGATGTCAGAGGTTTTGGCCCTAATCCTCAGATACATAATTCTCTGCAGGCGCGCACATGCAAACCTAACGACAACCGTGACCAGCAGTTTACTTACAAGTGGCCAAGCGGGCTGATTTACTCAGAAGAATTTGATCTTTGCATGGAAGCGGAATCTCTAGTGCCGTATAGCTCTCAAATATTCTTAGAGAGTGTTAAAACAGTACTAAGCAAAGATTTAAATATCACGATGAAGGCACCATTCACCTCATACTTTACCTCACAAACAAACTATGCATCACTGTTGCAAATAGAGAAGGTCACGTGATCAACTCAATTCACAAGCGTCACCAATTATTCGTCAAGAAATGCGAATCAATCGATCTCAGACTAATGGCGTGGCTGTTCGACACCGGCGAAAGCGCAAGCGGATCGTAGCCGTGACTGTTATCGTGGTTCTCGATCTTGCGTTGATGCGATTGTGATGACAGGTATTTCGAACCACCCCGCGCTTTCCTCCAATAGAATCGGCCGATGTCAAAAAATACGAATTTATTCTGGGTCGACCTCGAAATGACAGGGCTCGGCGATGACCAAGTAATTGTCGAAATCGCTTCGCTTGTAACCGACGCCGATCTCAATGTTCTCGCTGAAGGGCCAGAATTAGCCATTCACCGCACTCCTGAAGATATGGCTCGAATGGAAGACTGGCCGGCGAAGCAGCACAAGAAATCAGGACTTCTCGATCGAATCGAGGCATCGGAAATAGATATCGCAGAAGCCGAGCGCCAAACGCTTGAGTTCTTGAAAAAGTGGACCGAAAAAGGCAAAGTACCACTCTGCGGAAATTCGATCTGGGTCGACCGCCGTTTCTTGCACAATGAAATGCCAACTCTCGAAGGCTATCTTCACTACAGAATGGTCGATGTATCTTCATTCAAAGAAGTGGTTGAACGGTGGTATCCGAAAACCTTGCGCCCGCCTTCCAAGAAAGGCACACATCTTGCGATGAACGACGTTATCGAAAGTGTCGAAGAACTTCGCTGGTACCGCGAAAACATCTTCAAAGACTCCGGCGAATAAGAGTAGATACACACTGCCTTTACGGCCACACCGAGCTGCGATTAGCCCAACAGATGATTTTCCGTTCAGCCGATCGTCCGTCGCATTTGGTATTACCGGTAAGTCCTCGGTAGTTCAGCGATTGAGAGCGCCACAATATCCGCTATTTATTCCGTATATTCACGCTGCACTGTGATTGAATAGAAGTGACATGACAGATCAAAAGCAAAGTTATTTTCAACAAGTTAAGGCCTCCAGACGCATGTTCGGATTCCTCGGTTTAATGCTGGGAGTCACCGCAGGTGCTCTGACAGGGGTAGCCGTAAAGGGGCTCATCAGCGATCCGGTAGTCACTGGCGGCGGGGCCGTTGCGTTCTACACAGCATTCAGTATTAGTTCGCTGATGACAATGTTCGTGATGCTGAACTACATCACGATGACTTTGCGAATTTCAGGCGATGGATTAGATGTTCGCCTTGGTATGAAATCTGGATTGGTGAAGACTGAAGATTTGGTCGCTGCTCGCATAGCCGAGCCACAGTCTAGGATGACTCGGGCGGCTGCTCAGTCACGTCCTAACATGCGAAGTATCTCCAGGATGTGGAGCGTGCTCGGCGTGAAGACGGGCGTTGAGCTTGACGTTCGATTAGGTGGCGACAACGGCAAAGTTGAGACTTGGTTCATCGCCTCAAATGACCCTGAATCGCTTAACGACAAGCTCATTGAAGTTATTGGATCAACCGATGACGAATCCATTGAGTCAGATTCCTAATCTGATAGCCAAATAGATCGTTCCTTGACTAACGAGTCGGCAAGTACCGCTCGGTCTCCACGTTCAACGCCTCTAATTCGTCGCTACTAAGCGACCATCTCATCGACGCTGCATTGTCTTTCGCTTGCATGGCTGATTTCGCTCCGGGTATTGGCAGCGTGCCGCGGAGTATCAACCAATTAAGTGCAACCTGAGACGGCGAGGCACCGTGGGAGCTTGCGATATCGCTCATCAACGAAATCAGCGGAGGCAGCATCTTCAATCGCTTGCGTGCCCATCGCCACTTCCGCATGAACGGCGGTGGATTGTCAGGGCGGTACTTTCCAGTGAGTAAACCTTCTGCAAGAGGTCCGTACGAGATCAATGAAACGTCTAAATCACTGCACGTTTCTAACACCCCGTTCGATTCGATTTTTCGATTTAGCAGACTGTAACCGACCTGATTCGCAGCGAGAACTATGCCCTTACGCGCCAGCAGTTCGTGAGCACGTTTCGTTTGTTCTGCCGAGAAGTTCGAAACACCTACGGCTTTGACGAGTCCGTCTTGCGCGGCATCGCCAAGGGCATCGACCCAATATTCGAAGCTGCGAGGGCGAAACGGGAAGTGAACCTGATAGATATCGATGGATTCGGCGTTGAGTCGTTTCAAGCTGGCTTTGAGAGCGTTACGAAACGACGATTTGTGCAATCGCCAAGGGTACGGAAAGAACTTTGTGGCGACTAAAGGTTTCGGCGTCGAAGGCGAATTGGGGCTGATTGAAGTCGAACCGTTTACGTGCATACCAAGAATAATTTCCGACTTGCCACGGCCGTATATCTCAGCGGTGTCGAACCAATTGATCCCGTTCTCTATACTCGCCGCGAACGCGGCAGCTAGGTCTTGGTCGGTGTACGACCGACCGTATCCCCAATAGAACGCACCCCCCCACTGCCAAGTTCCGGTTCCGACCGAGCTTACTTCAAGATCGGAACGACCCAGTCGTACTCGTTTGAGTTCGGTTTTCATTGGCTTGTTCGATGGAAGGCTCACGGCGTTAAGGTTACGCATCAACACGCCACTTAGGATTGATACCGCATAGATATGCGCGTAGTCTTCGCACAGAAGTACTAAAATCGTTCTGGGTCGGTTTGAAACGAATTTCGTACATATCGATTCTTTAGCCACGGAGTAGCAAGTTGCCCGCAGATCACCAGCGACCTAATATAGTTTTTCTATTTCCAGACCAGTTCCGTGCCGATTTCGCCGGCTGTAATGGAGCCGATTGGCTGCAAACGCCAAATATCGACTCTATAGCTGAAAACGGAGTGCGTTACACGAATTCGTTCTCAGCTTCGCCTATTTGCGTGCCTGCTCGAACTGCGTTGCTCACGGGAATGAACGCCATGCGAAACGGTGTGACCGGAAACTTGCACAACCTACGTGCCGACTGGCGAGACGCAGGCTTGCGCACGTGGCCAGAGATTCTTGGAGAAAACGGTTACTACACCGCCGGAATCGGAAAGATGCACTTCTATCCGTGGGACGAACGCCGCGGTTTCCAGTACCGAGTGATCTGTGAAGACAAGCGCTGGCTCGAAGTTCGTGATGACTACTTCCACTACTTAAAGCGTCACGGTCTGAAGAAGCTGCATGGCAACGAAATGCCGGGCTACCACGAGAACAAAGGGGCAGTGATTCACAATGTTCCTTGGGAGCATTCATGGGATCGATTTGTTGGCTCAGAAGCCGTGAAATTTATCGATGATTACGGTTCCGACCAGCCGTTCGCAATGATGGTCGGATTCCCTGGCCCGCACTGTCCTTACGACCCCGACGAACGCTTCTTGGAAGGCATCGACGAATCGAAGATTCCCGAGGCAGCACCTGAAGTGCCCGGGCACACCCCTCAAATGCGCAAAGGCAAAGTCGACAGCAATAAACAGCCATGGAATGGAGTCGACTACTCTGAATTCCCTGACGACACAAAGCACACTGTTCGTAAGCACTACTCAGGACTCGTTCAGCAGATCGATTTCGAAGTTGGTGCGATTCTCGATTCGCTCCGTAAAAAAGGACTTCTCGAAAACACGTACGTAGTGCTGGCATCGGATCATGGCGACTATCTGGGCGATCATAACTTGATCGGCAAGGCGTCGTTCTACGAATCGGCGATCCGAGTGCCGATGATGGCGATGGGACCCGGTATCGAAGCGGGTCAGGTTCAAGAAGGGTTAGTCGAGCTTCGTGATGTGACTGCGACGATGCTCAGCTGGGCTGGAATCGATCAGCCGGCGTGGTACGACGCTCAGCCGCTTCCGGGTGAAGGAATGCCGGGCGAATCGGGTCGTGAGAATATTTTTGGCCTATTGGGCGATGGGTGGATGAATTTCGATGGTCGTTACAAGCTGCACAAATATCGAACTGGCGAGACGTTGTTGTTCGACATGCTGAACGATCCACAAGAACAGGTGAATCTGTTCGAAAATCCTGAGTTCGGTGACATCGTTAGGCGGCTAGAAATCGATCTGACGCAGGAGCTGATGGCTTCTATCGAAGATTCGATGGACGATCGATTGGGTCAGCACGGTGACATGGTGCTCGATCCAACGTTCGGCTACGAAAGCTGGAATCGTCCTTGGCCGAATTCACCACGAAGCAGCGAAGCGACGTACAAGAAGCCGCCGCGGTAATTCCAGCGAGTTCCTTTTCCCAACGTGAGAAGGAACTATGAACATAAATCCGAAAGTCTGTAGGGGTAACGCATGTCTGATAGCAACGTAACAGAAGCCAGAAAAAAACCGAATATCATTGTGATTATGGTCGATGATCTGGGCTACTCCGATCTTGGCTGCTACGGCGGTGAGATCAGCACGCCGAATATCGACAAGCTCGGCTACAACGGCTTGCGTTTCACTCAGATGTATAACGGTGCAAGGTGCTGCCCATCGAGGGCGGCGCTGCTCACGGGGCTTCATCCTCATCAGGCAGGAATAGGTCAGTTGAGTGCCGATCTCGGCGTTCGGTCGTACCAAGGCTATCTGAGAGAAGACTGCGTTACCATCGCTGAAGTATTGCAGACCTCCGGCTACAGAACGATGATTTCAGGCAAATGGCACGTTTCGGGCAGTTGGGACAACCGAGATCGTGCCAATTGGGTTCTTGGCGATAAGAAGCATCCAATGCCTAAGCAGCGCGGGTTCGATAGGTCGTTTAGTTTGCTAAATGCAGCCGACTCGTTCTGGAACCCGAAATCGCTAATTATTGAAGATGTGTTGATAGACGTAGAGACCAGCGATTTTCACATGACGGATGCGATTGGCGATCACGCGGTGAACCAGATCGAAGAGTCGGTCGAGATGGGTAAGCCATTCTTCCAGTATGTGGCGTTCAACGCTCCACATTGGCCTCTTCATGCGTGGGAAGACGACATTGCGAAGTACGAAGGTAAGTACATGGCGGGCTACGACGCTATACGCACTTCGCGCCACGAACAACAAAAGGGCCTCGGTGTAGTCGACGACAAGTGGGAGATTTCTCCTCGCGATTCCGACTCGCCAGATTGGGATGACGTTCAGAACAAAGAATACGAAGACATCCGAATGGCGACCTACTCCGCCATGATCGAGCAGGTCGACCGCGGCGTGGGGCGCATCATAGACACCTTGAAAAAGGCTGGTGAATTCGAGAACACGGTCATCATGTTCCTATCAGACAACGGCGGTTGCGCCGAACTTTTCCAGGAAGACACCGACTGGCCTGATACCTCGATGTGGGAGACTGAAAATACGCTTGATGGGCAGCCGGTTCGAGTTGGAAATGTTCCTGAGTTACGTCCGGGCCCAGACACTACGTTCCAGTCGGTCGAGTTGCCGTGGGCGAATGTTTCTGATGCTCCTTTCCGACTGTTCAAGCGCTGGATTCACGAGGGCGGTATTTCGACACCGTTCATCGTTCATTGGCCTAATCAGATCGAAAAGACGAACATTCTTAACAACCCTATGCACATCATCGACATTGCGGCGACTTGCTATGACATCGCTGGGGCGCAGTATCCGAAAGAGCATAACGACACCAAAATTACTCCACTAGAAGGGGAGAGTTTCTTGCCAGCGTTACAGGGTCGTGAGTTGAAGCGAGAGCAACCGATTACGATCGAACACGAGGGAAACCGAGGTATTCGAGTTGGGGACTGGAAGTTGGTTGCTGAGTGGGATAAGCCGTGGGAGATGTACAACATCTCTGACGATCGAACTGAGCAAAATAATCTAATCGATGGCGAAAAGGATCGTGTGAAGGCATTTGAGAAGTCTTACTACGAATGGGCAGAGCGAGCGGAAGTTCTACCTTGGCCGGTCGACCCAAGGGTGATAGCTAAACGCCTGCAAGGCGATCACGTCCACATATCGCAGCACCGTGCGCCGCTAAGCGGTGCGATGAAGTAGGGGCGTGAAGGGTTGCGCTTCCGATCGCTTAGATAGTGGAAGCTATCCCCCAACTTCTCGACCACAGTACATCCTGAGTAGGTCGAGGGGCGAAGTGTGGTGAAAAGATCTTCGACAGGACGAGGTACAGTGTTCCCCTCTACGCTTATACTGTCGGGAGATTGGATCAGAACCTCAGGAGCGTTCAATATGACCGACCGGAAACTGCTACACAGCGTGAAGTACTTCTTTGGAGCCGTTGGGCTCGTGCTGATAGTGATTGGATCGATCGCTTGCGGAACTAGCGCAGCGGATGACGCTGCTAGTTTCGTGCAGGTTCGTGAGGCTCCGGCCGATTATACGATTGAAGATCTCAAAGCGATCGGCTTCAAGGCTTCCAAGGACTACGATATTGAAGGTCTACCTGATGGACTCGACGCTTGGAAGGGTTTCTGGGGATTGGATCCGTACGATCGGCACGACTATGAGATTCGCTTTTACGCATCGCACGCTTTGGCCGTTTCGAGCGGTCAGCAGCTAGCAATCGACGCCACCGGTGCAGAGTTCGAGGCCAAGCGTGATGAGCAGGTTTGGACCGAAGGCGTGAAGGATCGTTGGCAAGCTCGAGGCGTTACTGACGTTTCAAGCGGGGGCAGTCGACAGGCACCGGGTCCGACGTATCAGGATTGGGCGATCGTAGGAAACATGGTGATTCTCTGCGACGGACTCGACTCTGAGCAGGCGATTCTCCGCTGTGCGTCGCTAATCGACAACTTCTTGCTAGGTGAGGCTGGTTAGTCAGAACGCCTTCGAATTTGATTCCAAAGCGGACCTTCTTTTCGAGTTGCAACGATCGTAGCTACAAGCACAAACACAACCAAAACTGCCGAAGTAATGCAGTATTGACAGGTGGCTTTGATTACGAATAATTCAATGGTGGTCAGGTAAATCGACGCTAGTACGCCAATGCCAGCCGTCAGAGCGACAACACGTCGACCACGCAGATCGTTGATTGGCGACTGATAAGCATGCAACGCACCGAGCATGATGATTGCATAGGTCGCCATTCCAAATGCCGACACCGGGACGCCGATAATCTTCGACCACTTGCTGCCAAGTACGGTGTTACAGCCGCTTATGCTGCACCCGACTTCGGTGTGCGACAACGCGTTTGAAGTCAGGTAAGTCGTCACTGCGAGTCCAGAGATTCCGAGTATTGCAACGAACAGCCATAGATTCGATGGATGACCTCTGAATGCGACCACTTCACTATCTGAATCTAGAGAATCTGAACCGTTAGCCAACGTCTAGCCGCCTACTTTGGCTAGAGCCTCTTCGATCTTGACCCGATAGTATCCGTAGTCGTCAGGTCCGGTGATATTTTCACCGTTCAAGAAGAATGTGGGTGTGGATTTCACGCCTGCGTCGATAGCTTCTTGGCGATCAGATTCGACTTTGGGGAGATACTTGTTGGTGTCCATACACTCGTCGAATTGTTTCAGTAACAGCCCCGTCATTTCGCCAAAAGTCCGAAGATTGGCGTCCGAGTAGTTACCTTTGTTTGTATCATTCCAGTTCACAAAAATGGTTTCCTGATAGACATGGAAACGATCTTGCTCAGCAGCACATTCCGATGCTTCAGCTGCTCGCCACGACTCGTCGCCGATGAACGGAAAGTGCTTGTAGAGAATATTTACGCGCCCGGTATCTACGTACTCACGAATAATCTGTTGCCCTGTCCCGAGGGCAAAATTAGCGCAGTGCGATCACTGAAAGTCCCCGAATTCGACAAGGGTTACCGGGGCATTGGGATCGCCAATCAGTGAGCTAGTCGACAACACAACGGCAGCGTCATTATCATCTAAGGCGATTGTCTCTTCTGGCGAAAATCTGACATACGCCACAATAGCGATTGCGACGATTACAACGGTAACTCCGCCCATCATCATCCAGTTTTTCTGGCCTGTAACCTTGGGTGGCTTTGACTTGTTTTGACGTCGTTCTTTTCTTAAGGTCAATCTTGATCTCTAGATCTGGTAGTTACGAGAGTGATTATCTGTACTTAGGTAAGAATAACAGCCTATGTTTTGCGACCGGTGAATATCACGTGACGAATTCCACCTTTCCCTTTGTGCGCCTGAATCAGGTGCTTCTCGCCCCGGAATCCGTTTCGCTTCATTCGAGATATGAATCTAGGCTCGTCATCAGCCGACCATATGGCGATTCGTCCACCGTTTTTAAGAGCGCCTCTAATGGCCTGCAGACCGTGATCGGTGTATAGCCAAGCGTTGCGTTCGCTGACAAGGGGCGAAGGACCATTGTCGACATCGAGCATGATCGAATCGTACTCATTTCGTGCGCCACGTATAGCCTTCGCAACGTCACCTTGAACTAGTTCAGATCGTTTGTCATCGAGTGGATTACCCGCGAACGGAGCGAGCGGACCTTTGTTCCATTCGATTACTTCAGGAACCAGTTCGACTTGTACTGCCTTGCCGTCTTTGGGAAGTAGGTCGAGAGCCGCACGGAGGGTGTAGCCGAGTCCGAGTCCGCCGACCATGACTTTGGCGCCAGATCGGAGTTTATTGCAGACGAGCCGGGCAAGTTCGATTTCAGAGAAGTGCATGCGAGTCGACATCAGCGGTAGATCGTCAGCTCTGATGATGTATTCACCATCGTGCTCTACAAGTTCAAGTCGAGTGCCATCGGGCGAAAGCGCTTCGCCAACGGTGTTCCAAGGTTTCATGGGATTAAGTTTATTGCCTATTGACCAGAGTTGGTTTCACATTCTCTTAAGCCTAGGAGATCAAACAGCACGTCCCCACACAAAAATCCCCAGTTGTACTCGATAACAGATGCCGCTATCGTAAACTTTGGCTTAGGTTAAATGATCTATTCAACCGGGTAAACGGGTTCCTCAAATGGATAGAGTGGGACTCGGCGACTCTTAAATTCGAACGTACCTAGATCGGCAGAGGTTACGCCCGGACTGTTCACAATGATGATTTCGGCGGCAATCGGCTGGTATGCCGGCCTTGGTGAACTGACCCCTTTAGCGACGACAATTCTGTAATCCTCAGGGTTGATTCCCATTGAGTACATTTGCTCTCGAGCGGTGTTTCCGCTTCGCTGTGAAGTCAAGAGTATCGTCATGCCATCGGCAGTGTTGAAAAGTACACGCTTGCCATCGTTATAGAACCTGGTACCGCCGTGTGTAGGCCTCGTTTCTTCATAAGGTCCATCGTCGATAACAGATACAGTTCCAACAACGTGGACCGGTTCACCGTGCATATCGTCGGTCTCGCCACCGACTTCAAGAGATATTTCAGCACCTGTTCCAGCGGCAACACAAGCTTCTACAGATTCAGGGTCGTAAAGGCTCTGTAAGAATCCTTCGATTCCCATTTCCTGAGCGACTTTCAAGATGTGGGTTGAGTCTGCCGATGACCCTCCACCGATGTTGTCTCCGACGTCCATGAGTACGATAGGACCGAGATGTGAGTGATCCGATTGCTCAGCTTCAGGCAGGGCCGATCCATCATCCGGTAGATAGTTTTCGACACCTTCAGGCTTTGGTCCAACATATCGTTCTTCTGCTTGTCTGAGGGCGTCCGGTATGTTGGGGACAGGCTTGTTGAGATCAACTCGCCTAGTCCACGCACTGGCGGCCAGATCTTTCGATACTTTTTCTGCCAGATCGGCATCACCATCGGTGATGGTGATCCATGACATACCCATCTCTTCTACGTCGGAGTAGGGGTATCCCTCGGAAATTGAGGTATCCAGTACGTTAGGGATTTCGTTGGCCTTGACGCATTCGTCTACGAGGCTCTTCATGGGTTCCTGGCCGGTGAACTGCTTGACGATATTGACCAGCATCGGGGGCATTTCGATGAACTGCACAGGGTTGATTTCACCCAGTACAGTTCGGTAGATCAGCTCGGCGGTTTTTCGTCCTCTTAATTTTGCATCGAGATGCGGGCATGTTCGCCAGACTACACAGACATCCGTGTTGGCAACGGTGTCTTTCGAGATATTAGCGTGCATATCCAGCGTCACACCGACAGGCACATCCGGACCCACAATTTCTCTGACTGCTCGAGTGAATTCTCCGTCCATATCGGGAAATTCTTCGGAGACTGCGGCACCGTGGTTGCTGAGCAGGACTCCATCCCATGGTCCTTGGTCACGCAACAAGCCGAGCATTTCTCTTGAAAGACGGTCATATGCGTCTTTGGTGATTGTGCCGATTGGACCTGTTCGTGCATGCATTAACAACACAGGTTCGAATGTTAGTTCTTCCGCAGCCTGTAAGTATCCGGCGATTGTGTATTCTGATGTTGCATACTGATCAGCGATTTCATCACCGCGCAAGATTTTAC
>JAPKFF010000003.1:0-40616 GCA_028821715.1 Dehalococcoidia bacterium
ACTGTTAGTCGAATTTTGGAATTCGGCACCTCACGGAGATTCACTTGTCAGATCGAACAGAGATTCGCAGTCACATCACCCACCTTGAGTGTTCACTTTCCGGCGAAGAGTGCGGACACGAGTTGCCGCACCGACTGAACCCAAAGAACGGCAAACCATATTTGGTGCGCTACGATCTTACGAAGGCGGCTGAAACTCTTACTAAGGAGTTGATGGCAGAGCGTGAACCGAACATGTGGCGGTATCGAGAAGTGATGCCGGTTATTGATCCCGCAAACATCGTTACTCTCGGAGAAGGATTCACTCCGCTTCGTGAGGCAACTCGATTAGGTGCGCGGCTCGGAATGAGTTCACTGCTAATTAAAGACGAAGGCGTGAACCCGACCGGATCGTTCAAGGCTCGGGGACTGTCAGCTGCTGTTTCGAAAGCACTCGAACTGAAACAGATGAAGCTGACGATGCCTTCAGCAGGTAATGCTGCCGGTGCAATGTCGGCGTATGCAGCAGCTGCGGGTATGGAAGCTCATGTGTACATGCCCAAGGACGCTCCGATTGCGAACCAGATCGAATGTGCCGCCTATGGAGCGGAACTAAATTTGGTGGACGGATTCATTACGGACGCAGGTCGAATTTCTGGTGAAGCTGCTGAAAAACATGGCTACTTCGATGTATCGACGTTGAAAGAGCCGTATCGCGTCGAAGGCAAAAAGACGATGGGTTACGAAATAGTTGAACAGCTCGGGTTTGAAGTTCCTGACGTTGTTATATACCCAACTGGTGGTGGAACCGGAATTGTCGGTATTTGGAAAGCGCTCGATGAGATGGAACAGCTCGGGTGGATAGGCCGTGAACGACCAAGAATGATCTGTGTTCAGGCCGCCGGTTGCTCACCGTTGGTCGATGCTTACAACAAAGGCGAAGAGTTCGCAGAACCGTTCAAAAATCCTTCCACTCTCGCAGCAGGAATGCGTGTACCAGCGGCTGTCGGTGATTTCCTAGTGATTCGAGCTGTCCGTGAGAGCGGCGGAACGGCGCTGACAGTTACCGACAATCAGATGGTGGATTCAGTACGAGAAATATCGGAATATGAAGGCATATTCCCGGCTCCAGAAGGCGGCGCAACGCTGTCGGCATTGCAACTTTTGTTGGAATCAGGCGATATAGCAAAAGACGAGCGCGTAGTACTACTTAACACTGGTTCTGCTCTCAAGTATCTCGATGTTCTCGGGCCAGCACTCGGCCTGTAGACGCTCGTAATTAACGCGGCTACTAAACCTTCGGGGCGTCCCAAGTTGTGACGTGGCTCAGCGTTCCGTCAGGGAACGCCGCTTTGTATTCGTTGGTAAGCATCCCAAGGATCACGGAGTTGTGTCGAGCACCGTCATGAGGTCGGCTCTGTCGAAGCGTGCCTTCGTGTTGGAAGCCAAGGTGGTTAAACATGGCGCGTGCTGCCGTGTTGTACTCGGGTACGTCGACCCACGCTCTGTGCAAACCCAGATGTTCAAAGATGTGCTCGAGCATTGCAATTACGCCAGATGTCCCGTAGCCGTGATGCCATAGTGCTTTTTGGCCAATAAGTACCGAGATTTGAGCTTCGCCTAGTGCTTCGTCAATCGAAAGCTGGCCTTCGCCAATGTGTTCGCCTGAGAGCGTGTAAATCGAGAAAATGTCTCGATGAGGCTGGTGATGAGGGTCGTGAAATACTTCATCCCACGCTTCTTCCGACGCGGCGATCATCTCTTTTGGCTCGTAACCAAGGTGTGCTGCATCGCCGTAGGTATAACGACCAAACCATGCTTCAGCAACTTGAGGGTCATCAAGCCAATCAGCGAGTCGCTGCACGTCTTCGCGGCTAACCGGGCGCAACTCAACTAATGAGGGCATTTTATCGTCCTTCAATCTGTTGTGTCATGGTCGTTCTATGATTGCTTTGCCACAACCGGCTCAGCCGCCATGCTCTGGTCAAAGGCGCAGTATACCGGAACGGAAACGCAGGATATGGATACTGCGGTTGGTGGATAGATATTTACCGTTCGCAGATCGCCACTTGCGCCACCTGATACGATCAGCGGACTAGATCGGCGGATCTATTTGCATAGATCGATGTCCGTTGGTCGCGTAAAGCCAATAACCAATAAGAGGTAGATATGTCTGATCACTGGAAGATGGAAGCTGAAATCGAGTACTGCGTACCGTGTGGGTATGCCAACCTTGCCGCAAACATGGTGAGTGAGCTATTTCAGGCAGCTGGACCTGCTCTAGCAATTTCGCTCAAGCCGGGACATAGCGGTGCATTCAAGGTAACCGTTGATGATCGAGTGCTTTGGGACAAGAAAGAGTCGGGTCGCTCGCCTCACATCATGGAAGTAAAAGACCTCAAAGCAACCGTTGCAAACATGATTGAATCTGGCGCTGTAATTCAAAGCAGCTAGGTGGTAGCGCTACGGTTTCTTTGGATTGTTTTTGGAAATCGTGGCTGACGACTACAAGTTGAACAGATAGTATTGGAGATCAATGTGGCTGAAGTACGTGCGAAGCTCATAAATATGATTACAGGTGTAAGCGTATAGCCGCACCGTTGCTATCGAGTAAGAATTAAAGAACACCCCTGTGATTGCCACGGGGTGTTCTTTAATTTATGCCGGAAATGACGTTATACAGAGTAGTATGTTGATGCTCGAAATAACCGATTTCGAGAATTGGTACCGCCACCGTTTTGTCGTCTGGAGTCAGTAGTTGAAAGCCGCCGTTTTATTCGAATCTAAAAAGCCCATGCCAATTGTGGAGCTTGACCAATCGGAACCGAAAACTGGCGAAGTACGAGTAAAGATGTCAGCTGCGGGCATCTGCGCATCAGATCATCACGTCATGACGGGTGACAACCCAACTCCAATGCCAATCGTGCTTGGTCACGAAGGCGCCGGGATTGTGGATGCAATCGGACCCGGTGTTACCTCCGTGAAAGTGAACGACCGCTGCGTGCTGTCGTTCGTTGCCAACTGTGGTCATTGTCGATCTTGTCGTGAAGGTCTATCTAATCTCTGTGACACAAACAGAGAGACCGGTACACGTCAGTACGATGGCACTTTCCGTCTACATACTTCTGACGGTACTGAAGTTCACCAATTTGCAAAGCTTGGTGTATTTGCGGAGAAGATCATAGTTCCTCAACAGGCTTGCTACCCGATGCCGGACGATGTTCCCATGGAAGTTGCTGCATTGATCGGCTGCTCTGTTGCGACTGGTGTTGGTGGAGTTATTAACCAGCCTGGCATGCGAGCCGGAATGACGGTTGCGGTTGTCGGAACTGGTGGAGTGGGCCTGAACGCTCTTCAGGGTGCTCGACTGATGAACGCCAGCAAGATCATCGCTGTCGATATTTTTGATCATAAGCTTGAGTTCGCTTACAAATTTGGCGCAACGCACGTAGTCAACTCTAAAGAGAAGGACCCTGTTGCTGCTATTCAGGAATTGACCGACTGTGGTGTCGATTTTGCGTTCGATACGTTTGGTCACAAGATCACAACCGAGCAGGCGTACAAATCTACTCGTAAGGGCGGAACTACTGTCGTGGTGGGGCTTGCTCCCGACGGCATGGGCGCTGATATCCCGTTGGTAGATCTAGTCCGAAACCAGAAGACGCTTGTTGGCAGTTACTACGGTTCTGCTAGTCCGCACGAGACGTTCGGCAAGCTGCTGGAGTTCTACCGGCAGGGTCGAATCGACGTTGGCGGCATGGTGACTCGCAAGTACAAGCTTGAAAAAATCAACGAGGCGTACGATGCGCTTGCTCGTGGTGAAGACGGTCGGGGTGTGATTGTCTTCGATTAGTCGTCCGTTAGTTGTTAGGTGAAATCGTAGATTCCGATATGTTGGAATCTATTGTGATCTTTTATGGTTTGTTCATTTTTTCACTTGCTGCTAAAACGGGCGACTGCTATGCTCCAAACCTGCTTTTATGAAGCTCTTTAATCAGTATTTAGTAATCAGTATTTAGTAGTTGATGTTCGAGGATTATTTCAGGCAGTACGCACTGCTCATCATTTTTGCCGCCGCGGCGGTAACCGTCCCTATTGGGATGCTTACGATGAGCTATCTGGCTCAGTTCATTAAAGTCAGGCCTTCTCGTCCTACAGCAGTGAAAGAAAGCGCTTATGAAGGTGGGATGCCTCCATTTAGCGATCGACCTGCTCGGTTCAATTTTCGTTACTACTACTATGCCTTACTTTTCGTCGTATTTGACGTTGAAACCGTGTTCCTGTTTCCGTGGGCGGTTAAGTACGGCGTAATGACCCGACAGTTCGGGTTTGTTGCGCTGGGCGCAGTGCTGGTATTCCTGATCGTCGTGACATTCGCATACGCATACGCATGGCGAAAACGTGCTCTTGAGTGGGTGACAAACGAATGAACGGTCCAAAACTTATCGATCCATACGGCGCACCTAAAGGGGCTGATCCTCGAGGCGCATTACAGTCGATTACCCTCGACCTTGATCGCACTGAGGGTGAATCCGTTAATCGGATGAAGTCGACTCATCTTGAGCCATTTCCCGATCTTGTCCTCGAAGTTCCCGACGAACTGAAGCGAAGTGTGATCGTAAGTTCTGTTGACTATTTGCTTAACTGGGCACGAAAATCTTCGGTGTTCCCACTGCAGTCAGGTCTTGCTTGCTGTTCGTTCGAAATGATCAGTGCAGCGATGGCGCGATTCGACCTGGCTCGTTTCGGTATGGAAGCCTTGCGAGCTTCTCCGCGGCAAGCTGACTTATTGATTGTTGCAGGAACTTTGACTTGGAAGATGGCGGTTCCGCTGCGTAGGCTTTACGACCAGATGGCTGAGCCTCGCTGGGTTATTTCAATGGGCGTGTGTGCAACTTCTGGCGGTCCTTACTACCAAAGCTATTCAGTTGTTCCTGGCGTGAATCACATCATGCCGGTCGACGTGTACGTTCCCGGTTGTCCGCCACGTCCGGATGCTCTTCTTTACGGCATTATGCAGCTTCACGACAAAATTCGTCGATACAGCCTTAACGGGCAGGCGGCAGGGCAGGAATGACCACCGTTTGGAGTGGAGAAGCGTTAGCTGAAGCCATCGAGGCCTTCGCACCTGGCTCTGTTGAGTCGAGTGCAGGTTCAGATGTGTGGCTCAAGCCGGATTCTATATCGACCGTATGTGAAGGTCTTAAGATTCGCTCTGAGTTCAAATTTGATCTACTCAGCAGTCTTACGGCAGTCGACTACATCGATCATTTCGAAGTCGTATATCACCTTACTTCGCTGCCTATGAACGCTTCAGCAGTGTTGAAGTCACGCGTTGGGCACGGTCGCACGGAACCTTCGATTGCTAGTGTTGTTCCAATCTGGCGAGGGGCTGACTACCAAGAGCGTGAGGTTTGGGATTTGATGGGAATCCGCTTCGATGGTCACCCTAATCACAAGCGAATCATGTTGTGGGAAGGCTATCCCGGTCACCCACTTCGAAAGGACTATGTCACTTACGATCAGTCGATTGCTTCGACAGATCCCGGTGCAGCTGGTAGTCAATCAGGTGTCGACTAATGGCGATTAAGACACAGCCAGTAACCGTTAATCTCGGTCCTCAGCACCCATCGACTCACGGTGTGTTCCGTATGCGTGTCATGTTTGATGGTGAAGAAATCGTAGATATTGAGCCGGTTTTCGGTTACCTGCACCGCGGTTCTGAAAAGCTAGCTGAAGAACGTACATATACTCAGATCGTTACACTGACCGACCGTATGGACTACGTCTCGTCGATGCTCAACAACCAAGGATACATTCTGGCTGTTGAGAAGCTAGCAGGTATCGAGCCTTCACCGCGCGGTGTTTGGCTTCGGATGATAGCCAGCGAGCTACAGCGCATCGCTAGTCACTTAGTGGCAACCGGGTTTCTTTTGCAGGACCTCGGTGCGTTGGGGACTCCGCTCATCTACGCGATGCGTGAGCGTGAAAATATTCTTGATATGTTCGAGATGCTTTGTGGTGCCCGCATCACCAACTCGTACTTGCGACCTGGTGGTGTGTTCATGGACGCACCTGCCGAATTCTGGCCAGCTCTGAATCGTGGTCTTGGCGATATCGTCAATACTATCGACGAGTTGGAAACGTACCTGAGCGGGAACGAAATAGTTTTCTCACGTACCAAAGGCACTGCGGTGCTACCTAAAGAGCTGTTGATTAACGCTTCGATTACTGGTCCGATGCTTCGTGCGAGCGGAGTTGACTGGGATCTGCGACATCGTGCTCCTTACGACTACTACGACCGTATTTCTTTCGAACGAAAGCTTCACACCGCTTCTGATAACTACGCTCGTTACTGGGTACGAGTTCAGGAAGCACGTGAGAGTGTAAAGATCATCCGCCAGTGCATCGAGCAGATCGAACCGGGTGAAGTTCGACCTTCATTTGACGATGTACCGCGATTGATTCGACCGCCCGTTGGTGATGCTTATGCAGCCATCGAAGGGTCGAAGGGCGAGCTTGGTTTCTATCTGGTGAGCGACGGCGGAATTGCTCCGTACCGAATGCACGTGCGCGCTTCTTCGCTAATCAACCTGACTCTCCTGCGAGACATGTTGATCGGTGGTCATTTTGGTGATCTGTTCGTTACTTTCGGTAGCGTCGACTTGAACATGGGTGAGGTGGACCGGTAATGGGTCAAGCCTTCCTCGATAACTCGCTTTGGCGAAATATTTATTGTGTACTCGCGGGCGACAGTGCCAGTTGTGCTAGCCGAGGCTACTCTGACGGCTTATTGCCCGGTGGGTTGGAGTGGCTCGCATTCCTGCTTGCTGCAGTGGCGATCATTGGATTGATCGTGAACGGCGTACTTGGTGGTGTGATCGTATTGATCTGGGGAGAACGACGTTTGTTCGGTCGTTTCCAGTCACGAACTGGGCCCAACAGATGGGGACCGTTCGGAACGCTTACTTCGGTTGCTGACGCCGTCAAAACAATGTTCAAAGAGGATATTGTTCCTGCCGATGCAGACCGAATCTTGTTCAACCTCGCTCCGATACTTATCGCTACTCCGGCTTTATTGGTTTTCTCGGTTATTCCGTTCGGAATAGGCACATATGTTGTCGATTTGAACGTTGGTGTGTTGTTCGTCATGGCGATAACGTCATTGACGACACTTTCTGTCCTTACAGCAGCATGGTCATCAGGTAACCGAATTGCGATCCTTTCGGCTTTGCGATCTGTCGCACTTTTGATTAGCTACGAAATTCCGATGGCATTGGCTGTTGTCGGCGTAATCATGCTTGCTGGATCAATGTCGCTCGGGGATATCATCGCTGCTCAGGGCGTGCCGTTCATATTAATACAGCCGCTTGGGTTCTTTGTGTTCTTCATCGCTGCGATGGCAGAGATGGCTCGTGCGCCATTCGACCTTACAGAGGCTGAATCGGAACTTGCTGCCGGTTATTTGAATGACTATGCCAGTATGAAGTTCGGTTTGTTCTTCCTTGCTGAGTTCATGGCTGAAATAAGCACAGCAGCGATCATTACGACGTTGTTCCTAGGTGGATGGCGAGGGTTCGATTCGATTCCTTCACACTTCTGGTTTGGTGCAAAGCTGATCGCAGTTTTGTTTGTGATCATTTGGTTCCGAATGACGCTGCCTCGACTGCGTGTTGACCAAGTGCTTAAATTCGCTTGGAAGGGTCTGTTCGAGTTGACGATGATCAACATCATTGTGACTGCGATCCTTATAGCGATCTGGCCGGATCCAACCACGGCTCATTTGTGGGCGATGGCGGCTGTCAACTGGCCTGTAGCGATCATCTCTATCTATTTGGTGAGTAAGTTACTTGGCACTGCTCCGTACGAGCAGCAGCAGCCTGACGCTAACGCTCCTTCCTACCCGGTCGGTAGCGAGTCTATTCCGGATTCGTCTGTACTCGGTGACGAAACTGCACCTGCTCAAGTTCGAATTCAAGAAGGAGGCGACTAATGATCGGTCTTGGTTTGACTCGTGGCTTCCTGGTTACGTTAAAGCACTTCCTGCGACCTGCGGTTACTGAACAGTACCCAGATCGACACGTGGGTTTCGTTGGTGCTGCAAAAGCGGCCGGCATGAACCCATTCCAGTTCTTGGTGAATAGGCCGGCTGATTCGCTAAAAGCGATTGTAGGACTTGCGACTGTTCCTGTCGCCGTAAAACAGTCATCTCGATTCCGTGGGAACGAGTTCACATTTTTCGAAGACCGCTGTACTGCGTGTGCGAGCTGTGCGAAATACTGCCCGTTAGGGATTATTGAGATTGTCAGTGTTCCTGGCAAGATCGATGCACAAGAGGGTGAGAGCTATAAACTCGAAGTCTTCGACATCGATATTGGCCGTTGCATGTTCTGTGGTCTCTGTGTTGAGGCTTGCCCGTACGACGCTCTGCACATGGGTACGAGCTTTGAGCGATCGACATACGTGCGTGATGAGCTAATTATCACTAAGGAAGAGTTGTTCGACGCTCCGAAGCGACCGAGTTCGTTCTATCGTCCTCAGTTCGAGGAAAATAGCTTCGATCCATTCAAAGAAACGATCGAAGATTTCCACGACGCTGGTCGTCACGAACGTCCGTCTGATGAAGACCTCAAACGGAAGTGGGTCGACGAAAGATGATGGCAATGATGGAAGTATCGACACTAACGACTATCGCATTCTGGGCGGCGTCGGCGATGACGCTTGGCTTGGCGGCGATCGTAGTGACTCAGCGCGACGTGTTCCGGGCAGCAATTGCGCTGGCGGGATCGTTCCTTGGCGTAGGAATTTTGTATTTCATACTCAGCGCCGAATTCGTAGGTGTTGTGCAGATTCTTGTGTACGTTGGTGCCATATCGGTGCTCATGGCTTTCGCAGTTATGTTCATCCAAGACATCGTGTCTGGAAGTCGCCCGGCTCAGGGCAGGCTCATTGGGGCAATGGTGGCTGTACTGATCTTCGCCGCATTGGCGTTTACTGCTTACAGCACACAGTGGTCGTCGATGGACGATATTACTGATCCTGTTGCAATTGCCGCACTCACGGAAGGGTTCGTTGAGGTTGGCACCGGCGATGTGATCGTAGTTTTGACTGATACCCCTCTAGACGGTAACGACCTTGCCATCGAAAACGATGGTGTATTTGTCGATAGCACCGGAGCTATCGGTGTGATGCTAGTTCGTAAATACATGCTTGCCTTCGAACTCATCGGTTTGCTTCTGGTTGCCGCGTTGATTGGTGGGTTGCTATTGATGCGTGACCCGAAATCGACTGAAGAGCCTGGATCAGTCACGAATGGAAGTGCTTCGGTATGACCATCGAAAACGTACTTCTAGTTTCGGGCGCATTGTTCGCCATTGGCGCTTACGGGGCCTTTTCACGTCGAAGCTTAATAACAGTGATTATGTCGCTTGAACTCATGTTCAACGGCGTAGTGATTGCTGCGGTTGGTTTCAGCCGTTTTACTCCTGCCGCCGAGCTATTGAGTGGTGATCCACTTACCGCTGAAGCCGTTCGATCAGCTTTGACTGGTCACGTTTTCGCAATATTTGTAACTGCTGTCGCTGCCGGTGAGGCTGCGCTGGCGTTCGCTCTAGTGTTCGCAATGTATCGAGCGACGGAATCGGTAGAAATTACAGATGCCTCTGAGATGAAGAACTAGCTATGTGGGTCGACTACAAGAAGACACCGAACCTAATTTCTGCGCAGATGTGGAAAGACCTTCTCGAAGGAGAAGGCCTGCCGACTAAGATCATTCCCGAGGGCGATATCCTCGATTGGGCTGAAGATGCGTCGTTCCGGGTAATGGTTCCCAAAGGTCGGGAACACGTTGCCGACGAAATATTGAGAAAGCTGTAACAGGGACTATCTGTTGATTACTGAAGGCTTAGCCTGGCTAATAATCGCCCTTCCCATCGCCGCAATGCTGGTGAATGGAGTGTTAGTGCGCGCCTTTGTAGGATCGAACTCTAAATATGCCGGTTACATAACTATTGCGGCTATCGGTGGATCGTTCATCCTGTCACTAATGACTCTTGGCACGGTGATGTCCGATGGACCGTTGCATCTTGAACCGCACGAATGGATCGCTATTGGCGGTCTGAATCTCACGTTTGGTCTGATGGTCGACCAACTAACGTCGATCATGCTTGTAGTTATCAGCGGAGTCAGCTTGCTTGTACAAATTTACGGACAGGCGTACATGCATGGCGATAAGAGCTACACCCGTTACTTCACCTACATGGCATTGTTTACGGCGTCGATGCTGGGACTTGTTCTATCAAGGAACATGATTCAGATATTTGTCTTCTGGGAACTTGTAGGTGTTTCGTCGTACTTGTTGATTGGGTTCTGGATGGATCGACCAACGGCTGCAGCAGCTGCCAAGAAAGCGTTCCTAATGACGAGGTTCGGAGACTTCGGGTTCCTGCTAGGAATTCTTTATCTCTACTCACAAGATTCGTCGTATATGGACATAGCGGATCTGTATGAAGCTATCCATCAAGGTGGTATTGCAGTTTCGGTTGCAACTTGGGTATCGCTTGGACTACTGGCTGGAGCGATTGGTAAATCTGCTCAATTCCCGCTGCATAACTGGCTTCCAGACGCCATGGAAGGGCCAACCTCTGTATCTGCCTTGATTCACTCCGCTACGATGGTCACGGCAGGTGTATTTCTTATTGCACGATTTTTCCCGCTGTTCGAGCATTCGGACATCATGACTCTTGTTGCGCTAATCGGTGGATTCACCGCTGTATTTGCGGCGACTATGGGCTTGGTGGCCAACGATATAAAGCGTGTGCTGGCATATTCGACCATCTCTCAGCTTGGCTACATGATGTTGGCTTTGGGAGTCGGTGCATACGCTCCAGCTCTGTTCCATTTGTTCACTCACGCATTCTTCAAGGCAGCACTGTTCCTTGGCGCCGGGTCGGTTCATCACGCATCAGGTACGTTCAACATGAACTACATGGGCGGCCTAAAGAAGCACATGCCTAAAACCTACTGGGGCATGGTTATTGCTAGCTTGAGTCTTGCCGGACTATTCCCGTTCTCAGGATTCTGGTCGAAAGACGAGATTCTGGGTCACGCGGCTGAAGTTGGTACGACCACAGGGAACATAGTTCTAGCGCTTGGTCTTATCGCTGCATTGATGACAGCGTTCTACATGTTCCGAGCCATATTCCTTACGTTCCATGGTGAGTGGAAGGGTGGTGGAGAACGGGAAATCAAGGATGCTGAGGTCGCAGGCGATCCAGTTCCGGTTGGAAATGCTCATTCTCATTTTGGAGAATCGCCGTGGCTGATGGTCGGACCAATCTTGGTTCTTGCTGTACTCGCAATCGGTATCGGCTTCTTATCGAACCCAGTGGTAGAAGTTGGCGGGATCGACAAGCACGCATTTGCTCACTATGTGACTGTAGAGAACCACGCCGTATTCCCGACGGATGCCGACGGTGGTCACTCGGCAGCCGAGCACGCTGGTGCAGCGCCTGAGTTCAACTATATGGTCGCTGGTATTTCGACCGTTCTAGCTTTGGCCGGTATTGGTCTTGCTTACCTCATGTACATAAAGGGATTGATCTCGCCGACAGCGATGGGAGCTCGATTCCAACCAATCTACAAGCTCATGTTCCGCAAGTACTACTTCGATGAAACGTACGAGAACATCATCGTTCGCAAAGGCTTCTACACGTATGTAGCCGATGCTTTGCGATGGTTTGATGAGCACTGGATCGACAACGCAAATGTCCATCTTTCGAATTGGGTAAGCCGAATCGGAAAGAGTGGGGCACTAGTTCAAAACGGTCAGACACAGACTTACGCAGTTGGCATGGTTATCGGCGTGGTCGCAGTAGTAGCAGCGTTCTTGTTATGGGGCTAATAACGCACGTGGAATTTAGCGCAAGCAAAGCAGAATATTTCTTAAATGCCGCATTGGAGGTCGCCCATGTTTGATGGGTTGCTGACGATAACGGTGTTCCTACCTGCAGCGGTTGCGCTGTTGGTAACGATGTTCGCCCGGGGTGAAAACTCCGATCAACAGATCCGCTGGATCTCGATCGGTGCGACTGTCGTCACGTTCGTATTGAGCGTGATGGTGTTCGTTGGGTACGACCAAGACCTAGCTGGCATCCAGATGATCGACTACTTCGAACGCTGGATTCCTGTCGACGCACTTCGATCTTCGTATCTATTGGGTGTCGATGGTTTGAGCGCACCTCTCGTATTGCTCACCGGAATACTCGGTATGGCAGCGGCGCTTGGTTCGTGGCGAATCAAGAAGCGTGTACGTGAGTACTTCCTGTGGCTGCTGCTGCTCGAGACGGCAGTACTGGGTGTGTTTGTATCACTCGACCTACTGTTGTTCTTCATTTTCTTCGAGTTCGAACTCATTCCGATGTTCATGCTCATCGCCATTTGGGGTAGTGGACGACCTCGCTACTCGGCGATGAAGTTCGTATTGTTCACTCTTGCCGGTGGCGCGTTTATGTTGGTCGGAATTCTGGCCATCTATGTGACACCTGGTGTGAGCACGTTGGCGATGGTTTCTATTCCGGAATTAGGAATCACCGGTATTCCTGAACTAATGGCTGCCGCCGATCTTGTAGTTCCGGCAGCGCTTATATTTGCGTTCTTCTTCATCGCTTTCGCAGTTAAGTTGCCTTTGTGGCCTTTACATAGCTGGCTTCCTGACGCTCACACCGACGCTCCGACCGCAGTGTCGGTAATGCTTGCTGGTGTGCTGTTGAAGATGGCCGGATACGGTCTGCTTCGAATCAACCTTGGTTTCTTCCAAGAGACCAAAGGGTTCACCATTCACGACGTTGCCGGATATATGGCTGTCGTAGCGGCGATTTCAGTGATCTATGGCGGAATCATTACGATTCGACAAACGGATATGAAACGGCTTATCGCGTATAGTTCGGTAAGTCACATGGGATTCGTGATGTTGGGAGTTGCTGCTGTCGGTTCGTCGGCTGCTGAGACTTCCACTGCCGGTTTGAACGGTGCTGCGTTGCAGATGTTCACCCACGGCACGATCACGGGTCTGGCGTTCCTTATGGTTGGTCTTTCTTACGATCGAACTCACACACGCCATATTCCTCACCTTGGTGGGCTATGGAAGAAGATGCCTTTGATCGCTATCTTCTTCTTGATTGCAGGGTTTGGTTCGCTAGGACTTCCGGCCCTTTCTGGATTCGTAGCTGAAATCATGATCTTCTTGGGCACATTCTCTTTATGGCCATGGGCGACGGGAGTGGCGGCATTCGGTGTCGTACTCGCCGCCGGTTACACGCTCTGGATGGTTCAGCGGGTGTTCTTTGGTGAACGTCCTGCTAGCCCCGGTATTTCAGATGAGGTTTACGACAAGCTGACCGACGCCAACTGGGTCGATATGATCCCGGTTATTGCGTTGGCGGCTCCTATTTTCATCGTAGGCATTTGGCCTTCAGTGGTAACAGATATGTTCGATATTGGTATTCAGGCGGTGCTTAGGTAATGACTGCACATGACTTCTGGGTACTTTCCCCTGAAATAGCCATGGCCGTATTGGCTTTGATCGTGATTTCTGTCGACCTCGGCACGCGCAGCATGGCTAAGGTATCGGCCGTCGCATTTGTGGGTCTCTCTGTTCCCGTGATTCTTACGCTGAACCTTTGGAACGGATGGTTTGGAGATCCTGCAACTGGACCAGCACTATTCGACACGTTCGAAGCCGATAGATTCTCACTGTTCTTCAAGTTCATTCTGCTCACCGTGACTGCAGGCACAATTCTTGCTTCGGTGAAGTACATCGCCAGCGATCGGATGAAGGACTACGGTGGCGAATTCGTTTCCCTCATACTGCTTTCTGTTACTGGAATGATGATTCTTGTTTCAGCTACAGAGCTGATTACGATCTACGTTGCTTTGGAGCTTACAGCACTGCCGGTAGTTGCTCTTTCAGCAATCCACCGATCTAAGCAGGGTGTTGAAGCGGGAACGAAGTTCTTTGTTCTGTCAGCGATTTCAAGTGCGCTTTTGCTTTACGGATTCGCTTACATCTACGGGTACACCGGAAGCACAAACCTTCATGTGATTATGGAACGGCTCGCCGTTCTGCCATTCCAGCCCGGAGTTCCATTTGGTTCTTATGCAGTGCTGCTTTCGGTCATCATGATCGTCGCCGGTTTTGGCTTCAAGATGGCAGTAGTCCCTTGGCAAATGTGGGTACCTGATGTTTATCAGGGAGCGCCAACTCCTGTCGCTGCATTCATATCGGTCGCTTCTAAAGCCGCTGCTTTCGCGGTGATTATGCGAATCATGTACGTTGCATTTGGTAATACGAACCTTATGCAGGACTGGTCGGGACTATTTGCGATTCTGGCTGCTGTGACGATGACGCTCGGTAATACCTTGGCGTTGTCTCAATCGAATATAAAACGATTGTTGGGTTATTCGACCATCGCCCAGGCTGGTTACATTTTGGTCGGTCTAGCTTCAGTTCCTGCTAATCAGGTAGGAGCTACATCTGCCGGAGCGGGTCCGCAGGGTGTTATGTACTACCTCGCTGGGTATGCGTTCACGAACTTGGCTGTGTTCTTCGCAGTGATAGCCATCACTTCTCGAACAAACGACGATTCAATCGAAGGATTGAACGGTCTGCTGAAGCGGTCACCGCTATTGGCAGGGCTGCTTGTATTTGGATTACTCTCGCTTCTTGGCATGCCACCGACTGTTGGATTCATGGCGAAAGTCGTTGTCTTCGGTGCGGCGCTAAACGCTAATCTGACATGGCTCGCAATCATCGGTGTTGTTAATACTGTGATTGCTGCGTACTACTATTTGCGAGTGATTCGAGCGATTGTGTTCGAAGATGCTGTGGACGAGTCTAAGTTCAGTGCTGATAAGCCAATTTTGGTTGCTGCAGGTTTGGCTGCGATCGGTGCTGGTGTGTTCGGTATTGCGCCGTTCCTAATGCTTGATCTTGCCGAAAAAGCACTCTCGATCGTTCCGGCGATGATCATGGGATAATAAGCGTCGGATTTCTTTTGGGATCGGGGAAATGTCGTAGGGACTGTAAACTGCGATTCAACACTGACTCATCCCATTGCAATTTACCAATATGGCTAGCTACCACAACATCGGAATCGTTCACAACGGCGAACTGGCTGAAGCGGGCGAACTCGCCCGTAAACTTGCGAACACTCACGCCAGTGATCGAAATTGGTGGCTGGCGACTCAGTCTGATCTTTACGATCGTGCAGCCGAACTCGCCGAATCAGATTTGATTGTCACTATTGGTGGCGATGGTACGATTCTTCGTGGCGCCCACGCTGCAGCTTCTCGCGACATCCCAATTCTGGGTATCAACATGGGCCGAGTTGGATTCATGAGCGATATCGAAAACAAGGACGCCGTCAACGAAGTTGGTTGGTACTTGGAAGGCAACGCTCGAATCGAACATCGATTCATGCTGAAAGCTATGATCTCCCGCACCGATGGCGGATCAGAACCTCTCCTTGCCTTGAACGACGTCACTCTTGCCCGAGGGGCAGCGTTAAGAGTCATCGAAGTAAGCACGGTTGTTGATGGTGTACATTTGGCGACTTACCGCGGTGATGGCGTCGTTGTTTCGACCGCGACTGGTTCGACGGGTTACAGTCTCGCACTTGGTGGTCCTGTAATGGATCCGACTTCGAAAGATTTTCTAGTAAAACCGATTGCTTCTCACATGAGTCAATTTGGCGGAGCGATTTTGCAGTCGTCTTCAATTGTCGAACTCACTGTCGAGGCGTACGATGATGCGACTTTAAACGCCGATGGTTTCATAGATCACACGCTTAACGCAGGTGAGATGGTGACGATTACTCAGGGTGGTGATTTCGCAGCTTTCTTGCGTCGTAAACCGGCTGCAGATTTCTGGGGAGATTTATCGGCCCGGTTAGAGTTGCGAAAAGGTTCCGTTAAAAGTCCACCTCGTCGGCGTATCTAGGCACTGGAAATTCGGTAAAATAACTACGTTTTGCGACCCAAACGCCCGACCACTGTCTCTATAAACCGCAAGTACGAGGGGACTAGAATCTCTCTACGGGTGGATACTGCACGATTCGAAGACGGTCCTGAGTTTGATCGCGAGATTGTTGAGCATCCGGGTTCAGTAGTTCTTATTCCCATCACAGACGATGGGAAGGTCCTACTTATTCGGCAGTATCGACAAGCGGCTGAGCGCTTTCTTTTGGAGGCATCGGCTGGAACGAGAGAAGCAGGCGAGAGCCCGGAGGTAACTGCCCACCGGGAATTGCAAGAAGAGGTCGGATACAGAGCCGGTAAACTAATTTCAATCGGTGGTTCGTGGGTCGCACCTGGGTACTCAACGGAGTATTCGTACATATACATTGCGACTGAACTCGAACTGGCGCCATTGCCCTCGGATGATGGAGAGGACATTGTTGTTGAAGAAGTTGATTTCAAAGACATTCAACGATTGATTTCATCAGGCGAACTTGAAGATCAGATGTCGATAGCAGCATTGCTGTCGACTCAGTATGTGTATACAGAACACATCAAGGGCTGAAAAAGAATGATTAAACCAAATAACGAGCGCAGCGCTAGGCAAGCCTATGTATGAGCATGATGTTCTGATCATCGGCGGAGGACTCGCCGGGCTCAGGGCTGCTGTTGAGGTTACGGGTGCAGGCGCTGACGTTGCGGTTATTTCCAAGGTCCACCCGGTACGCAGCCACTCAAACGCTGCTCAGGGTGGAATCAATGCTCCGCTCACCGACCGTGGTGATGAGTGGGAAGGACACGCCTACGACACGATCAAGGGTAGTGACTTCCTAGCCGACCAAGATGCAGTTGAGGTTATGTCGAGCGAAGCCGGTGAGGCTGTGCTCGAACTCGAACGCATGGGAGTTATCTTCAGTCGTGGCGAAGACGGCAAACTCGGCACACGTGCATTTGGTGGTCAGAAAGTAGCCCGAACGTTCTTCGTTGGAGCTATTACTGGTTCAGCTATTCTCCATGTCCTCTTTGAGCAATCACTCAAAATGGGACTCAATGTTTACGAAGAATGGTTCGTTACCAAGCTCATCATCGAAGATGGTGTCTGCCGTGGTGTGGTCGCTATCGACCTGAAATCTGGTGAGATACACACGATTAGGGCTAAGGCAGTCATCATGGCAGCCGGTGGCGCAGGTCGTGTATTCGAGCCTTCCACCAACGCTCTGATCTGTACCGGTGATGGCCTTTCGCTTGCTTACCGTGCAGGTGTTCCGTTGATGGACATGGAAATGATCCAGTACCACCCAACGACACTCGCTCGAACCGGCATTCTAATGTCGGAGGCAGCTCGTGGTGAGGGTGCGTACCTTCTCAACGCTTCCGGTGAACGGTTCATGGAAAAGACCGCTCCCGACTACATGGAACTTGCTTCACGAGACGTTGTTTCTCGTGCAGAGCAGACCGAGATAGACGAAGGGAGGGGAATCGACGGAAACGTTCTTCTCGACCTGCGTCACTTGGGTCGATCTTACATCGAGGCGAAACTCGGATACCTCCAAGAGGTGTCGGTCGAGTTCTTGGGCATCGATATGGCAGAACAGCCGGTGCCAGTTCAGCCTGGAATGCACTACATAATGGGTGGTATCAAGACCGATGTGAACGGTGCGACAAACGTTCCTGGTCTGTACGCAGCTGGTGAATGTGCAAACGTTAGTGTTCATGGTGCGAACCGGTTGGGTGCTAACTCGCTGCTCGACACGGTTGTATTTGGTCGACGGTCGGGCGTGCACGCTGTTGAGTACATCAAGGGTGTTGGTGCTCACTCGAAGACTGAAGAGGACCTCGCAAGCGAGAAGGCTCGATTGCAGGCGTTGCTTGACCGACCGAAGGGTGAGCGAGTCGCAACCATCCGAGATGACATGGCTCGTGGTATGACGAAAGGCATCGGAGTATTCCGTGACCAGACGTCGATGGAAGGCGCTCTCGCTAATCTCAAGAACGTGAAGTCACGAATGGGTAGCTTCTCGATCGAAAACAAGGGCAAGGTATTCAATACCGACCTCATGTTCGGTCTGGAACTTGAGTTCATGATCGACTGCGCCGACGCAGTTGTTGCCGGGGCTCTAACTCGTAAAGAGAGTCGGGGTGCGCACTTCCGAACCGACATCACTGAGCGTGATGACGAAAATTGGCTGAAACACACCCTCATGTATCAAGACGATGAAGCCGATAACGGTGTTCGTGTTGAAACTTCTGATGTGAAGATCACGCAGTGGGAACCAGTAAAGAGGGTCTACTAAATGGCTGATACCAAGCAACAGACGATGCACGTCAAATTAAAGGTAAAGCGATACGATCCCGCTGATTCAGGTGGTAAGACCTGGTGGCAAGAATATGAAGTTGACGTTCATCCGGATTCAACGGTTTTGGACTCTCTAATCGAGGTTCGAGAGCAGAACGACGGAACTCTAGCAATGCGTTGCGCGTGCCGTGCTTCGATCTGTGGATCTTGCGGTATGAAGGTGAACGGAAGTGCCAAACTTGTTTGTAAGACTCGGGTGGTTGATATTGCGCCAAATGGCGAGCAGATGACAATCGAGCCGATGGGCAACCAGCACGTCGTGAAAGACCTCGTTATTTCGCTCGATACTTTCTTCTCGCAGATCAAACGAGTTGAGCCGTTCCTGCAACCTGATCATGTGCCTGCACAGGGTGAGTACATAGCGTCGAACTCGTCGATGGAAAATCTTCTCACTTCGATGAACTGCATCATGTGCGGTTGCTGTGTATCTGACTGTACGGTGCTTGAAGTTGACGCTAATTTCATCGGACCTGCTGCGCTTGCGAAAGCATGGCGCTTCACGGAAGACCCTCGTGACGGTAAACGTGATGAGCGTCTGAAGATGCTTAACGACGTAGATGGCGGAATGTGGGACTGCACACGCTGCATGAAATGTGTCGATGTTTGCCCTAAAGGTGTTGCACCTATGGACAGAATCATGGAGTTGCGTGAGGCTGCAATCGAAGCAGGTAACACGAATACCCCAGGGTATCACCACACTGAATCGTTCTATAACTCTGTAAAAAAGAATGGACGCTTAGACGAAACTCGTCTGGCGATCGATTCTGCGGGTTGGACAAACCTTCCGCGATTGCTCGATCTCGCTCCTATTGGGATCGCTGCGATGCGCAAGGGCAAGTTGCCACCGTTGATGCCGCACAAATCTGAAGACAATCAAAAAGTGAAAGACCTCTACAAGAGCGTGGAGGATGAATCCTAATGAAGTACGCTTTTTATCCTGGATGTGTCGCCCGAGGCGGCGCTCCCGAATTGTACGATTCCGCACTCGCAGTTATGGAGAGGCTCGGAATTGACCATGTTGAACTGACAAAGGCAGCTTGCACCGGTGCTGGTGTATTACAGGAAAAGAACCTCAAGATGGGTGACATCTTGAACGTTCGAACCTTCGCTATGGCCGAGCAGATGGGTCTGCCGATCATGGTTCTGTGCTCCACCTGCCAAGGTGTGATGAGTCAGGCCAATCACCGCGTGAAGAAGGACCCTGAGTACCTTGCCGAGGTGAACAAGCACCTCGCAGCAGAGGGACTTGAGTACAAAGGCACAACTTCCGTGAAGCACCTTTTGTGGGCTTTGATCGAGGACATTGGTCTTGAGAAGCTCAAAGAGACGTTCACTCGCGAGCTCACTGGGATGAACATGGCGCCGTTCTACGGTTGCTATATGGTTCGACCTACCGACGCGCTTGAGTTCAAGGCAAATCCAACTCGTGAGACTTCTCTCGAAGATTTGATTGAGTCTGTTGGTGGGACAGTGACTGATTTCGCAGGTAAGACCGCTTGCTGCGGATTCCCGATTCTGTTCATCAATCAGGCGAACTCGATGAAGATGGTTGCGAATCACACTGGTACAGCGAAGGACCTTGGCGCCGACGCTATGGTTACTCCGTGCCCGCTATGTCACTTGAACCTCGATGGCTACCAACCTAAGGCTCGTAAGCAGGTTCGTGGCGATAAGGCAGACTTGCCGGTTATTCACGTTCCTCAGTTGATTGGCTTGGCGATGGGCATGAGCGAGAAGACTCTGGGTCTTCAGAAGCACATTGTTTCGACCAAGGAAATCGTTCGAAAGGCAGAGGCTTTACCCACGAGGGTTTAGTTCTTCGCTTTGATAGAAATAGTGGCGCACAGATTCTAAAGCTTCGTGCAAATCAAAACGAATCTCTACTGCCTCAACATAACCTGATCCGAGAACCTGCCGCACTGTACGTTCAAAACCGTAGAGTACCAGACGTCATTCTGGGTTGAGGTCCATACCCATTCATTTTAATTAATTCGAACATTGACGATTGAATCGGTGCGTCAATGAAACGAACACCACCAAACACCGGCAACACAACGGGCAAGAAATTCAAAATCCATTGCGTGGGTTAGGTCTGGGCCCGGATCGCTGCGATTTACCCTCACACGTTTTACAGGCTCATAGCTCCATCGATGACGTGGATTTGTCCGGTGGTGTAGGACGATTCGTCTGAGGCGAGGTAGACGGCCAGATGTGCGATCTCTTGGGGCGTTCCAACACGACCCATTGGCTGTCGGGCGATGAAGGCAGCGCGGGCTGCTTTGGCATCGCCGGTGGCGTTGATTCTGTCTTGTAAAGATGGTGTTTCGACGGTTGCCGGAGCGATGGCATTCACTCGGATGTTGTCAGTGAGATAGTCCTTAGCGACCGACTTGGTTATTCCTATCACGGCCGCTTTTGTCGCTGTGTAAGCAGCGCGGTCGGGGACACCGAGCAGGTGAGACGAAAGAGACGCCATGTTGATGATTGAGCCGCCGCCGTTGTTGATCATTGGTGGAAGATAGGCTCGAAGCATGTGGAAAAGTGACTTCACGTTTAGTTCAAAAGAGAAATCCCAGTCTTTTTCAGTTGAAGTGAGAATCGTTCCCACAGCGACGTACCCAGCGCAGTTGAACAAGATACCCGGAGCGCCAGTGTGAGCCAATAGAGCGGCGATTGACGCTTCGTTTGTGACGTCGCAGCGATGAGTCGTGATGCCTTCGACAGTATCGAGTGCACCCAGTTTTTCGGTGTTCACGTCGGTCGCCCAGACCTGTGCGCCCTCGGCGGCGAATGCTCGTGCCGTTGCTTCACCAATTCCCTGTGCAGCAGCTGTAACTACTGCTGTTTTTCCTGTGAGCCTGCCGGTCATTTGGATGTTCTCTTGTTGTGCTTGTCGGGTGTGGTTGGGCGTTTGACCCTGGAAATGAATTCAGGGGGACATCGGGCGGTAGAACGAGTGAGGCGACCTTAAGGGTCGCCTCACTTTGAATTCAACTACTTATTTTCCAGAAGAGCGGATGTAGCTTTTCAACCAACGAACTCGATCTCTCAGAAAACGTGGCTCTGCCACCTACGCTTTTGCTATGATGTCGACTAGTTCCTGAACGGAGTCGGCTGATGCCTTTAGGGCTGCCGCTTCGCTGTCGGATAGTTCGACTTCGATGATTTCTTCGATTCCTGCAGCTCCGAGCTTCACTGGAACTCCGGCGTATAGACCGTTGATGCCGTACTCGCCCTCTAGGAACGCTGCACAAGGCAGAATCTCCTTGCGGTCGAGTAGAACAGCTTCGACCATCTGAGCGACGGCTGCTGACGGAGCATAGTAGGCAGATCCGGTCTTCAGGAGACCAACTATTTCAGCTCCACCGTCTCGAGTTCGCTGAACGATTTCTTCCAGTCGGTTTGCTTCGATTAATTTTGCAACCGGAACACCACCAACGGTGGTTGAGCCGATTAGCGGAACCATAGTGTCGCCGTGTCCACCAAGAACGTATGCAGATACATTTGTGACCGATACTTTCAGTTCCTGCGAGAGGAACGTGCGGAATCGTGCAGTGTCGAGAATACCGGCCATACCGATGACTCGTTCCTTAGGGAATTCGCTGACCTTGAGCGCGTGCTGAACCATAGCGTCGAGTGGGTTAGAGACAACGATCAGAATTGCGTTTGGCGAGTACTTTGCGACTTCCGAGGTGACTGATCCAACGATTTTCATGTTGGTGAGTAGAAGATCGTCTCGGCTCATACCGGGCTTGCGGGGGAGACCAGCGGTTACGACTACAACGTCGGAGTCGGCGGTGTCTTCATATGTGTTTGCCCCGGTGATCTGTGCGTCGGTTCCGACAACCGGGCCGGATTCGAGCATGTCGAGTGCGATGCCCTGTGGCTTGCCTTCAACGATGTCGACTAGAACGACGTCGGTGTATCCGGTTTCGAACACTCGCTGAGCCGTTGTTGCGCCAACAAATCCGGCGCCGACTACTGTCACTTTGAACTTCATAACTAATTTCTTCCTCACCTTCTCACTAAGTGTGTTTACAACGTATTGCGACTCAAAACTATCGAGTCGTTACTGCCACTTGTGAGGTTTTCCTTCTCTAGGTAATACTTTGCCGGTGTCGGGCCTGATCGCATGGGTTTCGCTGGTCTTGCTGGCAGCTTTGTTACTGACGCGTTCGGCCCCTTCGATTCCCGGGGTACCCATTGCTTCTGCATGCCCCATGGCTACGAACAGAATGTCGGCTGTTTCGTCGGCAACGGCTTCGTCACCTTCTTTTTCAGATATTGCTTGTGCTAGTTCGTTGAACTCTTCATCTAGGATGCTTGTGCGGTTTGCGACGATGTCGGTCGCACTTTGACCGTCGAACTGCCCGGATCCGATTTCAAATCGATTGTGGAAATCCCAGACTTCGGCCGCCATTCGACTCATCGAATCGACGAACTCCTGCTTCCCAACAGTGTTAGGTGCATATTTTCGTTCGGTATTACGTTGATCGTTGTCTGGCATCAAATGGCTACTAGAGCGGGATATTTCCGTGTTTTTTCGGTGGAAGACTGTCGACCTTCGATTCGAGCATTCGAAGTGCCTTCACGAGTTCAGGTCGAGTTTGTGCCGGGTCTATAACGTCGTCGAGGTAGCCTCGGTTGGCTGCCACGTACGGATTCGCAAACTGATCTCGATAGTCGGCGACCATCTCGGCGCGTTTGGCTTCTGCGTCATCGGCTTCAGCGATCTGGCGTCGCCCAATCACGTTGATAGCACCTTCCGGTCCCATCACGGCGATTTCCGATCCGGGCCATGCGAGGTTCATGTCGGTTCGCATTTCTTTCGAACCCATGACGATGTACGCACCGCCGTAGGCTTTTCGGAGAATCACGGTGATCTTCGGAACGGTAGCTTCCACGTAGGCGTAGAGCAATTTTGCTCCGTGGCGGATGAGACCACCGTATTCCTGCTGTGTTCCCGGCATGAAGCCGGGGACATCGACGAACGTCACGATCGGAACATTGAACGCATCGCAGAATCGAACGAACCGAGCTGCCTTATCGGAGGCATCGATGTCGAGCATTCCCGCCATTTGGTTCGCTTGGTTGGCGACGATGCCGACGCTTCTGCCGTCTATCCGAGCAAACCCAACTACAACGTTTGGTGCGAAGTTGTGGTGAACGGGTAGGAATTCTCCGTTGTCGACCACTTTCGTGATCACGTCCATCACGTCGTAAGGCTGGTTTGCAGCCTCTGGCACGACGTAACGTAAGGACGAATCGGCTCGATCGGGAGAGTCAGTCGGCTCTGAATATGGGGCACTTTCGGCGTTGTTTGAAGGAAGATACGAAAGAAGTATCCGAACGTGAGCGAAGCATGCTTCCTCGGATTCAGCGGTGAAATGAGCTACTCCACTTCGAGAGGCGTGAGTTGCGGCTCCACCGAGGTCTTCGTGCGAGACTTCTTCGCCGGTGACAGCTTTCACGACATCGGGACCTGTGATGTACATCTGGCCGATTCCTTCGACCATGTAGATGAAGTCGGTGAGGGCAGGTGAGTACACTGCTCCACCGGCGGCTGGGCCAGCGATGATCGTGATTTGCGGAACAACTCCCGATGCGAGCGTGTTGCGCTTGAAGATTTCACCGTAGCCAGCGAGAGAGTCGATTCCTTCTTGAATTCGTGCTCCACCCGAGTCGTTGATACCGATGATCGGTGCGCCCATGCGCATTGCATGGTCCATGACTTTAGATATTTTCTGAGCGGCTACTTGCGATAGCGAACCACCAAGAACGGTGAAGTTTTGAGCGTAAGCGAACACCTGTCGACCATCGACCGTGCCGTGTCCTGTGACGACTGCGTCGCCTTCGAAACGCTGCTTTTCGAGTCCGAGATCCGTAGATCGGTGGGTTACGAAAGTGTCGAGTTCGGAGAAGCTGCCATCGTCGAAAAAGCTGACGAGTCGTTCTCGTGCGGTGAGCTTTCCACGTTTGTGCTGAGACTCAACTCGCTTTTCGCCGCCGCCAAGGTGTGCCTTTTTGCGGCGAGCGTTAAGATCGTCGAGGTTCGACTGCTGCACCGGTTCAGCCTGATCGTTTGCGTCGTTGGATAATGATTCGGTGGCTATCGTAGTGCCTCGCAGGTAGTGGATTTGCTTTGAGCGTAGTTCAAAGTGGCAACAAACAGCGTGTCATTGTTTGCATAGGCGCAAAGTTCGAACAAATCTTAACTTAGGTCAAGTTGTGCAGCAACTATGGATTAGGGGTTATCGGCTGTTTGGGGCGTGTTAATATTTACAAGTCGATTTTACCAAAAAGTTATCTCTGCAGGGATCGACTTGAATTCGTGAAAATCTGGAGTTTTGTTCACTAAGCGACCGATGGCTACTCTTCCTCACATACCTATCGCAACGCTGCGTCTTGGCGAACAGGATTTCGTTTGGGGTGATCGAACGTACGTGATGGGTGTAGTGAACGCTACTCCAGATTCTTTTTCAGGTGATGGTGTGTTGCCTATGATAGGCGATGTGCAGCAGGCCGTAGATCAGGCGTTGCGGATGGAGGACGAAGGAGCCGACATCATTGACGTTGGTGGCGAGTCGACACGCCCGGCGAGTATTTATCCAGATGCGAAACCTATAGAAGCAGAGAACGAAATCACTAGAGTGGTTCCAGTTATAGAGGGACTAATCAGGCGTCTAGGCATACCGATATCGATCGACACTCGAAAGGCGGCTGTCGCTGACGCTGCTTTTGCTGCCGGTGCTTCACTGGTGAATGACGTGTCGATGCTTGGCGATGCTGAGATGCCGGGAATGCTAGCCAATTCTGGAGTTCCGATCATCGTGAGTCACATCAGGCAGAGCGGAGATGACGGCGACGTGGTCGAGAATGTTTTAAGTGACCTACATCGTTCGATCCAAGAATTGGCGAGAGCCGGAGTCGAAAGATCAAATATTATTGTCGACCCTGGTATTGGCTTTGCTAAGTCGGGTGCCCAGTCTATGGAAATGTTGCGTAACATCGCCGCCTTACGTGCTGAGTTGGTCCTCCCAGTGTTGATTGGCACGTCGAGGAAATCATTCATTGGGGCAGTAACCGGCGAGTCGGTCCACGATAGACGATTCGGAACAGCGGCCACGGTCGCTCTGGCGATTCAGGGCGGTGCGGATATCGTGCGGGTGCACGATGTACGAGAGATGGTGAGTGTTGTGAAGATGAGTGATGCGCTAACCCGCCACCGAAGAGACGGTGTACCAGATGCCTAGCGGGGTTGTAACGGCGTACGTCGGTCTCGGGAGCAATCTGGGAGACCGGGTTCGGAATCTTCAGGGTGCGGTCGAACGATTGGCGACTATCGGCCCGATCACGGCGCTTAGTTCTGTTTTTGAAACTAAGCCGTGGGGCGTCGATGGCTACCAGCCCCGCTATCTGAACCAGGTTGTGGCGATTAGCACGACGCTCGATCCATTAGATGTTGTGACCGATCTGCTGTCGATCGAGTATTCGCTTGGGCGTGCTCGCGAGGAAAAGAACGCATCACGGACGTTAGATCTCGATCTACTTTTACACGGAGAAAACGTGATCGAGGCGAGCGGAGTAACGGTTCCGCACCCTCGATTGCACGAACGGGCGTTTGTGTTGGTTCCGCTTTCACAGATTGCACCTGATGTTGTGCATCCGGTGTTCGGTCGGACGATTGCTGAATTGACCGAAGAATCAGACAGGTCAGGAATTAGCGGGATCGTTTAGCTCGAGATTGAGTTTTCGAAGAGGACTCTTAGTATTGACGCCAATAGGAATACGATGACGCCGAAGAACACCATGGCGTTGTACCCGATGAGCCACGATAGGCGAGCTGCGAGTCCTTCTGGCTGTTCAGTTGGATCGAAGTCGGACTGTCGGAAGTGCCAAACCAAGTAAAACATCCAAATTGCCAGAGCCAGTTTTACGCCTAAGACGATGAGCCACGCTGCTGTCGCGTCATTACCGGTGAGGCGATCGAACATCAGTACTAGACCTGTGATAATGATTACGATCACTGATATGTCGACGAGTTCGCGGTAGACCGAACCGAGAGGTCGTAAGACGGGACGAACAAGGTCGGGATTGGCTCTTTCGACGGGGCGGAGTACGAAAGCGAAGAACGCGCTTCCACCGATCCATGCGACGGCGCCAATAGCGTGGGCCCATCGCACGATCAGCATGATCCAGTCGCTGGCTGCTATATCTCCAAACATGGAGCGATTATGCCATCAGGGTCTTGCGGGTGGTTGACTACTCGTCGACTGTTTTGGTCTCTAACCGGTAAGAAGAGCATCGAGCTGTTCGCCGAGTTGCTCTTCGCCGATGATGCCGGTCCACGTGCGGGCGATGTTGTGATGTTTGTCCAAAAAGATCGTACTTGGGAACGAGAACACTTCGTAGCCGAACTGGACAGCCGAACCTACGTCGGGCATGTTCGGGTATGTAAGCCCAAGATCACGGGTGAACGCTTGTCCGTTTGCGGCTGAATCGATACCAAGTTGCTGCACACCGATAAACGCTACATCGTCGCCGTACTTTTCATAAGCGGCCTGAAGGTCGGGCATTTCAGCTCGGCAAGGTGGGCATGATGGGAACCAGAAGTTGATCAACACAGGTTTACCTTCGTGCTGATCGAGACTGAAGTCGCCATGAGTGAACGTTTCGCCGGTGACGTCGGGTGCAGTTCCAACTTCGACATTTGACCCGCCAGCGTCCACTTCCGCTACCGATTTAGCGTCGTCATCGCTGCCACAGTCGACCGCTGCGATAGCGACAATGGCGATCAATGCCACCAGCCATAGGCGGCGGAGCATGCGTTTGCGATTAGTGGCGGCGGTCTTCATGTCAGAAATTTGGTCTATCGAAGCGATTGTTCAAATCATGGTTATTTATCAGGATTGCTAAATGTTTGATATTGCTAAAGTCGATAACGGCGCTATTAAGAAGAGAGTTCTCGGTTCAGACGCCGAGCGTTTGGTGCTTGTTAAGTTCTATGTATACCAAGCGCCGGCGGTTACAAACGTTTTGAACTATCTATTGGCTATCCCTTTGCATCGGTTCGCATCTGGTTTAGCAGGTCACGTATCGCCGATTCTAGATTCTCAATCGAGACCCGAACCTGTTCCATCGTGTCTCGGTTTCGAATCGTCACTGCATCGTCGTCAAGAGTGTCGAAGTCGACTGTTACGCACAGTGGCGTGCCGATCTCGTCTTGGCGGCGGTAACGTCGACCAATGCTCTGCGTATCGTCGTACTGAGTGTTGAAGTACGGACGCAGAAGTTCGTGCACACGCTGCGCTGTCGGGCTCAAGGTTTCCTTCTTCGAAAGCGGAAGCACTGCGACCTGGAACGGAGCGATGTCGGGGTGGAAACGCAGAACTACCCGCATCTCCTTGCCTTCGCCCTCTTCGTCGTAAGCATCTGCGAGGAACGCGAGCGCAGATCGATCGGCGCCCATCGCAGGTTCAACTACGAACGGAACGTATCGTTCCTTTTTCTGGTCATCGAAGTATGAGAGGTCCTTGCCGCTCTTCTCGGAGTGAGCTTTCAGGTCGAAATCGGTTCTGTTTGAAATCGTTTCGAGCTCACCCCACCCCCAAGGGAATTCGTACTCGACGTCGGCCGACGCCTTCGAGTAGTGAGGGAGTTCGTCGGCTTCGTGAACCCTGAGCAAGAGCTTTTCACCACGAAGCCCGTATTTCTTGAACCAGTCGAGCGAGAAGTTCATCCAGTAGTCATGCCAATCGTCATCAGTACCTGGTTCGCAGAAGAATTCCATTTCCATCTGTTCGAACTCACGGGTTCGGAACGTGAAATTACCGGGAGTGATTTCGTTTCGGAACGACTTACCAATTTGGGCGATTCCGAACGGTATCTTCTTTCGAGAGGTCGTTTGGACGTTCTCAAAGTTCACAAACATTGCCTGCGCTGTTTCAGGTCGTAGATACACCGTTGCGGCGTCTTCTTCGACAGGGCCTAGAAAAGTCTTGAGCAGGAGGTTGAACTGACGTGCAGGTCCGAATCCACCACCACAGTTAGGGCAGACGTCGCCTTCGACCTGATCTTCACGGAAACGTCGATGACAATCGTTGCACTCGACCAGCGGGTCGCTGAAACCGGCGAGGTGACCCGAGGCTACCCATACATCGGGGTGCATGAGAATCGATGCGTCGATGCCGACAACGTCGTCTCGCTCGCGCACCATCGATTTCCACCAGGCGTCTTTTACGTTGCGTTTGAGTTCAACTCCAACGGGGCCGTAATCCCAAACACTGGAGAGTCCGCCGTAGATTTCGGAGCTTTGGAATATGAATCCACGTCGCTTTGCGAGTGAAACTAGGGTGTCGAGAGAGGTACCGGTAAGAGTGCGCTTGGCCAATTGAATTGCTCCTGCAGTCCACGCCGGGCTGACGTGTCCACATAAAAAATTCGCCCGCAGGCTACGGGCGCTACATAAATTCTACAGTCGGAACGTGAGAATGACAGTCGAATTAGTCTGCAAGAGGATTTCCTGTGATTTATGATTCGCCAATCAGGCATGTGTACCGTTTTCTTTAGGACCACATGAGAATAGGAGAGTTCGAAAATTATGGCTAGTGCGATGGCAGGACAACTTCAGGACAAGGTAGCGCTGATAACTGGCGCAGGACGCGGCATCGGCGTGGGAATCGCAAATGTGCTTGTTGAGCGGGGAGCCGCCGTAGCTGTTTGCGATATTGACGGCGCTGCGGCTGAAGAGACTGCGAAGGCAATTAACGCTGCGGGCGGCAAAGCAATTTCGGGAGCTGTTGACGTAACTGATCCAGAATCGCTCGATCATTTTGCCGGCAGGACGATTTCTGAGCTCGGTGGCATCGATATTTGTGTTCCGAATGCCGGTGTTATCGGAGGTCGTGGATTCTCCGAGCGTAAAGACTTCACTAAGCAAGACTGGGATATGACGTTCGCTGTGAACGTGCAGGGAATGACGAACACGACCGATGCTGTGAAAGAACACATGAAAGACCGTGAGCAGGGCAAGATTGTCGTTATCGCTTCACACGGAGGTCGCAAACCACGAGGGATTGGTGATAAGGGCCGGGGAAACGCACAGCACCCGTATTTGGTGTCGAAGGCAGCGGCCATTCAGTACACGCACTTGTTGGCGATGGAACTTGGTTCGTACAACATCAATGTGAATGCAGTCTGCCCGGGTAGATTGTGGACGCCAATGTGGCAGGCGATTGCTCAGAACCACAAGGATTTGAATCCCGATTATTCTGAGATGACTCCGTACGAGATTTTTATCGACCAAATCAAGGCAGTTATGCCATTGGGTCGAGAACAGACTCCCGAGGACATTGGGAAGTGTGTGGCGTTCTTGTCTTCGGACGACTCAAAGGAAATCACGGGTCAGGCGATCAACGTAAACGGCGGCGCAGCGTTCGATTGAGCCAATGGCTCGTTCGAATAAAAGAGCTTGCTGATTTGCAGGCGGTGATGGGTTTGAAATTGGCAGTGAACTAAAGATTCAGGTAGTAATAAATATGAACGATCGAGAGTTAATGTTTACTCCGGCGCACAAACAGCGCCAAATGATTGTTGCTGGTGAAATTTCGTCGGTTGAAATGACTAAGACTTCGTTGCGTCGCATCGTAGAGTTGGAGCCTCAACTGAACGCATTCATCACTGTTGATGAGCAAGGTGCTTTGGCTGCGGCTAAGGCTGCCGATGAGTCTCTTACCAGCGGATTAGTACCCGGACCGCTGCACGGAGTTCCTATTGCCGTGAAGGACTTAGAAGTCACCAAAGGACTTCGTACAACTCTTGGAAGTACGTTCTTTGAGGATTGGATACCTGACTACGATTCCGTTGCGGTCGAAAGACTGCGAGCGTCTGGTGTGGTGATCTTAGGCAAGACGAATACGCCTGAGTTTGGCAATCGGGAAGAGACATTCACGAACGTTGCACCAACTTGCAACAATCCGTGGAACCCGGCGCGAATGCCGGGTGGTTCAAGTGGAGGAACTGCGGCTGCAATCGCTTCTGGCATGTGTTCCATCGGCACCGGCTCTGATGGCGGTGGTTCGGTGCGACTTCCTGCTTCGTTCTGCGGAATATTCGGTCATAAGCCGACACATGGCCGTATTCCACGTTTTGGCGGGCAGGCTAAACCGGCTTATAACTCGGCTGGAACGAGTGGGCCCATGTCGAACGACGTCCGTGACTCCGCTATCTTGAACCAAACCCTTGCTGGATTCGATGCTCGTGATCCCGGCTCTGTGAAAGGTGATGTGCCCGATTATTTGGCGCAGCTCGAAGATGGCGTCAAGGGAATGCGCATCGGAACGACGATGACGCTCGGAATTTCAGATGTGAACCTCGACGTTGCTGCTGCCGTAGAGGAATCATGGTCGGCTTTTAGTGAACTGGGTGCGAATGTCGAACCGGTGGATATAAAGTTCGATCCGGTTCCTCGTGATGCATGGTGGACGCTCTGGACGGCAGGGCAAGTCGCAATGTATGGGCATCTCGCCGAAGAGCGACCTGAAGACCTGATGCCTTACACCCTCGATATGATCAACCACGGTAAGACTCTGAGCGGGGCTGACGTGTCGGCTGCACTACGCGATGTGCAGAATCTTCAACTGAAGATGCACCAGTTGTTCGAGGAGTATGACCTCGTACTTGCTCCGACTAACGCAGCTGTCGCTTGGCCGCATTTAGACCCACCTTCGCAGATTGGCTCGAAGAGCAATGATGACGAGATGGCTGGTATCAACTACGGAGCAATCCCGTTCACGATGGTCTTCAACTCCTCATTCAACCCGGCATCTTCGATACCGGTCGGTTTTGGCGAGGGCGGCATGCCGGTTGGCCTGCAGATTATCGGCGCGTACGATGATGATGCGACCGTTTACCGAGGCAGCCGAGCGTTCGAAATTGCTCGACCGTGGAACGGGACTCACCCGCAGGTTTCGTAGGGTCTAAGCGTCGTAACAGGGCTAAACTTTTGAGCCTTGCTTTGACCAGATGTCGAGCATGTCTTTCATATTGGGTGACATCGTTCGGAGCATCGAAACGATAGGCAAACTGTAAGGGCAGCGTGATTCGCACTGCATGCACGAATCACAGGCGGCGTGATCGTCGATCTTGGCGATAGTTGCCTCACGGTTTTTCCACTCGTCTTCAACCCGCGAGACTTCCCAAGGGAAGTCTGCGAACTTGGCTGAGCCCATCGAACGGTAGTGGTTGTACATAACGTCGGTGCCAAGCGTGCCAGGGATTCCGATATCCGAAGGGCAGGGCAGGCATTCCATGCATATGCGGCAGCGATCGGTAGCTAAGTCCAACGTCCACTTTGCAACCTCGGCTTCTTCTGCAGCCGAGAGCGTGTAGTTGTCGAGTGCACCAATGCTCACGTTTTGTTCCATCTCGGCTGCGGTAGTGGCTCCCGGCACGGCTACCGCTATTGGTTGATTCATGAGCCATTTCAATGCGATGGGCGCCGGAAGCAGTCCGGTGGCGACCGGTTTCATGATCGTTACGCCGAGTTTGGTTTCTAGTGCGAGTGGAATGAGTTCGGCAAGCGGTTCGCGCTCGACGATGTTCAAAGGTACGAGGAACGTGTCGAATTTGAATCGCTTTAGTGCAGCGATCAACACTGACGGGAATGTGTGACCGGTGACGCCGATGTGACGTATTTTTCCGGCTTTGCGTGCTTCTAACAGCGCTTCTAGCGGGCCACCAAGTCGAACGTCGACGTCATCTAGATCACTTAAAGCGTGCAAATGATAGTTATCGATGTAGTCGGTTTGGAGCCGAGCAAGTGATTCGTCGATGTGCTGGGCTGCCTCTGCTTTGGTCTTGCCAGTTGTTTTCGATGAAATGATGACGTTTTCGCGTTCGCCCTTGAGTGCTTTGCCGAGCTTGATCTCGGAATCCCAATATCCACGCGCAGTGTCGAAGTAGTTCACCCCGAGATCAAGGGCTTTGAAGATCACATCTTTGGCGTGATCGTATTCGGATGAGCCGAGCTGGGCGGCACCGAGTCCAATTGGAGCAACGTTAAGACCGGTCGATCCAAGAGGGCGCATTTTCATCTGACAGTCTCCGTGAGGCAGGTGTTGATCGCAACATGTTACGCCGATTGATAAAAACATTGCGAACTAAAACTAGAGTCCATCGTTTCGGCGATGGACTCTAGTTTTAGTTCGATAGTGCTATCGCAAGACTTACCAGTCAGCGACTGATCCGTCATTGTCGTAGTAGTACTCGCCACCAAGTTCCTTGTGGTAGCCGTAGGCTTCACCATCGTAGGTCTTAGTTGCTTCAGCTTCGTCTAGCTCGACACCGAGACCTGGAGTTGTCCAGAGATCGATGTGCCCATCTTTGACTTCCCAAGGCTTCTTGAGCAGTCCGGCACCGAGACCGGCATCGACCTGTTCTTGAATCAGGAAGTTAGGAACCACAGCGTCGACTAGCATGCAAGCTGCGAGGGCCAATGGGCCGATTGCGCAATGAGGCATGATGTGCTGGTAGTAGACCTCGGCGTAGTTGGCGATTCGCTTCAGTTCAGACGGACCACCACAGTGGGCGACGTCAGGTTGTAGTAGTGAAACTGCTTGCTTTTCGATAACTTCGCGAAACTCCCAGCGGGACAGAAGTCGCTCGCCCGTCGCCAGTGGGAACGAAACCTGTTCTTGAATTCGTTTCAGTGCATCGGGGTTTTCCTGTGGCACAGGCTCTTCAACGAACATCGGGCGCATGCCCTTGATCTCGTTGCAGATCTCGACTGCGAGACCCGGGGTCATCTTTCCGTGGAAGTCGAAACATAGTTCAACATCATCGCCGACCCACTCTCGCATCATGTAGGCGGCCTTTACGAACTCGTCGATACGAGATGGTGGCTCGTGGGCGCGCCAAGTGCCAGCGGGACCAGCTTTGTAGCCGGTGTATCCGCTCTTTTGGAGCATCGTGAGGCGGTCTCGTGACTGCTCAAGCCCTTCGTCAGAGAGATCACGGATTCCCCAGTGGGCGTAGACACGAATCTTGTCGCGGACATTGCCGCCCATGAGCATGTAGCTTGGAACGCCGTAGTGCTTGCCTGAGATGTCCCACAGCGCAGCGTCGATAGCCGCAATCGCTGACATGTTGTGAGCGCCGCCTCGGAAGAAGGAGGATCGGTACATCTGCTGCCAGTGGTGTTCGATCCTCAGTGGGTCTTTGCCGATGAGGTACTGGGCGAACTCGTCGATAGCGGCTGGCACACTCTGAGGCTTGCCTTCGAGGGTGCTCTCGGCCCAGCCTTCGATTCCGGTGTCGGTAGATATGCGGATCAGTCGCGTGCGGTTGCGCGGCGCAAACTGATCAACTCTAGTAATTTTCATTGTTTTTTTGGTTTGGTCGATTGCTTCAGGTTGGGTGTTGTGCAAGAGTCACAACGTTTATTCAGGTCGGGGTGATTTTGGCTCCCAAGTCGCTGAATAGCCAAGATGTTAGTCCAATAGACGAGCGGCTGGGGGCGAAGTTGGCTATGTTTGTAGTTTGACTCGCTATATTCGAATATCTAAAATGCTCGTATGTCCACAGAGATAACAGTTCCACAAACTGGTGCAGAAGTCCGACGGCTCAGTCGCACAGGCAAATTTGTACAGCCGACTTCGGGTGTCGCTCCTCATCACGTGCAGGCGAACGTGGCGATATTGCCCAAAGAAGTTGCATTCGAGTTTTTATTGTTCTGTCAGCGAAATCCGAAGCCCTGTCCAGTAGTGGAGGTAATCGAGGCTGGTGAAGTAGAGGCCGCTCTTACTGCTCCTGGTTCGGATATCCGCACTGACGTGCCGTTGTACCGCGTGTACAAGAACGGCGAGATGGTGGATGAGCCTCAGACTCTTGAGTCACATTGGCGAGATGATCTGGTTACGTTCTTGCTTGGATGTAGCTTCTCATTTGAGCACGCTCTGATGGCGAACGGAATCGACCTGCCGTACTACGGCACTGAACACAATGTGCCGATGTTTATTACCGATATTCAAACTCAACAATCGGGAGAATTTGGCGGTCCGATGGTGGTTTCGCACCGCTGGATTCCACAGGACAAAGTGGTTCGAGCCGTACAGGCGACTTCCCGATTCCCTGATACTCATGGTGCGCCGATTCACATTGGCGATCCTTCCAAGATCGGAATATCTGACATTACGAAGCCCGATTTCGGCGAAGTGTGGGATCAGGGCAATGAGGACGAAGTTCCGGTGTTCTGGGCGTGCGGCGTGACTCCTCAATCGGTAGCGATGGCGTCGAAACCAGAGCTGATGATCACGCATTCGCCGGGTCACATGTTCGTGACTGATCTAATGGACGAAGATTTGGCTGTTTTGTAGGATATCGGCCGTACTAATCGTTCTAAACACTTATAAAAGCCCGTGATAATTCATGCCTGAATCATCTGTATTCACAAAGATCGAAGACATTTGTCTGCAAGATGACATTCGCGGGATGAAGGCGTTGCGAGAACACATGTCTGAAGGCTGGCTTGAGGCGTCGGCGCAGTTGCTGCTCGATCACCCTGGGAAGATTCTGATCGCCACCGGTTTTTATATTTTGAGAGCCGGTGAGCCTGAAACCGATGGACCTCCGGGTGCGGTTGCCATTGGCGACGCTTTGAAGTCATTTGGCAATACAGTTGCCTATATCACGGATGAGTTGTGTTCGACGGTGGTTAGGGCGATTGCTGGTGATGACGAAGTAATCGAGTTTCCGATCACGAGTCATCATGAATCGAGCATGTTCGCTCACAAGTTATTGGTGGAGCACGCTCCGTCGGCGATGGTGTCGATTGAGCGAGCAGGCTTGCTCGGTGACGGGACGTATCGGAACTGGAAAGGCGTCGATTTTTCGAAGTTCAACGCCAAAATAGACCATATGTTTGATGAGCACCCGTACACAGTCGGCATCGGCGATGGCGGAAACGAGATCGGTATGGGCAATATGCGGCATGTGATTCCCGATATCGAAAATTTGCCAGACGATCCATGCGTTACGACAACGACTGAACTCATCACTGCCAGCGTTTCGAACTGGGGCGGATATGGATTGATCGCTGCACTGTCGCTCAAGGCGGGTAAGAACCTTCTGCCATCGGTGGAGCAGGGTTACGAATGGGTAAAGGAAATCGTCGCTGTGGGAGCCGTTGAAGGCATGTCGGGCGAGTCTAAGGACTGGGTTGACGCTAGGGCACCCGAAGATGACGCAATGTGTTTGCGAGACCTACACGCCTTGTTGAACGCTGAAGGACTCTAACGTCTTCGGCTTCTCGAACGTGCTCCGCTCGATGCGAGTTGCCGTTGGGTAGCGATCCGCTTACTACTTGGCCTTTGGTCGAGCAGTTTTTACAGAGGACCTTGGCGTTCTGGTCATAGTTTCTTTTACTGCAAAGATCAGCATTAAGGCACCGAATGCTCCAATACCGGCCGTTGAGACTGACGCTATGCCGAGCGTGAGAATCTGAGCGATTCCGCCAATGGCGATTGGCCCGCTTGCTCCACCGGTGTCTGAGATAAGACGCCAAACTCCCAAGAATTCGCCGGGATTTTCTTTTGGTGCGAGATCAGTGCCCATGATGAGTACGAACCCACTGGATAGGCCGTTACCGAGTCCTGCAATTAGTCCGACAGCCATAAGCGCGCCAAACGAACCCGTCAAAGGAATCAGTGCGATGGCTGTGCCCAGCATTATGAATGCCGGTATCCCGGTCGACTTACGACCCCATTTGTCCATCGAGTAGCCGACAAGTGGAAATAGCATTGAGTCGACGGCAAATGAAGCGGCAGCGATGGAACCGATCTGGTCTTTACCAAGTCCGAGTTCTCCACCCCAAACCGGTATCAAAAATTCCCGTCCAGCACGAACGAACTGCAGAGCGACAGCGGCGACACCAGCAGTTGCAAAATCTCGTCGGTGTCGAGTTACCACGGTTCCGAGTTCAGCAAATACATTGTGGCGGCTCACTGAGCGACTTGGTTCGATCATGTTATGGGTCGTTATAAGCACCATACCGAGAGTGAGTACGGCAACGCCAGCCTGGGCGTAGAACGGTACTCGGATGCCTACACTTTCGGCCAGGATTCCACCCATTAGCGGACCGAGTATTGTGGCGATGCGGGATATTCCGCCGAACAATGAAAGTGCTCTTCCTCGAACGTCCATCGGAACTGCCGTTGCGATATAGGAATGTCGAGAAATACTCCAAAGAGCGAAACTGGCACCGGCTAACATTCTTGACGCCATAAGCGATGAAAAGTTGGGGGATAAGCCGGCCCAAACGGCTGATATTCCGAAAAGTATCACGCCAGCGATCATCGTTTTGCGAAGTCCGAGTCGACCGACAAGAATTCCTGCCGGTACATCGAATATCATCGTGCCAATGTAGCGTGCTGCTATTACTAGACCGACGAGTCCGATAGTCGCTGCCATTTCCTCTTTAGCGAACCCCGGTAGAACTGGGATGAGGATGCCCTGACCCATCGAAAGCAGGAAAGAGGGCGCGTAAACAGACCACACGAGTGAGCGAATGGTTGAACGAACTGAACTATGGACTATCGGGGTCTGAGGTGTTGGTGGCGCCTTGGGCGATGACATATGCGCTCAATCCTAGTCCAGCGTCGTGATGTAAGAGAGGATTTGCTGGATAGAATTGACCGTCTTGAACATGTTTTTAGAAATCCAGTTGTTCCGACCGCTTCAGAGCGGTCGAAAGGCATCCCATTGAAATTTGATTACGACCGAACGGTTGAAGCTTCACTGTCGACTGTTTGGAGTGTGTTGACTGATCCAGCGGCCATGAAACCTCACTTGCCCGGAACAGCGACAGTGGTTTCGACCGGATCGGACAGCTATCGAGTTTCGATCAAGATTCGGATGGGATTTTTACGTCCAACAGTGAACGCTAATGTTCATTTGTCAAACATCGATGAACTTCGTGGTTTCACGATCGAACTTTCAGGGAAGTCGATGGGCGCTGGGGTTTCGACAAACGCCAAAATGACTCTGACTGGTACTGGCGGCGATTCAGGAGGCACGGCCGTTCAAATGGTGGGATCGGTCGAAACGTCAGGGATCTTGAAGAAGGTTGCCGACTCGAAAATTGAAACGGCTGCAGTTGGTTTTCTAGAGTCGTATTTCGCAAGTATTGAGAGTGCCGGATCGCCGAACTAAGTAACCTACGAACCCGCGTCTCAGAAAGCTTCGGCGGCTAGTTCTCTTCTATAGCATCACACCATTTTCGCTTGTGTATCCGTTTTCATCGGCAGTGCGAGGTGTGTTCGAGTGATCGCCACGTGTCGCTAGTTCGATGCGATTGCCGTCGGGGTCATAGATGAACAGGAACTGCTGACCGTCGTGTCGCGTTCCGATTCCTTCGACGATTTCGACGTTGGCTTCGACTAGAGCTTCAGCAGTCGCTTCAAGATCGGCGACCTCGAACGCTACGTGCTGACGACCATCGCCGCGCGATCCTACCGACTGTGGAGGGTCGATAACGTGAACCATTGATCCATCGGGCATTTCTGTCCAGCTAAGCGTATTGCCGTCGATCTGGTGGGGAATTACATTGATGTTGAGTAGATCGCGGTACATGCCCATGCACTCAGCACGATCGCTCACAGCTAAACCAGCGTGGTTGATCGTAAGTATTTTGATTTTGGACGGGGAGTCGACTGTGACGTTAGTTCCCGATTCGGTTGTGTAGCCAAGAGCGTCGGTGACACGAGTCGATGAGCGAAGATTGCTTGCGGTAGCGAATTCCAGGCGGTTGCCATCGTTGTCGTCGATGAAGATGCACTTCTGTCCGTCGTGCCGTTCGCCCGTGTCGCTAATGTTCGGGTAGCTAGAAGCTCTTAATGCCTCAACTGAGGAGCCGAAATCGTCTACCTCAAAAGCAATGTGGGGATCACCAAGATTTTCACCGTCGGATGGCTCGATCAAGTGAACCATTGTCCCATCTAGAGTTTTGGTCCAGACGATGTTGGGCGAATCAACCATTGAAGGGATCACTTGAAGGCCGAGAATATCTCGGTAGAACTTCAGCGCAACGCGGCGGTCCCATATTGGAATTCCAACGTGGTTGATGGTTTTGATGCTGATTGTTCCGGGCAATTGGCGATCCGTTCCGTTGGGGTGGTCCGATTTAGCGAAAGTATCTGGACATTACTTTAGTTCGACAATCATCTCTATTTCAACAGTGATTTGACCTGGGAGGCTGCCCATGCCAACTGCTGAACGGGCGTGTTTGCCGTCCTCGCCAAAAATCGAGACGAGCAGATCGGAACATCCATTGATGACTTTGGGCTGATCGGCAAAATCAGGGGTGGCGTTGACCATACCTAGCAGTTTGACGACACGTTTTACCTTGTCGAGGCTTCCAACATGCTCTTTCAATGCTGAGAGAAGCTGGATGCCGCAGAGTCGGGCAGCATCGTACGATTCGTCGACAGTGCATTCTGATCCAGCCTTGCCAGTAACCTGCGATCCATCGGGGCGATTAGGACCTTTCCCCGAAAGATAAACGAGTTTGCCAACGGTTACGGCAGGTACGTAATTGGCAACGGGGCCTGATGGGTGAGTTAGATCAAGTCCGAGTTCTTTTACTTTAGCTTCGGCGCTCATTCACGAAATCTCCCTATTACTACCGGTGTGTTAAATACACCGAGACCGGCGACAGTATGCACCGGTCTCGTGTGATTTTCTATTCGATTATCCCTTTTAGGAGGATTTTTCTTAAGGCTATGCCTTCGGTTCGGTCATTGACAGTGGCTCAAGGACTTCATCGAGTTTTTCGCTGGTTAGATTGGTTTCTCGTAGGGCGACCTGTTTGATTGTTTCGCCGCTTTCGGACGCTACATGTGCAAGGCGGGCGGCCTCGTCGTATCCGATGATTGGTGCCAACGCAGTGCAGATCGCTAGACCCTGCATGACCATTTCTGGCCCCTTGTTGGTTGCTACGAGATCGTTGATGCACTGTCGGGCGAAGTTGCGGGCTGCAGCAGCTAGCAGATCAATCGACTCAAGCAGGTTGTGGGCTGCCACTGGCATCATCACGTTTAGCTCGAAGTTTCCTGACTGACCAGCGATCGTAATCGTTGCGTCATTTCCGATTACCTGAGCCGAAACCATCGCAACAGACTCAGCTATAACTGGGTTGACCTTGCCCGGCATGATTGATGATCCGGGCTGGACTTCTGGCAATGAGATTTCGCCGACGCCAGCACGAGGTCCGGAGCCGAGCCATCGAATGTCGTTGGCGATCTTGAGCATGCCGACGGCGATAGATTTGAGTTGACCAGACGCGGATACCGCGGCGTCGAGAGTGCTCTGAGCTTGGAAGTGGTTGGTGGTTTCCGAAAGATCGAGACCAGTGAGATCGCGCAATCGTGAAATAACTCGTGTTGCGAACTCGGGATGCATGCCAATGCCTGTTCCAACGGCTGTTCCACCTAGGGCGAGAACTGACAGTTCGGCAAGTGCTTTTTCGGCTCGCTTGCCGGCGAATTCGAGCTGACCCGCGTAGCCAAGGAATTCCTGACCGAGTCGGATCGGTGTAGCGTCCTGAAGGTGGGTACGTCCTGTCTTCACAACTCCCCATAACTCTTCTGATTTGGCTCGAAGTGAGTCTTCGAGTTCTTTCAATGAAGGAAGCAGATTGTCCTTGATCGCCCCGGCAGCTGCCAAGTGGATCGTGGACGGGAAGACATCGTTCGACGACTGACCTTTGTTTACGTGATCGTTTGGGTGAACTGGGTTTCGCGATCCAAGTTCGCCGCCGAGTGATTCGATTGCGACGTTCGAGATGACTTCGTTGGTGTTCATGTTGGTCGACGTGCCAGAGCCTGTCTGAAATATGTCGACAACAAACGAACTGTCGAATTCACCATTTATAATTCGTTCGGCAGAAGCGATGATCGCGTTTGCGATATCTTCGTCGAGAGCATTGAGTTCGAGATTTACGACGGCTGCTGACTGCTTGATTTGCCCAATTGCTTTGATGAATGAACGTCCAAGTCGCAGATTGCTAATCGGGAAGTTTAATTCAGCGCGCCGGGCGTTTCCGCCGTAGTAAGCGTTTGCTGGAACTTCTAGTTCACCCATCGAATCACGTTCGAGCCGCATGTCCTGCGAAGCCATCGTTTACTCCTGTTTTAGTGGATACCTCATTCGATCATATAATCTTCAGAGTCAGTTCTCGCTGCGTAAACCGAAACTAATCATAATCCCGAGATGAC
>JAPKFF010000076.1:0-11103 GCA_028821715.1 Dehalococcoidia bacterium
CCCGTTTCGATTTCGGGTGTAGGCAGTGTTTCGAGCTCGAACGGCTTACCCGGTTCTGTGAAAACGGTAGTTAGGCCCTGGGGCATCAATAATTCTCCAGATTTGGAGTTCGTTAGTAATTCGCTCGAAGAAATCTAGGCTTATCTGGTGATTTAGGCAACGGGTGCGGCGATTGAAATCGAACGAATCCTCAAAATAGCCAGATTATTCGAGGGTAATCTGAACAGGGATTAGTGCGACCGTGCTCGTCTTGGGGGTATACTCCGCCGGTTTTACACGTTCATTCAAAAACACGATCTCGGCTACGTAGAGTTCTTGCGGAATGAACCAATCCAGAAAAGGACTGCAAGAATTGCTGGAACGATTTCACGTACCAAGTGATGTAGCGGTACATGTCGATGTTGACCACATGCATGCCACTGTTACCGATATTTTTCTAAAGATGGGCATGCCTGCCAACGAGGCAGAAATAGGTGCAGAAGTGTTGGTTTACGCCGACATTCGAGGCATTGAAACCCACGGCGTTTCGAACATGCTACGTCGATATGTCGAGTCGTTCGGAGAGGGCGGAATCAACCCCACTCCGAAGCCGAAAATCATTCGGGAAATGCCGGCTGCCGCAACGCTCGACTGCGACAAAGGTCATGGTCTGGTTGTCGGTCCGATGGCGATGGACATGGCGATTGAGCGCGCCAAAATTTACGGAATTGGCTCTATTACTGCGAACAATGGTGTTCACTTTGGTGCAGCCGCCTATCACGCAGCGATGGCGATTCCGCACGGCATGATTGGTGTGTCCATGACCACCGGTGGAATGCAGGTTCTTCCTGTTGACGGAGCGAAGCCGATGTTTGGTCTCAATCCAATTTCGGTTGCTGTTCCAACGAATAGCGAAGCACCATTCATCTTTGATGCATCGATGAGCTCGGTTGCAGGGAACAAGATCGCTTTGGCAAAACGCCTTGGGGTTGATGTTGCACCAGGTTGGATTGCCGGAGCAGACGGCGTTCCCATAATGGAAGAGAGCCCCGTTCCTGACGAGTTCTTCATGCTGCCAACTGGCGGAACCCGTGAAGGCGGAGCTCACAAGGGCTCGAGCATGGGCATTTGGGTAGAAATTATGTGTGCACTTCTCGGATCTTCAGGCGCTGGTCCAAATCGTCGAGGCGGTGCTTCCCACCACTTCATCGCATACAACATAGAGGCGTTCGCCGATCTTGAAGAGTTTAAGAGCGAGATGGATATCTACATGAACGAGATCAAGAGCACTCCACCGATTCCGGGCAAAGACCGTGTCGTGTACGCAGGATTGCCTGAGCATGAAGAAGAAATTGAACGACGCGCTAATGGAATTCCATATCACCCTGAGGTGATCGACTGGTTCCGCGGAATCACTGGTGAACTTGATCTTCCATGGCGATTAACGAACAACTAAATTAGGAGCATTACTATGTCAAAACGAATTAATAAATGTATTGAGTTGCTCGAAGCTGGTCAGCCGTTCTACGCTACTCATCCAACTGAGCTAACTTACGACGCTGGTGTGAAAGATTCCCAAACATGGGCCGACATGCTCATGATGGATTTTGAACACAAGGCGTTCGACATTATTGGTCTCACCAGTTACATGCGTGGTCTCAAAGATGGTGGTCCAACCCCAAGTGGTCACTTGACACCAACTGTTCTTTGCACGCTTCCTTCGAACGCCATTACGCCAGAAGAAGTGCGCTACAACGCTTGGCAATCACGACATGTGCTGTCGACAGGTGCGCACGGAATTTTGCACACACACACCCGAACTGCTGAATCGGTAAAAGCGTTCGTTCAGACCACTCGATACCCGTTCCAGACCATCGAAAAAGATGTGATTGGCGAGGGACTCCGTGGTTCAGGCGGACAGAAGCCTTCAAACGAAATTTGGGGGCTCGACCCGGTTGAGTACGCTCGACGTGCTGACCCGTGGCCAATGAATCCAGAGGGTGAACTCATCCTTGGACTCAAGATCGAAGACCGGTACTGTCTCGAAAACGTAGACGAAATTGTCGAAGTTCCGGGAATCGCATTTGCTGAATGGGGCCCTGGCGACATGGGAATGTCGCTTGGTCACCCTGATGCCCACGACCCTCCTTACCCAGCGGACATGAACGACGCTCGGGATCGAATCAATGCAGCGCTCACTCGCAAGGGCATTGGCTTCTACGCAAGTTGGGCAGATGACAACATGACGCTGGAAGAAAAAGTCGACTACTCGATCGACGTACTCGGCGTGAAAATGATGGGTGCGACTCAAGAGTGGGCGGAGTACGGTCGAAAGAAGACCGGACGAACGATGCCCTGGTAGTCGTTTCATCGACATTCCAAGTGTTCGGTAGGGATATTGGACACTCCAAGCTGTAAATTGAGTCGAGCTCGTGAAAGCGGGCTCGATTCGCGTTTAGATCAAACCGAAGCGGCATACGAATCTCAGGAACTCAGAATATGAAAGTACTTGTAACTGGTGGATCAGGAATTGTGGGTCACTACGTGATCGACGAGCTCTACAAATTGGGCCATGAAGTGGTCAATGCCGACAAGTTCCGTGTGACCAGCAATTTGGGACACAGCGGAACAACGGGGCAGTTAGCAAACGCCGAAGCGGCTGTGCAGATGCGAGAGAACTGGCCAAAGATTCCTACATTCTTTGAGGTCGAAATTTCTGATTATGGTCAGGTCATTTCTGCGATGGACGATTGTGATGCAGTGATCTCACTTGCATCTCGTCCCAGCGCCGCAAACTACGTCGAAGAAGATGTTGTTAAAACCAACACGATGTCGATGTGGAATGTGTGTCGCGCTGCTGAGCAACTCAAAGTGAAGCGCGTTGCTTTGGGCTCTTCGTATAACGCTGTCGGTGCTATGGGAACGGCTGCACGTTGGGCTCCGAACGAGGTCAAGCCACCAGAGTACTTCCCAATGGATCAGAACGTTTACACACGTTCTGAAGATCCATATTCAATCGCTAAGTGGTTGGGCGAGGAAATCGGAGAGGCGTTCTCCAGGCGATCTCCTTGGATGGCAATCGCCAGCATGAGGTTCAACGGTATGTGGGACGATGCGTACTTTAAACATCTTCAAGCGAACCCAATTACCGATCCATGGACTCGGTGTCAGGGTTTCTGGACTTATCTTCACATTCGTGATGCGGCACGTGCCTGTGTTCAGTCGGTCGTGAACGAGAACTGGAATGGTCACCACCGATTCTTCCTAAACGCGAAAGATACGATGCTGAATATCCCAACGATGGAAGCAATCAAAACGGTCTATCCTGATGTTCCGCTCAAAAAGGAATTCGACGGATTCGAAGCACCGCTTTCGATTCAAAACGTCACCGACGTCATTGGCTGGGAGCCGATCTACTCGTGGCGAGACAAACAGTTCAGTTCGTAGACCATCCGCCAAAGTGATCATTGGTTCAATCTGAACAAGCGCCGCGCAGCGTAAACTAATTCGATGTGCGGTGCTTTTGTTTATGTATATGTCAGTGGAGTTCGCCACCAAGCGATGGGTAGCGGCTTAGATAGCGCTGGAGTCGGTGATTTAATCGCCCGAAGACCTGATTTGCGCTCACGATTCAATATTCGTCCGACTCAGGATGTTGTGACGATCATCAGTGAAGACGGCCGATTTGTCGCAAAGCCGATGCGGTGGGGGCTAATACCGAACTGGGTCAAGTCCGAGAAAATACCTCAAAGCACGTTCAATGCCCGCGATGATCGACTGGCTGATTCTGGCATGTGGCGAGATCCGTTCAAGCGGAGAAGGGGAGTTGTTCCTGCAAACGGATTCTATGAATGGAACAAGTCTGGCGGCTCGAAGCAGCCGATGTTCATTTCGCCCAAAGAAGGCGAAACCCTCCAATTCGCCACCGTGTACGACTCGTGGATAAACGAACATGGTGAAACCATCGATTCGTGTGCCATCGTCACGACAGTAGCGAACGATTTCATGTCTACGATTCATGATCGAATGCCGGCGATACTCGACGAGGAAACGGTCGCCGTCTGGCTCGATCCATTGACAACTGAAACTGAAAATCTGCAGTCGATCCTGATGCCCGCTTCAAATGATCGGCTGAAGGCTATTCCGGTGTCGACGAGAGTGAACTCGTACAAGAATGATGATCCGCGATTGATCGAGGAAATAACGATCGATGAACCCGCTGGTGATCAGAGGCAGTTAGGCTTGTTCGACGATCAATCTGACTAGCTTCTGTCTCAAATATGCAAACCCCATCAGACAACTCTGACGAACAGCAAAACGAACCATCCCCCGATGATCTCGTGAATGATGTATACGGTCCATCTCAACGCGATATCGATCGTTCTTGGGATGGATACGAAACTGGTGGAAGCAGCCGGAAACTCGGGGGAGCAGTTTGGAAGGTGTTGATCGCTGTCGTTGCGCTGGTAGTCCTAGCGTCGATGTCTGTTGGAATACTGGGGCCGCTTTTTGGTGGTAGCAGCAACTCGTCGCAACCGTCGCCACCTGAACGTATTTCTGTCGAAGTTCTGCGTGTGATCGATGGTCGCACGATTGTTGTGGATGATGGCAATAGCGAACAGACAATCAGGCTTATCGGAATCGAAATCAAGCCATTTGGCGATCCGTTTCACGACTTCGCTCAGCAGGTCACAGAAAGTTGGATTGACGGCAAAACAGTCCTATTGGAGGACGATGAGCGCGACAGAGACGATCAAGGTCGTCTTATGCGCTACGTCTTCCTCGAAAACGTAATGATTAACGCTGCACTTATCTTGAATGGACTTGGTACGTCTGACACCGAACGTCCAAATATTCGATACGACGGATATTTGGCGGATATGGAGCGTCAAGCCCGTGAGTCGGGCGCTGGTATTTGGGATGAAAGATTCCAATACGATGGTGATACTGCTGATTCAGCAGTTTGGTTCCGATCCCACAATAAAGAGAGCAAGATAACCAGTTGAACTCGCCGAGTGCGTCGCAAGAAAGCCGCTCAACGCAGCGTTTCAGTTCGGTAATTTCAAATCCCTCGTTCCGGCGTCTTTGGGGGATCGGCATTGCCTCCACCACGATGCGCTGGATGGAGACTGTGGCTCTAGGTATTTTCGTTTTCGAACTTACTGGATCACCGTTTTGGGTAGCAGTTATCGGGTTCTTGCGTATGATTCCTATGTTGCTACTGGGGCCTACGATTGGATTGATATCCGATCGGGTGAATAGAAAAATTCTCATGGGAACCACTCTCGGAACACTCTCAAGCGTTTACGTGATTATGGCTTTCTTGGTCATAAATGGCCGGATCGAACTGTGGCACATATGCATCGGCGCGACGCTTGCAGGCGTGATGTGGGCAACTGATTTTCCTGTCCGGCGGGCGATGATCGGTGATGTAGTTGGTCAAGACCGCATCTCCACTGCCATTGGCATTGACATGGCGAGTAGTAATTTTTCTCGCGTTATTGGGCCTCTCGGTGCTGGAGCATTTTTATCCACACTGGGGATCGAAGCTGCTTATATCACTGGAGCAGTCTTGTTCGCCATTGGATCGATGTTGGCGTTTTCGCTGCCGCAGATCGAACACGCTCGCAAGCCAACAGGCAGTAGCGGTGGATACTTCTCAAATCTCTCAGAGGGCCTAAAGCATGTCAAAGCCGATCAGATAATCGTGGTCACGCTGATCATTACAATCGTGATGAATATCTTCGGGTTTCCGTACCAACACATGGTTCCGGTGATTGGTGCCGAAACATTGAAAGTTCGGCCACTTCTTATCGGAGTTCTTATCGCAACTGAAGGCATTGGAGCTACAACAGGTTCGCTTGTAATTGCCCTAAAGGCACGACCAGGTGGATTCACTAAAATCTACTCGATCGGATCAGTGATATCTCTACTGGCGATACTTTCATTTTCATTGGCCCCGTCTTTCTGGATGGCGCTACCGATTCTTTTCATTGGCGGCTTCTCAATGTCTGGGTTCGCTACCATGCAGAGCGTCATCGTAATCACGTCGACACCGGCAGAAATTCGAGGACGAGTGTTGGGAGTTCTGGCTGCATCGATTGGAACCGGTCCGATCGGAGCGTTATTGGTCGGTGGGATGGCAGTTTGGTGGGGAGCGAACAACGCTGTGAGCATCATCGCGATTGTGGGTCTCGTTCTCACGGTAATTTCGCTTCTGATCTGGCCATCGTATTTACGAGGAATAGTTAGCGGGCACCCGGCAAAGTCAGACGGGGGAGATTGATGGTGTTGAACCAAACATATTCACTAGTCGCACTCGACATCGATGGCACGATGATCGGTAAAGACCGGCAAATAAAATCAGAGCTCGTTCAAGCTATTATTCGCGTTCAGAGTGCAGGGGCCGTAGTATCGGTTTCAACCGGTAGAACTCTCAAGCCTGCATTGAGAATCGCCGAACAAGCAAGAGCTGCAGGTCCGGTCATATGTTTTCAAGGGGCGATGACTTACGATCAGGTCACGAAAACAACGATCCGACACGAGCGACTCGATCAAGACGTTACCACGCAGGCAATTACTGCCCTTTTATCGGTTGTGCCAGAGGTGATGATGTTCCTAGGCGACGATGTTTGGGTCGAGAAAAGATCCGATTGGACGAATGCTTACGGCGACCGAATGGGCATTGCAATCCGTGACATCGACTCGCTGATCAGCATGGCCGACAAAAACCCGACTGCAATCGTGGGGGTCGGAGAGCCTGGTATCGTCGAGCCTCTGGTCGGAACACTTCACTCACAACTGAACGGATCAGCTTTAGTCACTCACTCGCTGCCGATGTTCTGTGAAGTGGAAGCAATCGGTGCTGGCAAAGATCTTGCCGTTGAGCATCTTGCGAATCTCTTGAATGTCAATCGTGATGGCGTAATAGCTGTAGGCGACGGAAAAGGCGATCAATCGATGATCGAATGGGCGGGACTGGGCGTGGCGATTGAAGATGGTCATCCGGATGCAATACGTTCGGCAGATCAGGTAATCGCAATACCTGAGCACTCAGGACTGGTAAATTTCCTGAACGATCTCATGAACGCAGGTAAATTCGGTCCATCCAATTAGCTACGTAATCGGTATTGACCAAAAATCAGATACTTAGGTAGGATTTTTTGAAAGACGTAATCGTACTCGGCGGACTCAATATGGATTTGATCGTGGACACCCCGCGCCTAGCGGGCCCAGGCGAAACGGCGGAAGGCACACGGTTTTACACCACCCCAGGCGGAAAAGGCGGCAATCAGGCCGTTGCCGCTGCACGTCTGGCCCAAAGCCCTGGATCAGTGAAGATGGTTGGGCGCATAGGTGATGACAGCTTCGGCGAAGAGATGGCCCAGTTCATGCGAGAAGAGGGTATCGACACGTTATTGCTCCGCAGAACTGAAAACATTGCATCAGGGATCGCTGCCATTTTCATACTTCCTGATGGAGAAAATTATGTGAACCCGGTTTACGGAGCGAACGCTCTTTGTGATTCGCAGCAATCAGATGACGTTCGAGATGCCCTGAGATCCGCCGGCGTATTGCTTTGTCAACAGGAAGTGCCACTTACGGCGACTAAAGTGGCAATGGACGCGGCGGCGAAAGCCGGCATCCCTGTAGTTCTTGACCCCGCGCCAGTTCGCGAAGTTCCGGCTAGATTCTACGATTCGGTAACTGTGCTGACCCCAAATCAAGGTGAGGCTTCATCCATGTCAAATATCGACGTGATCGATGAGATTTCAGCTAAAAAGGCAGCCATCGCTATCCGTAACACCGGAATCGAGACAGTGATTGTCACTCTCGGGGATCAGGGTGCTTGGGTTGAATCTGACGGTATCTCCGAGCCACTTGAGCCTTATAAGGTTCCAGTCGTAGCCACGGTCGCTGCCGGTGACGCTTTCAATGGTGGTCTTGGAGTTGGCATCGCGTCAGGAATGTCTCTGCTCGACGCTGCTAGGCTGGGAATGGCGTCAGGAGCGCTGTGCGTTGGCCGCGCCGGTGCACAGGCGGCAATGGGGACTCGGGACGAAGCAGAAGCCCTGCTGTCCACTCGGAGCTAGCTAGCGTTATCGTATATTCGGAGGCTCGCCCGAGATGTCACCAATTTTAGTGATGCCGGCTGCCCTCATCATCTTCGAGAGGCGTTTGTTTATTCGTCCAGGAAGCCCAGGGCCTTCGTAGATGAACGCAGTATAGAGTTGTACAGCGGAAGCACCAGATACGAGTAGTTTCCAAACGTGTTCAGCGGTCGAAACTCCACCGCAAGCGATAATTGCGACTTCGCCTTGAACCTGGGCTTGAATATCGGCAATCATCAACTCGGTGTGTTCGAACAATGGCGCGCCGCTTAGACCACCTCGACCGACCTGCAATCTTTTGCTTTCGATCGGGTGAGTATTTGCAATAACCAATCCATCCACGCCTGCATCGACTGCCGTGGCTGCGAGTTTCAACAATTCGCGCCGATTCTCATCGTCTCGCGGCCATGGTGGGAGTTTTACGAAGAGCGGAACTTGCTTCTCAGCAACTAACCCTTCGATCAGTCCTCGAAGTCGCCCGGGTTCGTGGAAAATTCGTAAGCCAGCAGTGTTTGGACTGCTAATGTTGAGTTCGATGCCTGATACGAAATTCTGAGATCGGCGTAAGCATTCGACGATCTCATCTTCAATAGTTCCCGATATGCTGAGTAGCACTCGATTTTTATAACGCTGTGAACTTTGGAGTCGCTTCACCGACGGTTCAAGCCCTTGGCCAGGGAACCCCAATGAATTCATCACGGCTCTTTGTTCGGGCAGTCTTAACATTCTCGGTTTTGGATTTCCGGGACGTGGTGCCAGCGTAACTGTCCCGCCCGTTGTGAATCCGAACCCCAGATTCAATACCGATCCGAGTACTTTGCAATCTTTGTCGAATCCTGCGGCCATGCCGATTGGTGTAGGTAATTTGATCCCGGCAAGATTTATTTCAAGCTTTATGTCCCGTGCACCATTGGAGACCCGAAAAGCGTTCCATGCCCCCGGTACCCGCAGCGCGGTTTCGGCAGCTTTGTGGGCGCCTTCTGGAGGAAGTCGAAAAATTAGTGGCTTTGCTACCAGGCTGTAGATACTCGTTTTACCGCTCCCGCGTTATCACAACATCAGCGTCGTAATATTCAAATAAGCTGTTACGTTCAGAATAACCAGAAGTAAGATGTTAATCGCCCCCAACGCATAACTCGACTCCATGACGTCAGATAATGGCACAACAGGCAAAGGTCTGATCAGAACTTATGACACTCGAATATCACATAGGTAACGCCGCTGATCCTAAAGGGCACGCACTGATCTATTTCAGAGATGGGTCTAATCCAGATCAGGTCGGTGCTTCTTACGTAGTGATACTGCCGGTTTCGGTCGATATCAGCAAGTATGTACCGCCGTTCTTGGCAGGGCAGGTCGAGCAACTTGGCTCTGGTGATATGTCATCGTTCGCATTTCCCCCAGCACCTGAACCAGTCGAGTCTGAAGAGTGGCTGCGACAGACTGCCGAGAAGCGGGGAGATGATCTATTGTTTGGCGGAGCAGCCAATCTGACCGATGTGACTTCGCTTATGGAAGTGGTCGCCGGTATTTCCGCTGAGTACGCCACTCAATATGACGAAAAATCCCGGATTGCCGGTAGCGAGCAAAGGCATATCGACGCTGGATCGTCTGAGGGCGTTGAGGCAATTGGAAGTACCGCTCCGGTCAATACTGACGTCGATGACGTGATGTACAGCATGATGTCCGAGCCAGATTTACTGACCGAGTTGACGACGTTGATGGGGCGATTCCAGTATGAATCAAGTGGTGATGATTCAGTCGGAGCGCGCGAAAGTGAATCTAAGATACGTTCGATCGCAAAGCATATCCCTGACAACCGTCGAATCGATCTTTTGATTGAGACTGCCACTGACGGTGCTGAAACCTCTGCAAAGAAAGCACAACTCTACTTAGAGCGGGCATTCGCAATGTACCGCGAGGATTACACCCGGGTTCACACGATAGAACAGGAAATTCAGGCGCTCGCGAGCGATTAATAATCTAGCTCAGTACTGACTTAAGCTGATCGGTAGTGATATTCCCACCGCTCGCGATAAGCACGACTCGCTTGCCCTGAATTTGGTCTTTCATGCCGATAGCTGCTGCCAGTGATGCCGCACCTGCATGCTCAACCAATGTTCGAGTGGCGTGAATGTATATCTTGATGGCGGTGCTGATATCCGAGTCATCAACGAGTACGAACTCTTTTAATCGGTTTCGAAGTATCCCGATCGGAAACGTATACGCCGATTCTGTCGCCAAACCCTCGGCTACTGTCGACATTGGATACGTTTCGATATTTCCTGTCTTCCAAGCGTGATAGGCAGCGGGTGCGTTCGCTGCCTGTGTACCAATTACATGAGTTGATGGCGAGAGAGCGTCGTTGACAATACAGACTCCGGAAGCTCCCGAACCGGCTCCGATTGGTGCGAAAATTGTATCGATATCTTTTAGATCTTCGTGTATTTCGACTGCGTAGGTTGCGACTCCCGCGACCAACGCCGGTTCGTTAGCTGCATGAACGAACCGCGAGCCGTCTCGCTCGGCTAATTCTTCTGCGTGTTCTCGCGAGCGCTCGAACACGTCGCCATGAAATACCACGTTCGCTCCCATTGCCGCAATCGAAGCAGCCTTGGCTGGATTCGCACCCTCTGGTAATACGACGGTGCAAGCGGCGCCAAAAGCACGAGTTGCGTATGCAATTGATTGCCCGTGGTTTCCAGATGAAGCGGTGACGAATCCCCGGTCACGTTCTTCTTGCGTGGTTTGGGAGACTAGATTGATCCCCCCTCGTACTTTGAAGGCTCCCAATAGCTGGAAGTTCTCGTGCTTCACCCAAACATCGGCGTCGAGTAGTTCCGACAGCACCGGGTATTGTCGTATCGGTGTATGCGATACGTGGTTTTCGATCACTGATCGAGCGGTATGAATATCTTGGAGCGTCGGCTCGGTCAATTTCAGCAAATCAGTCATGTAAACATTCTCATTAAAGATCATATTTCAGATAAGCGAAGGGTACAAGAAAAGACTC
>JAPKFF010000077.1:0-11061 GCA_028821715.1 Dehalococcoidia bacterium
GTCTTAGATGGACGTCGTTCGCATGGAGCTCGACTAAGGAGTCTTTGTGAAAGCCGGAATTCCTAGCTGAGATCCACGCCTGATGCTTTTGCGACGGTGTCTAGGTCTTTGTCGCCTCGTCCGCTGAGCAGCAGTAGGACGATCTGGCCCTTTGGCAGTGTTGGAACCCACTTCATCATGTATCCGATGGCGTGAGAAGGCTCAAGCGCTGGGATGATTCCTTCGTTTCGGCTAAGGAACCTGAAGCCTGCCAGTGCATCATCGTCGGTTGCCGAAACGTATGTCGCACGTTCGGTGTCTTTTAAGTAGCTGTGCTCTGGACCAACGCCTGGGTAGTCGAGTCCAGCCGAAATGCTGTGCGCTTCTGTCACCTGACCATGTTCGTCATGAAGTAAGTAGCTCATTGAGCCGTGAAGTACGCCGGGTCGACCTTTGGTCATAGTCGCTGCGTGGCGCTTGTCGAGTCCCTCACCAGATGCTTCGACACCGATTAGGCCGACGCTCTCATCTTTCTGAAAGCCTGAGAAAATGCCCATAGCGTTCGATCCGCCACCGACACAGGCGATGACATAGTCAGGAAGTCGGCCTGCCATATCGAGCATCTGCTGTCTGGCTTCGACACCGATGACTGCTTGGAAATCGCGAACGATCTTCGGGTACGGGTGAGGACCGACGACGCTACCGATGATGTAGTGAGTGTTTTCGACGTTTGAAACCCAGTCCCGAATCGCCTCATTGGTGGCGTCTTTTAGCGTGCGGCTTCCCGAAGTTACAGGCTCGACTTTGGCGCCGAGTTCTCGCATCCGGTAAACGTTTGGAGACTGGCGCTCGATATCGGTGTCGCCCATGTAGACGATGCACTCGAGACCCATCTGCGCACACACCGTTGCTGTTGCAACACCGTGCATGCCAGCACCAGTTTCGGCGATGATTCGCTTTTTACCGAGTCGTTTTGCCAGCAAAGCCTGTCCAATTGCGTTGTTGATCTTGTGAGCACCAGTGTGGTTCAGGTCTTCACGTTTGATGTATATCTGCGTTCCACCGAGTTTCTCTGTGAGGTTCTTGGCGTTGTACATCGCAGAAGGTCGACCAACATAGTTGGTTAGAAGGTCTTCAAACTCAGCCCAGAACGAATCATCCTGCCTTGCTTCGTCGAAGGCATTTTCGAGTTCCGTCAGCGCCGCCATCAGCGTTTCAGGCACGAACTTACCGCCGTAACGTCCGAATCGACCGCGTGCGTCGGGCAGTGATTCTTCGTAGTTGGATTTAGGCGGGCTTGATGTCATCGAATATTCGTCTTAGAGCAGGCAATAATGATTGATTCGTCGCCTATCAGGATTCAAAATAGTATTGGAAGTTTGGGCATGAATCTCGATCACAAGCTAGGATAGCAGCAGATATGCGAGCCGACCTTCTTTGCGTAGACGTGCTCTGACATATTTTTCGGGTCACAATTTTTATTAAGGACAAATGCATCATTGGCTGAGTCGAATTTAATCCGACCTAATATGGACGACTACATGATGTCCATTGCCGTCGGAGTTCGTGCTCGTGCGAACTGCCTCGGAAGCCAAATCGGTGCGGTTCTGGCTCGCGATGGCCACATCGTTTCGACCGGTTACAACGGCACGCCTCATAAGACTCCAAATTGCGACGAGAATGGCTGCGTTCGATGCTCGAATCGTGATCTGTATCCCGCTGGAACTGGATACGACATGTGTATTTGCGTTCATGCCGAACAGAACGCATTGTTGTCGGCAGCAAGGTTCGGGATTGCTGTGGAAGGTTCGATTCTCTACACCACTTGGCAACCTTGCTTTAGCTGCACTAAAGAAATGTTGCAGGCAGGCGTTCTCGGTGTTCGGTACGGAGAGAATTGGGAGCCTAATCCTGATTTGAAAGAAGAATACGAACGGCTTCAAAGCTTCTTCCCTGAGAGAGTATCGAAGGTTGATCTTCCAGCCGATGCCGATTCGCACACTCGTGGTATTAAGGCTTAATCATGAAAATCACCAGAGTTGAGACGATCGCACTGCGAGACGACGCCAACGGAACGGTAGCGCCTTGGAATCCGTCGTTTTCGGAATCGGGCGGCGAGCCTGCAAGCATGGGCGGTTACGACCTCACGGTAGTTCGAGTTAATACCGATGAAGGCATAAGCGGTATCGGACAATGTGAGGCTCCGAGTTTGGTGATCGATGCGATTATTCGATCGACACTAGGTCTAGAAGTACTGCTGATCGGCGAAGACCCAACAGAAGTTCAGCGCTTATGGCAAAAAATGTACGACTCGACCGGCGTATTTGGTCGACGTGGAGTTGTAGTTGGCGCTATTGGCGCTATTGAAACAGCTCTGTGGGACATTGCAGGCAAGGCGGCTGGGAAGCCAGTTCACAAGCTAATTTGGCGGTCGTTTACTACCACAGCAAGTGACACCGAGCCTCTAAAACGAGTCACTCCTTATTCAACGGTCTATCCGCCGGGTGCGAATCTTGATGAACTTGAAGAACGAGTCGGAATAGCTGTTTCTCGTGGTGTGAAAGCTGTGAAAATTGAAGAATGGCCGGGACAGTTCGGGAACGTAGACGTCGAAACTGATGTTGCGGTCATTGAGAAGGTGCGCTCGATAATTGGACCCAAACGAGACTTGATGATCGACGTACAAAATCGCTGGCGAGACGTTGGTCAGGCACTCCGAACTATCAATGCGATTGAGCAGTTCAATCCGTTCTTCATCGAAGCTCCACTGCCTGCCGACAACATCGAGGGTTACCGTCGTTTAGCTGAATCGACCAACGTAAGAATTGCGGTTGGTGATTGGGGTTTCAGTACGCGCCACGAATTCGCCGATTTATTACGCCGTGGACGATTGGATGTCGTTCAGCCAAGCGCAGTTCGTGCCGGAGGAATGCACGAAATCTTGAACGTAGCTGAAGATGCATACGGTTTTGGGGCATTGTGCATCCCGCACACGTGGTATCACGTGGTAGGAGTCGCTGCCGAACTTCATCTTGCTGCGATCACCCCTAACATGCCTTACTTCGAATTCCCTATAGCTTTCCCGGCGTCGCCATTGGTCGAGAACTTGCTGCTGCCTAACTTCGAGATTGCACCGGATGGAAGTATGGAGGTTCCTGATCGTCCGGGTCTTGGTTTTGAACTCAACGAAGAAGTTATTTCAGATTTTAGGGTCGATCCTTACTAACCGTTTCTTCTTCCGAAGATAACGACTGAGACCATCGGCGCGAGATAACAGGATCTGTAAATACAGATCAGAAGTTCCGTGATCGTTATCCCGGCGCGACTGGGATAGTTTTTGTTGAAGACGACACTAGTTTCAAAGGGCGGTTGAGGAATCAATTGCGTAATCCACCGATGAGATCGGTGTTTGTGATCGTGATTTGGAGGTAAATCCTAGTTATTCGGGGGTAGCATGAACTGACAATGTAGCCGACCTATGCGAATTGACTAGTTAGTCACAGAGTCTGGTCTTTTAACTCGCGATTCGAGTACTGATAGCACCACAATATGGAAATTTCGTTCGATAATGACACTTCGAAAAGAGCCCGATTACGACGAGAACTACGTAATCCTTCCTTACTGACGGTCTTCTTGATTGTCGTTGTTGTTTGTGTCGTGCTTGTTGCTCCGTTCGCCCCAGGTTGGGTTTCCACCACACAGAAAAGCCTCGCATATATAGCGAAGACCAAAGAGATCAACAAAGCGAGTATGGTCTCGATCTCAGCGGTTATTCCAAGCCAGATTTCACCTTGGTTGGCGAATCAGGCAAACACGATGATCAATGCTGAAGGTCCGCTCGATTGGAAGGTAGTGTCGTTTAGGACAGGGCCATGCAATGGCGATAACCTGTCGCAACTTCCACCGGGCAAGTACTCCGATTCGATCGGTACGGCATGTGTTGAGCTAGATGGTATTCAGCAGGCGTATTCGGGTAAGTGTTTTAGGGCAGCCGATTGCAACATTCCTGAAGTTGCCAAAGAGGAAATTCGTGCAGCTATCGATGAGGTTTGGGAAGCGTTTTCTGACGCTGGATTCGTGCTTCCTTACGATTTAATCGAACAAGGAACCCCTTAACCGCATGGTTCCTCGGATAAACTGACTTCAAAATCACATAGATGATGTGCCGGCATTGTTCGGTGAATAAGTAATGGCCGCAGGGCTGAAAAGGGCGATCGCGAAATGGGTCTTCAGTATGAGCAAGATAATTCCGGTAAAGAACGACTAAAACGCGCGATTATGAGTCCGTCGAAACGGACCCTGCTTATCGTCTTATTGGTGATAGTCGTGATTACTGTTCCGTTTGTAATGGAGACGATCAATACCGCTTCAGAAGGTATTAGCGACGTATTCGGCGAGCATGATTTGACGGAGAACACGGAGCGGAGTCCTGGCGATCTGGAAGACGAAGAGATCGCTCCGTGGTTAGTTTCAAACGGCGAAATCATGATTGATGCGACCGTTCCTCCTGACTGGGAGATCGGCAACTATCGATATGGTGGTTGCTCGGATGAACGACTCGGCGAGATCGTAGATGCGACGTACAGAACGGCAATGATTGCCGGGTGTAACTCGTTTTACGATATACAAGGCAGGTACAACAAAGACTGCTATATCGCCTCCAATTGCAATGTGAAGCAAATTGCGAAGGACGAACTTGCCGCCGAGATGGTTCGCCTCAGGTCGGCCCATGCAGCTGCTGGCTTCACGTGGCCTAGCTCTTAAATAGTCTCTACTAGGGTTTAAGGAAAATTCGCCCACATGGACAGTACCCAATCTCCGCACGGGCTAATCGGTGAGGCGTATCGACCTCCAAAGATCGGTAGCAAGGGTGCGGTCGTTGCGAATCACACGATGGCGACTCAGGCAGGGATGCGAATACTCCAGCGTGGAGGAAACGCGGTCGACGCCGCTATAGCAGTAGCGTTCGCACTTGGAGCAGCGGAGCCGCAGGGATCGTCGATTGGCGGGGACGGCTTTGTGATGGTGCACATGGCAGCGAACGCCACTGTAGAGATCGTAAATGGAACCGGAGCAGCTCCGCTCGCTGCAACAGCCGATAAGTACAAAGACGGCATACCGTACACAGGCATTTTGGGAACGTCGGTTCCGGGAATTGTCGATGCACTCCTAAGCGCCCACGAAAAGTACGGAATTCTGACTCTAGCGCAGTGTTTGGAGCCAGCGATTGAGCTTTGTGAAGACGGCGTTCCGGTTTCTGATTTTCAGTCTCGAATGGCAGCACTAAATCCGGTACTCCGAAGTTCTTCAACTTCAGGACCAGTATTTGCTCCGAACGGAAACTGGTTGAAGCCTGGCGAAATTCGCCGTAATCCCGATTTGGCTCGTACGTATAAGCAGATTTCTGATCAAGGCCGAGACGCGTTCTACGAAGGCGATATCGCCCGTGAGATCGCCCGGTACTCCGAAGAACACGATGGCTTATTGACCTACGAAGACCTCAAACGTCATGAGGTCGAATGGCAAGCGCCTGTTTCGATCAACTACCGAGATCGAACTGTGTACGAGGCGCCACCGAACTCAAGTGGACACGTTTTGCTTCAAGAGCTGGCGATGTTTGAGAAGTTCGATCCTAAGCAGTACGGCTATATGACGCCTGAATCGGTGCAACTGATGATCGAGGCGAAGAAGCTAGCGTTCGCCGATCGTGAAGCATATCTCGCCGACCCTAACTACGTCGACGTTCCCATTGAGGGCATGCTAAATGCCGAATATTTGGCAGAACGAGCGGCACTGATCGATATCGAACGAGCGGCCTCAAATGTCTCAGAAGGCGATCCGTGGGCATTCATGGATCGGTCGCCTGATTCAGCTAAGAAGCATCGCAGAGGCGGACGACTTCACTTGTCTGGAACTGACACGACGCACTTTTGCGTGGTCGATCGCTGGGGCAACTCGGTCGGTGAACTTCAGAGCATCCAGACCATGTTTGGCTCGTGTGTCATTGGGGGATCAACCGGAATATTAATGAACAATCGGATGACCTACTGGCACCTCGAACCCGATCACATAGACTATCTCAATCCGGGTCAGCGAGTGCGACACACCATGAATCCAGTGATGGTTTTCTCGAAGCCGGTAGAAGAGGGTGGCAAGCTAGAGTTGGTATGTGGAACTCCGGGAGCCGATACGCAGGTGCAAACGAACTTCCAGATGGTTACGAGCGTATTCGACTACGGATTGAACGTGGCAGAGGCTATCGATGGTCCTCGCTGGACTCATAACCAAGCAGGAATGGGCTCGGCATCGCCGCGATCAACAACGGATGTACTTCAGATCGAAAATAGGGCTGGGTCGGAAGTAATTGAGGGTTTGAAAAAGCGTGGACAACCAGTCGAATCTACAGGCACGTGGGGTGGAGCCGGTAGTGAAGGGGCAATTCAGGTCGATCTTGGGAATGGAACGTTGTTTGCAGCATCAGATCCACGCCGAGAGGGTGACGCACAAGTTTGGTAAGTCTTCAGGCGGTTGCTGATTGTCTTCGGTTTTGATTACTGCTTCAAATACGAGAATCGTTGAACTGCTGACCGGAATTCGCAGTATTTATCCATCGACTGTTTCACCCCAATCATCATGGGGACTTCGAGTTGGATTGAATATGAACAACCAGGTACCAATCTGGGTTTGGTAGTCGCAACCGGGCGAACCACTCACGTAGGGATGAAAAGCTTGCGTGCTCTTCATCCTGAGTTTGATTAAATATCTGTTCCGAACCGAATTATCTTTTGTTCACTGCTCGTTGTGATAGCAAAGTCAACGACAAGAGTGCTCGCCATCTATAATCACCGGCGTTCTCGATAACCGATCCCACGAAAATCTCGATCCCTAATTACCAACGAGTAAAAACATATGAAGTATCGCCATCTAGGAAATTCTGGTCTTGAAGTCAGCGTGATTGGTCTTGGCACCAATAACTTTGGCGGTCGAATGGAATTCAAAGAAGCTCGAGAAGTGATCTTCGCCGCTATCGACGAAGGCATCAACTTCATCGACACAGCGAATATCTACTCGCACGGAAATTCCGAAGAAATCATCGGTCGGTCGCTGGTTGATCGTCGAGACGAAGTGTTGATCGCAACCAAGTTCGGCATGCTCTGGGAAGAGGGTCCGCACGGCAAGGGCGGATCTCGCAAGCACATTATGGACTCACTCGAGGGGTCGCTTCGACGGCTTCAGACGGATTACATTGATCTGTACCAGATGCACAAGCAGGATCCTGAAACGCCGATCGATGAAACTTTGCGGGCACTCGATGACGCTGTTAAGGACGGAAAAGTTCGTTACACCGGACTGTCCAACTTCGATCCTTGGCGGATCGCTGATGCTCAGTGGACAGCCAAACACAACGGATACACCCCGTTTATATCGTCTCAGCCGGAGTACTCGATGCTCGAACGCGGAGTTGAGCGAGCAGTGCTGCCAGTTTCTGAAAAATACGGTCTCGGCACACTGCCGTACTTCCCGCTAGCGCATGGATTCCTTACAGGTAAATATCGTCGCAACGAGGCAGTTCCTGAGAACACTCGATTGGCTCTTACGCCAGCAGCTCAGGACAAACGGCTTTCGGATGGGAACTTTGACATCCTCGATCAACTAGAAGTGTTTGTTGAAAAGCGTGGTCATACGATGGTCGAGTTGGCTTTCGCATGGATTCTTGGTCGAGCTTCGGTTGGATCGGTAATCGCCGGAGCTAGCACGCCTGATCAGATCCGCCAAAACGCTGCTGCTGCCGATTGGGAGCTTTCAATCGAAGAGATGGAAGAACTCGCGGGAATACTCGATGGATAGGTGACTGAGAGCATTTTTCCTAACAGGAAAGTAGCTTAGTTATTTAGACAGATCGTCTTCGGCTTCGACTGTGATAGTCGTTGTTGGAGACGATAACTCGGTGGTCGACGGCAATTCTGCGGACGAGCGTGAAGCTACGAATCCTGCGAGAAGTGTTGCGAGTACAACGGGTGTGACGCCTTTTATCGTGATCATCTAATCATCATGAATGGTTGTCATGCCAATCACATCATGGAATTTTCATATGGTCGCGAGGCGAACGGTTCGAGGGCAGTGAGTCGTTACCTAGCAAGGCGATTAGACTGGTGAGTCTGTAGAGTACCGACGACATGCCAAATCACATACTCGCAATTGATCAGGGAACAACGTCGACACGGGCGATCGTTTTCGACTCCGCAGGCTCACCTGTTGGATCGGCTCAGGTCGAACTTTCTCAACATTTTCCTCAACCAGGTTGGGTTGAGCATGATCCAATCGAGATAGCCGAAGCGGCCGTAAGTGTCGCTAATCAAGCCATTGGACGTGCCAAGCTTGCACCGGAAGATATCGCAGCAATTGGAATTGCCAACCAACGCGAAACAACCATCGTGTGGGAGCGTCGAACAGGCCGACCGGTTGCCAATGCGATCGTATGGCAAGATCGACGAACTGCTGAGATATGTCGCGATATAGTGAAAACCGATCATGCCAGAAACATCAGGCAGATAACTGGGCTTGTGATCGACGCCTATTTCAGCGCAACTAAACTGATGTGGCTGTTATCTACCATTCCCGATGGACAGGCCCGAGCTGAAGCCGGCGAACTGTGCTTCGGCACGGTCGATTCATGGCTTTTGTGGCATCTCACAGACGGTGAAGTACACGCCACAGACGCTACGAATGCATCTCGAACAATGCTGCTGAACTTGCACGATCTCCAATGGGATCCGGAGATGTTGGACTTATTCAACATTCCACAAGCGATGCTTCCTGAGGTGAAAAACACCGCAGATGATTTTGGTGTTACTTCGAAAAAGGTGTTAGGGGCTGAAATTCCGATCACAGCGATGGCAGGCGATCAGCACGCTGCTTTATATGGTCAGGCTTGTTTCAAGACTGGCCAAATAAAGTGCACGTACGGTACAGGTGCGTTCGTGCTGGCGAACAAAGGCAATACGCCGCCGATTCCTAGTTTAGATGGGATTGACGCTGGATTGGTTGCGACACTTGGATTTCGTATCGGCTCTAAAAAGACATACGCAACCGAGGGCTCGGTATTCGTAACCGGAGCGACTGTACAGTGGCTTAGAGATGGTCTCGGTGTTATTTTAAATGCGGCTGAAACCGTCGATCTCGCGATGTCAGCTGGATCGAACGAGGGAGTGTACTTTGTGCCGGCGTTTGTTGGGCTGGGCGCTCCACATTGGCAGCCTGATGCAACTGGGTCCATTACCGGGCTAACGCGCGGAAGTGATCGCAGCCATATCGTTCGTGCCGCTCTGGAGTCGACCGCATACCAAGTCAAGGACGTTGTCGATGTAATGGAAACCGGTAGAGCACGATCTCAGGTACCGATTCGTGCCGATGGTGGTCAGAGCGACAACCCTTTCGTTATGCAGTTTCAGGCAGATATTTTGGATCGACCTGTCGAAGTGGCTGGTATTACTGAAACGACCGCGCTCGGTGCGGCTTTTCTTGCGGGTAGAGGGGTCGGTATGTGGGGATCTGACTCTGAAATTGAGTCGATGTGGAAGGCTTCTGCGATTTATGAACCGTCGATGAGCGAGTCGGAGCGTAATTCACTGTATTCAGGTTGGCTCGAAGCGATGCGCAAAACTTCGCCTCGCTTCTAAAGAGTCGGCAGATTAAAGAATCCATAGAAGCGGTGGCACGAAATGCCTCTAGTGCCTAATCTGGTGGGTAAAGCTTCACTTTTCGTCAAATCAACTGCTAACCTTCCGCTCGTTCAGAACACAGCAATATGCGGAGGCTCGGCAAATGTACGTTGGAACTCAGGTGGCAGCACGGAACGATGCGGATTTTGAACAGTGGGCACAACTAGGCGTTATGAACGTCTGCTCAGATCCTCCAGGAAACCCGGCCGACTGGACAATTGATGATCTCAAGCGACACCGTGAGAAGGTCAATTCGTACGGTATAGAGCTCGATATGGTGCAGATTCCGCTGTCGTCGACCCCGCTAGATCGATCGCAGTCTCCGAACATCATGCTTGGTAAGAGCCCTGAGCGCGACCGTGAGATCGAATCGATACAGAACATCATTCGCATGTGTGGCGAGGTCGGAATTCCGGCGGTCAAGTACAACATGAACATCATAGGTATCCCTCGTTCAGAGCGAGAAGAAGGTCGTGGTGGAGCATCAAACTCTACGTTCCGCTGGTCGAAAATGAACCCCGATGACCCTAAGACAATCGCTGGCGACGTTACTGTCGACGAGTTCTGGCAGCGCATTGATTATTTCTTGGAACGTGCCGTTCCCGCTGCAGAATCGGCGAAGGTTCGCATGGCGTGCCACCCGCACGATCCGTATACGCCGGATGGCTATATGGGTGTGACTCGAGTTCTTGGCACTATTGATGGCATGAAGAAGTTTGTGCAGATGCATGAGAACGAGTACCACGGTCTGAACTTCTGTCAGGGCACTGTCACCGAGATGCTCGACGATCCTGGCAAAGAAATCGCAGACGTTATTCGATGGTTTGGTAGCCGAAACAAGATTTTCAACGTTCACTTTCGAAATATTCGGGGTCATAAACTCGACTTCATGGAAGCGTTCCCAGACGAGGGCAGCATCGACTTCTCGGAGATCATCAAGGTCTACCAAGAGGTTGAATACAAGTACATGTTGATGCCCGACCACGTGCCGTGGATCAGCGGTGACGACCCACAGGGAACAGCGTTTGCGTTCTGCTATGGCTACATTTCGGCTTTGTTGCAGGCAAATGGTGAACCACGCAAACAGCCGTGGGTAACAAAGGCCCCTAAGGGCGATGGTGCCTGGTAGGTCGTCGTGCGATGAACGTTTCTGCTGAATCGATCGTCGAAGCTCTATTATCGGCTGGGTATCAGATTGAGCAGTGGAGTCGGCTCAGAACGGGTCAGAACAGTATCGCCATTCTTGCGAATGATGCGTGGGTATTCCGTTATCCACTCCATCGTGGCGCAGCGGATTCAATGGAACTCGAGGTCGCCGTATTACGGGTAGTGCACGGTCGACTTCCTGTGTTTACACCAG
>JAPKFF010000186.1:0-2257 GCA_028821715.1 Dehalococcoidia bacterium
GCGCTTTACCGTCTTTTTTTCGAACCTGGTGACACACTGGTGAGCAACCGCTTTCGACCGATGCTGACGATTAACAAAGACACTTCACCCGGCTATCACGATACCCTTCACGCGGCTTGTTCAGCAGAGAGTAACCGGTACTACGGTGCAGAACATCAGTATCCGAATTGTCAGGACAATCTCAAAACAATTATGCATTCGCGAGAGGTGTCGCTCCAGACCACACCTTGCCCCTGGAATCTTTTTGAACGAGCCATCGTTCTTCCCGATGGGACATTAAAGGATGAACCGTCGCTAGCGGTGACAGGAGACTACCTGGAGTTGAGTGCAGAAGTAGACCTTGTGCTGGTGTGTTCTGCATGTCCTTCACTAATTGGAAATATCAGTAGCGGCCAACCCCGAGGGGCAACGGTTGAGATAGCTGACTATCGGTAAAATGTTCTTGTCAAAACCCGTCAGAGGCTTAAACATACCTATTCCACACCCAGCGCACGTCGAACTTCCGCAAGTCTTTTTGGATCGGCACATCCAAGTGTGTCTTTGGAATATTCGTTGCCGATAATTCGACGTGTTACTTCTCGGCCAAACGCCAACTTAAGCGCCTCGTCTTTAGTTTTACTGCCGGCTTTAGGAATACGTGCAACGGTGTTGTGGCAATAAGTCGGCCTTTGTTCTGATCCGTTAAATTTTAACCCCTTCGGGGTTTTCCCACGCGCCACTGCCCGAATTCCCCGTCTGAGCAATTTCCGGTACAAAGTAACACCACGATCAGTTGTACCCAAATGTTCGCGGCTGTGTAATGTAATCTGCCCCTGGGAAGACCAAGCATCCCAATCACCTGGTGCCCGTTGCCGGTCTTCATAGCTTGGCTCACCCGTCTGACCAACATCCCCGGCCCCAACCACATGTTCACGCTTTTCGGCCCGGCGGTCGACATACCCAGAGCGATCAGGAAGGATCAATGTTTTGTCGATGTCACTCCAACCAATGCTAAAACAATTTGTATCATCAACCGGCACCACCCAACTCAAAGAGCTGCCCCGCCGATCAAACAACGTTTCTCCTTCCGCATCGTCAATACCAGCGACGCGTACTGCATTTGGCATCAGCATATCGTTAGTGCGTAGATAGAGATGGTCTTTCCAGCGCCGTACAGTGATGTACAGCGTACCGACTGGCGTTTCGATCCATTCCATCGTCGGAATCTCACCATAAACAGGCTCGAACTGAACACCGAATAGTCGCGTGTGCAGGAAGGTCAGGTGAATTGGATCTGTTTCGTTTTCGTTGACCTGGAGCCAGTTGCATGCGGAGTGATTCACACGCAGTCGACCGATTGCGGCTTCATGTTCAAATGCATCGAATACAGGAAACTCAGGTCTCTTATCCGGTGGACCCATATACGCAAAAACAACACCGCGCCAGCTCTGCACTGGATAAGCACCCTGACAGATCTTCTGTCGGATAGGGCTGTCAGGCGGCTCTCCAGGTGTGTCGAGAATGGTGCCGTCTACATCAAACTGCCAACCGTGGTAACAACAACGAATTCCCCTCTCGACAATCTTTCCAAACTCGAGTGACGTGCCTCGGTGCACACATCGTCGTTCCAGTAGTCCGATATCTCCCCGTCCATCTCGAAATATCACCAAATCTTCACCCAGGATTCGGATCGCCGTGGGCGTATCATTTAACTCTGACTCCACGAATACCGGCTGCCAGAACCGGCGTAGATACTCCCCGCAGGGTGTACCACGCCCTACTCGACAGAGTTCCTCGTCAAATGCATCGGTATGCGCTCTCTGATACGCGCTATACGGTGTCTTCAAAACTTTGACCCGGCGTGACATTATGATTTCTCGTGCTTTTTATTTTTCAACAACGTTCCCCCGCAGCATTGGATAAAATTGCAAATTCGTCTCCTGACACGTGACTGATCGGGTAGTTATCAGGATAGATACCGATTAGATTCAAGGCTGACCCCCCAGATTCGATCAACGACGCTGAGTATGAAACTGAAGCAAGACCAGCATCGGCCAGCCAATATATTTCTCTGAACGCGGAAAAACTGCTGCCAGTTGTGTATCCCCAGAGTGCTCTGAAAAGTGTACCAGTTCGAGCGATGCCGAAACTGCACCCATCACCATATCAGAGAGTTGATGAGGCAGACTACCGGGACGGACCTTCTCACCTGAAATTGGGTCCGTGAACTGCGCCTGCGAATCCCGGAGGAACATGGCCGGGTGCATCGCGGAGACAA
>JAPKFF010000187.1:0-2256 GCA_028821715.1 Dehalococcoidia bacterium
ATTTACACTCTCAGCCCGGCCCCCTCGCAACCAGATCAGAAGCAACTTGATTTTCCAATCGACTAATATGTAGTTCTCTGATCCTCAGGAGCCCACCAGAGCCACACGTACCTTCATAAACCGTTTTACTGATGAGGCTTTGTAACCTGAATCGAAGCAGCGGACGAGCGTTGTAGTACTCACCACCGTTACGACCGGTGTTACTCATATTCCTGTAGAAAGAAAATGAAACTTAAAAATGCTGCGATATTCATAATCCGAGGGATTTTGTCTGGTGGGTTGATTGGCGGTCTTTCCGCATTGGTTTCATCACATGACGTCGCTAGTGGCGTAATCGGTGGCTCTGTTGCTGGAGCACTACTGTTAACTTGGGTTGGGCTTGGTGGAAACATAGCGGAATTGAGAAACAAACGAAATTGAACCAGCTACCTTCGGGGTTTCCACAATTACATACAGGAACGTACCGTAGACGTTAACGAGCTGACCGACTTCGTTCTAAGCTTTTTTCGTGGAGCGCCCGGTGCAAGCATCAAAAAATGTATGGACGTTGGAACTATTCTTGATGATTAATTATCAGTGGCGTAGAAGCTTTAGTGCTGAGTGACTTTGGTAGGTTAAAAAACTGGAAGAACCTCCAATGAAGCAGATGAACATCGCCAACTGTAATAACTGCGGAACAGCTTTATAGGAAAAGATGGTTACGGTGTGTTGAAGATAATTTTAATTGCACTCGTTTCGCTATTGATAGTAGCTATTGCATCTGCTTGCACGGAAACGAACATAGACAGTGAGGGCATATCGGTCGAAGACAACGCCGATCTGTCCACATCACTGTCAATATTCCACGCAGATCAAACATTCACAACCGACTCATTTACCGTAGCCGGTTGGAAAAAAACTAAAGAGTATGACACTTCAACTGTTCCAGAATCAACTGAGATTTGGTACGGATTTTTTAACCAGAAAGATATCGAGATAAGATTCTATGAATCACACGAATCGGCTCTGGCACACGGAGTACCCCTAGCCGAGGAGATCGTAAAAAAAGATGCAGGGGCAAGGATCGGGGGTGTGAATACGGTGAGAACCGGCTACAGTGCCTACGCTGTGGCAGGAAACGTTGTAATGATGTGCGAGCTAGAGTTCTCATCATGTGAAACTCTGATTAATGCTCTCGAAACTAGGTGAGGAGATTCGGTAGACCACTACGCGGTCGTATCAGTTCGATGATGCGCCTAGGTTCTTCACCATTGAACTGGCCTGGCTGGCAATATGCTAGAGACTGAGGCTGGTTACTCCAACTACCAATCCACCGGTGGTAGAGGAACCTGAATGGGACATACCTGCAACTCTTGAGTGAGCAGCGCAGGCTGGCTTCGATTGTCATTAGAACGAAACGGCATACGCTGTTGTATTAGAGAGTTGCACCAGTTTCGTGGTGGACACATGGATCATGTTGAAGAGAGGCGAGACGATCTCAACTTCTTGGAGTGGTCATGGTTGTACGACGAGATCGCCGATTCAGTCATAGATGGCGAGATGCCTCCGACCAACTACACGCTGATTCCAAGTTCAAGAAAATTTACTGGCGTTGAGCGTGAAAACCTGGTTCGGCGGCTTATTTCGACGTTCAACGACAGCTATAAGACCCTGCCGAATTCTGAGAAACACGACGATTTACATGCCCAACCATTTGTTTTTGAGGACTGTGGAGACTCTGCGCTAGAGGCTTCGCATTGCGCCGGCTACTGTGATGGTTTCGCCTGAGATGTGTGCAGCGTCTTCGGATGCTAAAAATGCGACGGCGGCGGCGACGTCTTCGGGTTCGCCGAGTCTGCCTAGAGGAATGATTCCGACCCTTGTATTGATGTGTTCCCCGGGCGCGAGTCCGAGTTGCTCTTGCCCGATCGCGAGGTCGACGGGTGCGTGAAACGGTGTGTTGATAATGCCAGGGGCTATGGCGTTGACCCGGATGGTGTACTGGGCTAGAACTGCGGCTGCGACTTTGGTCAGGTTCACTAGTCCAGCTTTTGCGGCGGCGTAACTTGGTGATGAGGTAGGCCCACCAAACGTTCCGGCGATCGATGCGATATTGACGATGTTGCCGGACTGCTGGTCGATCATGGGCTTCGCGGCTTCTTGCATGAGGAAGAATGCGCCTTTGAGGTTTAGATTCATCGTCCAGTCCCAGTTTTCTTCAGAGACGTTCGGGAACGGTTCGACTTTTACCGCGCCGGCATTGTTGACGAGGACGTC
>JAPKFF010000078.1:0-10670 GCA_028821715.1 Dehalococcoidia bacterium
CTGATGCCATACGACTACTGCAGTCTTATTCGTGGATCGACGATCGTGTAAGCAATGTCGATTGCAAGGTTTGCCAGCACCAACATCCCCGAACCAAGCAGCACAAAAGCCGTCAGCACAGGGAAGTCACGCTGGAATATTGCATCGAGCGACAATCGACCTGCACCGGGGATTCCGTAGATGAGTTCGACGATCAGCGATCCGCCAAACATTCCTGCCAGCGTGAATCCCATAATCGTAAGAATCGGAAGCAATGCATTTCGAGCGATGTGTCGGTAGTTGACCACGAAGTTCGACATGCCCTTCGCGTGCGCCGTACGAACGTATTCCTGTCCAACAACCTCAAGCGTGCTCGCTCGCATGTGCCGTACAAAAATAGCTGCTCCTGGAATTCCAATCGTGAGCGCCGGAAGGATTATTTGAAGCGAGAAGAATCCGCCCCAACCGGCTGCCGGAACCCAGTGAAGTTTCACTGCGAAGAAAAGAATTAAGAACGGAGCGGTGAAAAATACTGGCATCGCGTAGAGAATCAGCATCGATATAACGATGGCTGGATCTCGACCTGTCCCCTGCTTTTTGGCAGCATAGAAACCAAGAGGTAACCCGATGAATATCGCGACGATTAAAGCAGCAATATTTAGCTGAACCGAAACCCAAAGGCGAGGCGCAATGATCTCGAGTACAGGGCGACCTTGATAGTGGTAGCTATCGCCAAAATCGCCTTTGAGCACATTGGCAACATATCGAACATAGCGAACTGGAATCGGATCGTTTAGTCCGAGTCGTTCACGCTCTCGTTCGATGCTTTCGGGCGTTGCTCTGTTGCCGAGTCGAAGCTCAGCCGGATCGCCCGGAGCAAACGTGCCCATCACGAACACAAAGAACGCCGCTAGAGCCAGTAAAACGGGAGTCCATAGCAAACGTCGGACGATGTATGCCAGCATGTGCGGTTACAGTCCTTCGTTGTTACGAGCGGTAGTTGGTTCGATCAAATATCGATCGGTCGATGATAAATAATTGCCCCGGAACTCGTCTGTTCAGCCAAGTCACGACATATTACCTATGTCATGTTTTACCGGGGCAATCTTGTTTCTAACTGAGTGTCAGCCCTACTTATCGAGCCAAACGTCCTTGAACTTCGCAATCGTCAGTGACGAGAATTGATAGTCCTGAACCCAAGGCTTCACAAGCGCCTTCGAGTCGACTCCCCACCAAAGTGGGAGCCATGCAGCCTCAGATACGATGATCTGTTCAGCGTCATTGTAAAACTCGACTCGCTTGGTGGCATCCTGTTCGGTCTGTGCAGCCACGACATATTCGTCGACTTGCGAGTTAGCGTAACCACCGTAGTTGATTGCACTATTCGATCGGAAAAGGACGTCGATGAACGTTTGTGGGTCTGGGTAGTCAGCCTGCCAAGACAAGCCGCTCCATGCCTGCAAGCGGCCTCGGTGAAGATCCTGTATGTATGTTGCCCATTCAACCTGCTGAATCTCGATCTCGATGCCGAGGTTCTGTCGCCACATGTCGGCAACAACTTCGGTAGTTAGACCAGGCGATCCACCGGTTCCCGGAACTGTAAGTACAATTCGAGGTCGGGTGCTAAGGTCGGCGTATGCCGACTGGTTTAGCAGATCCTGAGCGAGTTCAGGGTCGAATTCGAGTCCTGTGATCTCTGCAGAGAATCCGGGGAATCCAGGAGGAATAATTCCGTACGCAGGCTTCACGAGATTCGAGAACACTTGGTCGGCAATCAACTGTTTATCGACTGAGTGATTAAGCGCTTGACGGAAGTTTTCATCGTCAAACGGAGCTTCATTGATGTTGAATCCAACATATGAAACTGCAAAGTTTGGCGGAACTTCAACGAGATCTTTATTCAATTCTTCAGTTGGGTCCTGCACACGTTCAAGGTCGGCAAGACCAACGCCAGTAACGTCGATTTCGTCGTTCTCGTACATTGCCATCGCGACACCACCGGCGAGGTTGAATACAACCTCATCGAGGTAGGCCGCTCGATCCCAGAAGTTATCGTTTCGGGCGAGCCGAATACGCTGACCGATTCGGTATTCCTTGAGAGTGAACGGACCTGTACTGACGGGCTCATCGACCCAGCTTCGACCCAGTGTTTCGACGTTGTTCTTGTTCAGAACGAACGCCGTTGGGTACGTAAGTTTGGCGATGAAGTACGCCTTAGGACTGTCGATAGTGATTCTGAGCGTTCGCTCGTCAACCACTTCAATTCCTTCGGCAGTCGTTGCGTTGCCATCCACGATGTCTTGGATACCAACGATGTCACCCAAGAACTCTTCGGCAACTGTCGATGCCGTGTCGGGGTGAGCAGCGCGCTCGAACGACCATTTGAAGTCCTGAGCGGTAACAGGGTCACCGTTCGAGAACACTAGGCCGTTTCGGAGTTTGAACTCGTATACGGTTCCGTCTTCTAGCACCGACCACGACTCAGCGAGGTCAGGCTCGAACGGGTTCGACGGGTTTGCGCCCAATCGAACAAGGCCTGAGTAAATTTCGATCACAATTCCGTACGATGTTCCGTCTGTTACCAGATGCGGATCCAGCGTTGGAGGATCGCTCCAGAGGGTGTTGAACACACCGCCCTGTTTAGGATCGTCACCACCGGCTACATCCTCTGTGTCAGAGGAATCCTGCAAATCTGGTGCAATCGCTGGTTGAGTGGCACGCGCCGCTGGCGGTGCCGAGGTTGGTGGTGCGTTCGATTCTGCTGGAGAATCAGAATCGCCGCTGCAAGCAATTGCAGTTATCAGGACAAGGCCGAGAGCCATGCCAATAATCGTTCTTCGCATCAATCTAGATCCTGAATTCAAATTAGTTTCTCTGTCCGACGATATCGTCTGATAATCGTAAGAGGTATTTATAGTTAAGTGTTAGTTACGTAATTTGTGCACTGCTGGTTTCTGGTGTGAAGCATCAGATGCATATCTTTCACGTTAGGTTTATTTAGACGTCGAAATCGTCATATATTCATGATCCAGACTCCGCAGAAGCTGACGCCGACTCCATTTTAGAGCTCAAATACGATTTCAAGAGATCGTCGAGATCGCCATCGAGCACCGATTGGGCGTCACCAGTTTGAAAATCCGTTCGGTGATCTTTGACCATCTGATACGGATGTTGGACATAGCTACGAACCTGTCTGCCAAACTCGGCAGAAACATGTTCACCCTTGAGTTTGGCTCGTTCTTCCGCTTTTGATTTCGTGTCCAAGTCTACGAGTCGTGAAAGCATAATTCGCATTGCAATTTCACGGTTCTGAGCTTGAGATCGTTCGTTTTGGACGGCGACAACGAGTTTGGTCGGCAGGTGGGTAAGCCTTATCGCCGTTGAGTTCTTTTGGACGTTCTGACCGCCGTTGCCGCTTGCGCGGAACACATCGACTCGAAGATCGTCTGTATTGATCTTCACTTCTTCCGAGTCGTCTGCCTCGGGCAGGAGCTCGACCCGAGCAAAGCTCGTGTGCCGCCTGCGGTCAGCATCAAATGGGGAAAGCCTAACGAGCCGATGTACACCGACCTCTGATCGCAGATATCCGTAAGCGTATTTTGCGTCGACTTTTATCGTGCCGCTCTTTATTCCCGCTTCGTCACCCGGAGTAAGGTCTACGACCTCGGCATGGAAACCTCGTCGCTCGGCCCAGCGGGTATACATTCGCAGGAGCATTTCAGCCCAGTCTTGAGCGTCGATACCGCCTGCGCCCTGAGTCACTGTAAGAAATGCGGGACGAGCGTCATTAACACCGCTGAGTTGTAGTTCGAATTCGAGAGACTCGACAGACTTCGAGTACTTCTTAAGATCTGTTGCGAGCTGTGCGCCAAGAACGTCGTCGCCTTCTTCAACAGCGAGTGCAAACAGTTCAACAGTGCTTGCAACTTCACGCGAAAGATTAGTCCAAGTTTCAAGCTCGCCACGAACAGCGGCAAGTTTACGCATTACTGTTTGAGCGGCGTCGGAGTTATCCCAGAAGCCAGTTTCTATAGTCTGTTTTTCTAATGAATCGACGTTACGTTGGAGTTCAGCAAGGTCAAAGTCGCCTCACGATCTGCTCAACGCGCGAACTCAACTCTTCGGCATCGCCCAAAAGAGTTCGCATGTTCGAGGTTGTGGATTCGTTGTTAGCCATCGGTATCCCGTGCAAAATAGTGAGTCATACCGTTGCTGACTTCATCAATCCTCTGCACAACTGCCAAATTATAGCAATTAGATAGTCCTGATTACCTCCCACTTCACCGAACAGATTGACCTATAACCAAGACCATTCGGTACACCTCAATGTTATCTTTGGATCATCGGGGCGTGGCGCAGCTCGGTAGCGCGTTGCACTGGGGGTGCAGAGGTCACAGGTTCAAATCCTGTCGCCCCGACCATAGATTTAAACATAAAAAGATCCACAAATATTTGTGGATCTTTTTATGTTTAAATCCGAATTACCAATGGCCGCTTGCAGGATCTTCAGGTAACAGACTCCGTGTGAACAGGTTTCTGAATAGTTAAGAACACCATCGAAGCTGCGACAAGCAGACCTGACCCGGTCCACAACACGATCTCATATGACCCGGTTTCATCCTTCACCCACCCAGCGGCGACCGGCATCGTGAACAATGCGACGTTATAGATCGGTGATAGCAGTCCCCTGATCGTTGCAAATCGCCTGCGACCAAAGAGGTCTCCAACCATTGCCCAGTTGAGCCCGGAGCCGATTTCAGTGCCTGTGAACAGCAGCAGTGCAACAAAGATCGGCCAGGTTCCTTCGACAACGTTCAACAATGCAAGTGCACTAGCCGCTGATATGTAGCAACCAGCGAGCATTTTTTGTCGCCCCATACGATCGCTCAGCCAACCGAATAACAGAATCAGCGGTACGGAAACAAGTGCCATCAGACCCAGCAGGTTCGCACTCATTTGCTGAGATTCACCCTTCCAGACCATGATCGGTATGAAGTGAACAAAGATCGTACCGTGAACCGACATCCTGAGAACCGTTCCTAGTGCTAGTGTCCAGAACGCACGAGTCCGAATAGCGTCCTTGGCGGTCCAGTCGTCCTCTGTCTCGGGAATATCGCCTGTATTCACCTGACCAACATCGCCATTTGCATTCGAGTCGGCAACTACTTTCAGTGGGTCGCCATCGGGACCGACTCCGATGCCTTCGGGTGATCGTTTGTATATAATTCCCAGCGGCGCTATGAATACAATCATCCCAACGCCAACCCAGATCGCAGTTGTCTCCCAACCCCATCTAAGAACCCCTACAGATAACAGCGGCACCATGAAAGCTCCGCCAAGTCGGAAAGCGGCACTGTTGATCGACAACACTAGCCCACGCCTACGCGAAAACCAGGTGTTCAGCGCAGTGGTCGATGCCTGCATGAAACTTGTCGATGATCCCAACGAAACGACAAACACGTAGACCAGTAAAAACGAGAAAAATGTGCTCATTTGCGATAGCAGAATGTAGCCGATCCCAGTGGCAAGAGTGCCGAAAATCATTAAACTACGCACACCATATTTATCGAGTAACCAACCGGTTAACGGACCTACAAGACCGTTCTCAACCCGAGCAAAAGCGAACGGCATAGACATTTGGGCGGTAGAAAGCCCGAGGCTTTGCGAGATCGGTATGAAAAATACCGTGAAGCCCTGCCAGTGAACCGATCCACCGAATCCGTTGGTCAGCGCTGAGGCGATGACAATGTTCCATCCGTAAAACCGTTTTTTCTTTAGGGGCTTACTTTCAGGAACGGACGTCTCTGCCTCAGGCGAACTCATGAATTGTTTTTCCTCGTCATCTTCGCCAAACGGTCGTACATGACGATATTCACAGTCATGCCTAGATTCAGTGACATCAAGGTAGGGATCTTCACGACGTGAGCGCACTTAGCGAGAATTTCCGGACTCACTGAACCATTCTCAGGCCCAAATATGTAGCAGGCGCGTTCAGGATGAGCGAACGTTGTCAGATCCACAGCATCGTCGGTGAGTTCCACTGCTACAGGTACGCAATCTTGTGGCAAAGCGTCAAAAATATCGGGGACTTCTAGCACTGGAATATGTCGATACGCCCTGCCGGGATCGGTCGAAAGCTTCCTCACATTGATGGATTCGTCTTTATTTCCAAGTATCACCATTCGAGCAGTAAAGCCTAGAGCTGCCCGCAACGTATGCCCGACGTTCACGCCGTCCTTCGGGCGATCGAGCGCTATACATGCGAATCCGCGTTGAGTTAACGTCGTCTTGCGTTTAATGCGACGATCTAGGTTTCTCTTCGAGCGTGGTGTGTATCCGGAAGTCAATTTGGTGCAGGAATGTCCGTCGGTGGCCGTTGATGCCAATTAGTAAGTTGTTCGAACGCGTGACCTACTCGCAGAACCATTGGTTCGTCGAACGGGTGACCTGTAATCATCATGCCAATAGGCGTTCCATCTGAGGTGAAGCCACACGGTACTGAGTGTGAGGGTTGCCCAGTTACGTCAAACACCCCTGTAAACATCGCAAGCTCACTTCCTGCACCGGGATTTCCGGGCGACGGAGTGCAATCTACAATCGTAGGAGCCTGAATAGGCACGGTTGGGGTGATGAGCACGTCTACGTTACTCATCGATTCTGCCATCTGGTGGTTGAACCACTGCCGGGCTCGCTGAGCACGAACATAGTCGATGGCGGCAACGTTGAATCCAGATTGAATTCGTGAGCGCACTCCTGGGGTGTACAGATCGGAGTGTTCAGAAATCATCTTCTCGTGGATCGAAACTGCTTCAGGCAGGATTATCCCGAAGTTGATTGCCCGTCCTTTTCCAACCCAAGGCATCGAAAGCTCGATGATCTCTGCCCCGTTTGCCTCAATCAGATTGATCGCTGAGCGTACGGACGCTAGTACTTCAGAATCGACAAACTCATCGAAGAAATAGTGGCTTGGTATTCCGATTTTGAGTCCGCCTAGCCCTCTGGCAATTTCTGAAGTGAAATCTGGAACCAGATTCAAAGAAGATGCCGCATCGCGTGGATCATGCCCGGATAGAACGCTCATCATCAGCGCACAGTCTTCAGTCGTACGAGCCATTGGGCCAACATGATCCATGCTCCACGAAAGATCGAGTACCCCGGCTCTCGAAACCCGACCGTACGTCGGTTTTAGTCCGGCTATTCCACACAGCGCCGCCGGCATACGAACCGATCCGCCAGTATCGGTTCCTAGAGCAGCAGGAATCATCCCAGAAGCTACCGCCGCACCCGATCCCGAGCTTGAACCGGCAGTTATTCGGGTTTTGTCCCAAGGATTCTTTACATCGCCCGTAGTTGGGTTAACCCCGGTAGTGCCAAACGCGAACTCGACGAGATTCAGCTTGCCGATAAGAATCGCCCCGGCAGCTTTGAGCTTAGTAGTGACCGTGGCGTCAGAGCTAGCTATGTTCTCGGCGTGAACTTTCGATCCACCTGTGGTCGGAGTGCCTTCAACATCGATTAGATCTTTGAGCCCAACCGGAATTCCATGCAGTGGTCCAAGATATCCCCCGGCAGCGATATCCTTCTCCGCTATGCTCGCAGTCGACAATGATTCTTCTTCCCAAACATCAAGAAACGCATTCAGCGAAGAATCTAGCTTTGAGATTCGATCAAGCGACGCCTGAACCAGATCCAGAGGCGAAAGTTCGCCTCTGGCTAACAGTGGAGCCAGCTCGGCGAGGGATTTATAAGTCAGATCCGACTCTTGTCCTGCCAATCCTAGTCACCTTTCCGCTTCGAAGGAGTCGGAACGAATATAGCAACCGGCTCATAGCCTGTTGTGTCGATTTTGCGAATGGCTGAATAAGTACTAGCAACGTCCACTCCAACTCTGCCAATGTTCCCAGCGTCTTCTGCTGAAATCACAAGTTCGTGTTCTTGGGCACGGTCAGAGAAATGTTGCGGGTCAACGGACTGTTTCATTTTCAGGACTTTCAAATCAATTTTTTCAGTTGCACGGCAGTATAGACCCGCAATAGCTGTATCGTGCTAGTCTGGACGGTCTATGCAAATCACCGACAAACTCGCAAAACTCGTTTCAGAAGCTCTCGATTCGACCCAATCTTCTGGCTCATTGCCAGCCGGTGGAGACGTCGAAATAAAGATCGAACGGCCAACGCTTGCCGAACATGGTGATTTCAGCACGAGCCTCCCGCTAGCCCTCGCACGAACAATGCGCATGGCACCAATGCAAATCGCTGAAGCGATTGCCGCTGCGATTCCTGAGCACCACATGGTCGGTGCTGTAACACACGCTGCTCCGGGATTCGTGAACTTCACTTTGTCGACGGAATGGCTACAGTCGCAGGTCGACACAGTTCGTTCAGCCGGTGACACTTTTGGTTCTGTTGATGTCGGTGCAGGCAAAAGCGTGCAGGTTGAATTTGTAAGCGTAAATCCCACAGGACCACTCCACGTTGGACACGCCCGTGGCGCAGTCATCGGTAGCAGCCTCGCGAACGTCCTAGAAGCATCCGGATACGACGTTCAGCGCGAGTACTACGTTAACGATGCCGGTAACCAGATGCGGGTGTTCTACGACACGCTCTACGCTCGATACATGCAGGCGGCTGGGCACGATGTCCCTCTCCCTGACCCTGCATACCCGGGAGAGTATCTACAAGACCTAGCTGCCGATCTGCTCAAAGACCTTGGTGATGGCGCTGTTTCTAAAGAAAAATCTGAAGCAATTGCCGAACTTGCCCCTGAATCGTTGAAGCGAACGCTTGAGCAAATTCGTGGAGTGTTGGAGCTGCTCGGTGTTTCGTACGACCAGTGGCTCCACGAAAGCACGCTACTGTCGACTGGTAGATTCGACGAAGTGATTAATTTCTTAGAAGACGCCGATCTAATTGTTGAACGAGACGGTGCAAAGTGGTTCGCTGCGACAAAACTAGGGCTCGATGAAGACACTGTCGTCATTCGAAGTGGAGAGGGCGGGCCAACCTACTTCGGAACCGATATCGCCTATCACCATGAAAAATTCCTAGAACGAAGATTTGATCGAGTTATTAATGTATGGGGCGCCGACCATCATGGCCACGTCCCTCGGATGCATGCGATTTTGAAGGCGTTCGGACTTGATCCAGACCGCCTGACAATCATCCTGAACCAGATCGTCAATTTCAAAAACGAAGGTGAATCGCTCAAGTTCAGCAAGAGAAATAACGTGATGGTTACTATCGAAGAACTTCTTGAAGAAGTAGGTGCCGACGCCTGCCGATTCACGTTCCTGAGCAGGTCACCCGAATCGCACATGGAGTTCGACCTCGGGCTAGCCAAGACGCAATCTTCCGAGAACCCGGTTTACTACGTTCAGTACGGTCACGCTCGAATGGCTTCCATCTTGAGAACCGCCGCCGAGCGTGAGATCACTTACGAAATAGCCGATCTATCACTACTAGTCCACGACCGTGAGCTCGAACTGATCAGAAAGATCATCGAACTACCAGCCATCGTCGAACGCTCTGCTGAGAGAAACGAACCACACCACCTGCCGCACTACGCGATGGAGTTATCACGATCTCTCCAGAGATTCTACGAAGATTGCCGTGTGGTTTCGTCAGAAAAGAGCGATCTTGAGATTTCTCGGGCTCGTTTGCAGTTGGTCGAAGCAGCCAAGGTTGCGCTTAGCCGAACACTGACTCTGATGGGTATGAGCTCACCAGATCGCATGTAGGGCGTTTGAGCACGAGCAAAGAAGTGAAACTCTACGTAACCGCTTGCCCTATATGGCCAAGCCCCGCATCGGTGTATCGCTGAATTCGATTCACGTACGACGCAGCAGCCCGCTTCATCAGTTCCGTGTGTCGCTCTTTGACCATGCCGAGGGCTTTGCCAGGCGTTCCACGAATTAGTGCGTTGTCTTCGTACACTTTGTTTTCGTTGAGCACGCTTCCTGCGGCAACGAGTGAGTTAGCACCAATAACTACACCGTCGTTCAGAGTGCAATTATTTCCAAGTAGGCTGCCGTTTCCGATCTTACCGGCGTGACAGATGACTCCGTGCCCGATGGTTACGTCGTCGCCAATTTCAGCATCGTGATCGGCATGCAACACAGAGTTGTCTTGAATATTCGTTCCTGAGCCGATCTTGATCTTGCCAGAATCTGCTCGAATAACTACGCCTGGCCAGATGCTCGATCGTGGACCGATTTCTACATCCCCAACCAAGTAGGCGGTTTCGGATACGAAAGCGGTGGAGTGAATCACAGGAGTTTTGCCGTCGAGCGATCGAATCATACGAATTATCCCTTTTGCCGTTTATTTGGTCGAGACCGTTAGGTAGCGAATTACTCTATGGGATTTCGGGAGAAGGTTAGGTCGAAAACCTGATTTGTTAGGCTGCCAACCGTGTTCCATTCCCACGTTTCTTCGGCTTTCACGTGATCGCCAGCGCGAGTACCCAAGTAGAAGCTGATCACACCGTGTTCGATATCCGATTCACTCACTGGTCCCAAAATTACTTGGACGTACTCGCCTTCATATGTAGTCGAGATTGGCGAACCACCGTGAATGAACTCAGCGTAGATCGTTGAGTCAGCAGGCCCCGGCTCACCATCTACAGTGAACTTGCCTTCAAAGATAATTGGAAACGGCGGTGGACCGGCTACCGGAGTGAAGTCTGTACGATCA
>JAPKFF010000079.1:0-10647 GCA_028821715.1 Dehalococcoidia bacterium
CAACCGTTTCAGGCCATGTACTGATCGATTCCTTCTGTGACTGGAGCCGGTCCCGATGGGAACACCCCAGTCTTGGCTCTATCGGCACCAACGACAAGGATGTAGCAGTCGTTCGCATCGTTCATGATCGGTACAGTGATTTCCAGGAGTTGATCTTCTGTTAGATTCTCTAACCATTTCCAGTGATTGTGAACTCTTGCTTCGCCCTCAAGTGGCATGTACTGCATCAGCTTCCCAACGCTGGCGTTTGCATGTTTGTGAATGAACTCTTTTGCCTCTTGCTTCGAAAAACCTTGGGAGCCGACAGGTCGAGCAACGTCCGGAGGCATCAGTATTAGGCGTTCTTGGCCACTGCGGGCACTCTGAAGATTCATAGTCCCGAAGGTGGAACCATACGCAAGGTTCTTCAGCAGTCCTTCAGCCGTGTGATTCCCTTGATCTTGTACATCCAGTTCGCCATCGGTAACGAAAACACTGACAGTGCTCTCGTTCGCAGCAAAACCTTGATCCACGTGGAATGCATCCCAAGGACTAGCATCTTCATTCTCCGCAATGCACTGTATGAACTTTCGAGAGGTTCCGATCGTATCCATATCCATCTTGTTCAAATACCAATGTCCGATGTTGCGGAAGCACAAAGCGAACGCACGTCCTATTAGCGTGTTGACTTGGTTGTCTCGTCCGGGCCCCAGTGCACTCCCCGGATTGAGCCCAAGCCGTTTCGTGAGCGGCCCATTGACGATCAATAGTGGGGCCTGAGGACTTGTCGACATCAACAACGACTTTCCACCCTGCCCGCCGAGATTAGACAACGCCTTTACCGCTGCTATTACAACCGGTAGGTGTTCTGGCTTAGCACCAGCCATGACAGTGTTGATAGCGATTTTCTCGACAGTCGCGACACCAAAACCGGGTGGCATATCGCACACAACATGCTGTGGTTGCAAATGTGTGCCGGCGAGCATTTCGTCGACAGCTTCTTTCGTTGCCGGATGCAAGAAAAGGCCATCGCCGAGATCTTCATTGATGAATTCCTGATTCATCTTCAATATCGAGTCGTGACGATCTTCGCCTTCATAACGACGGGTGTCGGTCGATTCAGCGTTCTCTCGGGCATCAATGGATGAAGTAAGGCTGCCGATTAGATCGTCGATTGCATCTTCGGTTTGGGTTCGGCAGGTTTCAGGATCAAGGTTCCTGTAGATATGTGGAACGACAATCCACTGCAAGTCAGGCATTCCAAACGCACGAGAACTCGCAACTGCGTCACTCTCGAAGCGGCCAGAAACTATGGCAACACCGGGCTTACCCATCTTTTCAATCACAATCATGTCGTGGACCATCCACGACGCACAAGTTCCTCAGTCGGCTGTGGCGCCAATGATGACGTCACACTCCTCGCCTGCTTGCTGCACGATCGCAGGTGGAGTCGGATAGTTCCCGCCTGTGTAGAAATTCACGTTGACGTTTTCGAAGCGCTCTTGCAGCATCTCGCCTGCCCGTTTCAGAGCGATATCGCCGCCGTGGGTGCCACTCCAGATCAGTCCAACTGTTTTGTCATCAAGGCTCGTCGGTCGATTACTAGCACTAACCGCGTTGAGAACACCGCGCTGTATTGCTACCGGATTGTTGACTTCAAGTAGATGCATTGTTCGAGACCTCCCCAGAGATTTTGCTCACTAAGAAGTGAGATTGCTGTTCGGCGGCAGGATAACACCGATGGCGAATTCTGAAACATATGCATAGACTCCCCCCCTTGATTTCGAACTTCAAGAATGAATGGAACTCCTGATGAAATTTCTCGGTGTCGATCACACCGACATTAGTGTTAACGATCTTGCCAAGTCGATCGAGTACTACCGAAAGTACGGCATGCAACCTTAAGGAACAGTCGACAGTGAAGAGCGTGTTCGACGGTCCGGTTAACTGGGGTGAAGAACTCCTCGAGGTGCCTTGGAAATAGTTGCGTGCAGAGATGGTTTGTCCGCCTAAAACCTGTCGATCTTCAGTAGATCGATATCGTGAGTTGTTTCGCCTGCGATCACGAGATCACCAACGATCTCGCCTACAACACTTGCGAATTTGAATCCGTGACCTGAGAAGCCAGCCGCTACCGTAACTTGCGGCATTCCGGGCATTTTGTCGATAATGAAGTGCTCATCTGGCGTGTTGGTGAACATACAAGTTTTTAGCGTCATCAGCGTTCCGTTAGCTTTAGGGAAGTAGCGCGACGCTGCAGCTCGCAAAATGTCTTCATCTTCCTGTGTTACTTCTCTCTCCATGTGATCAGGATCAGTCACCTCTTCGAGATGGTGATACCGACCTATCTTGAATCCCGGAATCCCAAACACAGGAAAGCCGTAGTAACGCCCTTCTTCGAAGTAAGCGTTGAATACGGGAAAGTTCTCAGGGGCAAATAGCGACGGTTCAGTAGGCTGAAGCCAAGCAAGCACCTGCCGTTCGGGAACGGCAACTTCTTCAAGAGAAGGAACCATTCCAGCGGCCCAAGCACCAGCGGTAATTACGAGTCGATCTGCGGTATATTCCGCTCTATCGGTGAATACGCGAACCCCACTGCCTTCAGGTTCCCATTTGATTACAGATTCACGAGCATGGATTTCAGCACCTTCAGCTACGGCGGCGTTCACATAAGCAACTATCGATCGTTCGGAGAGAACGAATCCTCCGTCGGCTTGATACAAACCCATCTGACCCTGCGGCATTTCGTAGCCAGGGAATCGATCGTTGATCTGATTGTAATTCAGCACTTCGTGCGGAATATCATGAAGCAAGCATGATTCGAGCGATCCTTCAAAAACTTCGTGTCCTGAAGGCGCAGTGTCGATCGAGCCGATTTTGTATAGCAGTTGCTCGCCAGCAATCGTCTCGATCTCAGACCACATCTCGTACGCTCGCCTCAACAAAGGCACGTACGACGGGTTTTCGTAGTAGGCGAGTCGGATGATCCGGTTTACGCCATGAGAAGATCCTTCAGAGTGAGGAATATCGAACTTCTCTAGTCCGAGAACCTTTTGGCCGCGTTTCGCTAGATTATGAACAGCCGAACTGCCCATTCCTCCGACACCAATCACTATGCAATCAAACTGCTGAGCCAAATTTTTACCTTTTACCCACATCTATTAATCAGCGCTTGCCGCTATTTTTGATCGACTGAACTTAGCACAGGAATCGGTGTATTCCCGCTCAGGCAACCTCGGGCAAGAGTAAAGTTCCGAATGTTCGACCAACATGCTGCCAGAATACGCTGTGAGCAAGGATCTAATACACAAATGACTCAGTCTTCGCCAAAGACAAACAACAACACAACACAACAGAAGAAGCCGAACATCGTCCTAATAATGGCCGATGATCTGGGCTGGTCTGATCTGGGCAGTTTTGGATCGGAGATTCGCACTCCAAATCTCGACAAGTTGGCAGGTCAAGGTGTTCGGTTCACCCAGATGTACAACTCGGCGCGATGTTGTCCTTCACGTGCGGCTTTGTTGACGGGACTGAATCCGCAACAGGCAGGCATTGGGCACATGATCAATAATTTGGGTGTCCCGGCGTATCAGGGCTACCTGAACGACAACTGCGTGACAATTGCCGAGGTTCTAAAAACTGCCGGCTATCGAACGCTGATGGCAGGCAAGTGGCACGTCGGTGGCGAACAAGGAAATCTGCCCGACGGTTGGCATCCCGACATGCTCGGATACCCTTCGCCCAAAGGACGTGGATTCGATCGTTTTTACGGCATTCTCTCGGGTGGCGGCAGCTACTACAACCCGAACATGCTGATGGACGACACCACCCGTATCAGCGTCGAGACAACCGACTACCATTTCACTGACGCTATCGCTTCGAAGGCGACACAGTTTGTCGATGATGCTGTGCATCGAGACGAACCGTTCTTTCTGTACATGGCGTTCACAGCTCCACATTGGCCGCTCCACGCTTTACCAGAAGATATCGAAAAGTATCGCGGTAAGTACCTAAAAGGATGGGATGAAACCCGCCTAAACCGACACGAATCACAGCGAGGTCTCGGCGTTGTTGATCCTGATTGGACACTATCGCCTCGGGACGGCGGAGTCCTTGCTTGGGACGAAGCGCCTGACAAGGAATGGCGAGATGTCCAAATGGCGGTATATGCCGCGCAGGTCGAGCAGGTTGATCGTGGGATCGGGCAACTCATGGCAAAAATCGAAGAGTCGGGTGAGGCAGACAACACTGTCGTAGTTTTCCTCGCCGATAATGGAGGCTGCGCTGAACTGCTGGCAGAAGACACGCCATTGCCCGACCCTTCTCGCTACAACTACCCGACCGTCGATGGGCGCGTTGTGCGAACTGGCAACTCGCCGTCGATTGAACCGGGACCAGCAGACACGTTTGCGAGCGTTGATATCTCATGGGCAAACGTGAACAACACGCCCTTTCGCTTGTTTAAGCACTTCACCCATGAAGGCGGAATTTCGACGCCGTTCATCATTAGCTGGCCCGATGGCGTAGCCGACAAAGGAGCGATTTTCAATAATCCTGCCCACATCATAGATATCAACGCCACTTTGCTCGACATCGCTGGGGCGAACTACCCGACTACGTTTAAAGGCAAGGATATTAAACCGGCAGAAGGCGAGTCGTTCGCTAATGTTTTGAGGGGGCAAGATTGGAAGCGAGATCAGCCAATCGCTTGGGAGCATGAAGGCAACAGGGCTGTCCGTATCGGTGACTGGAAGCTGGTAAGCGAGATAGGTGATCCGTCAGATCCAGACTCGAAAGCAGTTTGGGAGCTCTACAACATCACCGCGGACCGAACTGAACTAAACGATCTGATCAACGGTGAAAAAGAACGCGCTAGTGCAATGATCCGGTTCTACAACGAGTGGTCTGAACGGTGCGAAGTTGAAGACTGGGAGAATCCGGGATTCACGCTCCGCCCTAAATTGAATACCATCAGCCGACACAATCACGGCGGTCCTGTTATTCCTGCCCGACTCGGTCCTCGTCGAGATATTCCTACTCCTCCGGTCTAGGGGTGTATCGACACCACGTAAAAAACTATTTCCGCTATACGGACTAAGATCCGACACAAATGCACTACAAAACGATTTCCGAACTTGCCCCACTTATCGAATCTGGTGAACTATCTCCTGTTGATCTAACCCGGTCGCAACTCGACCGTATCGAAGCACTAGACGGCACTCTTAAGTCGTACGCTGCCGTCACCAGCGAACTGGCCATAGAACAAGCCGAACTAGCTCAAAAAGAGATAACCAACGGTAAGTATCGAGGCAAGCTTCACGGCATTCCGATCGCTGTCAAAGATTTGTATGACACGGCTGGTATTAGAACGATGGGCGGTTCGGCGGTTTTCGCTGACAACATTCCTGTGGAAGATTCGACCGTGGTCACGAATCTTCGTGAAGCGGGTGCGGTTTTGCTTGGCAAACTCAACATGACCGAAGGAGCGATGGGCGGCTACAACCCAAAGCTCAACGTTCCGGAAAACCCTTGGCGGAAATCTCACTGGGCTGGCGCTTCTTCAAGTGGCTCCGGATCAGCAACTGCGGCAGGGCTGGCTTATGGAACGCTCGGTAGTGATACCGGCGGGTCGATCAGGTTTCCGGCTGCGGTTTGCGGGACGGTCGGACTTAAACCGACGTGGGGACGCGTATCTCGCCACGGGGTCATGAATCTTGCTGAATCGCTCGATCACGTTGGCCCACTCACTCGCTCGGCGGCCGACGCAGGAATCATGCTTCAGGCGATCTCAGGATTCGATCCAAACGACCCAACGTCACTTCCTCACGAAGTACCGAATATGCTGTCGGAAGTCGGCAAAGGCGTGAAGGGGTTAAAGATCGGCTGGGACGAAGCATATGCGACTGAAGACATGGAGTCGTCGTTCGCTCAAGCAGTATTCGATGGCGTTAAGATCATGGAATCGCTTGGCGCTGAAATCGTCGCTGTTCAGATGCCTAAGATCATGCGAGAGGCAATGGCAGCTTGGCCAATCATCTGCTCAACAGAAGCTGCCGCGGCACACGCTGATACTTATCCGTCTCGTGCCGACGAATACGGTCCGTTTTTCCGACAATGGCTCGAAAACGGCACGGCTCACACTGCCACAGAGTACGCGAACGCTCACAATTTACGATTGAAAATGAACGGCGAGCTGAGAAATACTATGCGTGACATCGATGTTCTCGCGGGGCCCTCGAACGCAAAAGCGTCGTACCCGGTTTCACCTGAAGGTCTGTATGGCCCAATACCCACCGACCGAAAGCCGTGGGACAGCAGATTCACTGTGCCGTTCGATTTCTCAGGGTTGCCAACTATCGCCCTGCCATGTGGTCTTGATCACACCGGCATGCCAGTTTCACTACAGTTCTCAGGCCATCATCTCTCGGAACCGCTATTAATTGGTGCAGGCGATGCATTCGAACGTGCGACCGACTTCCACAATCTTCACCCACCAATCTGAGATTCACTATGAGCAATCGATTCGAAGGAAAAGTCGCACTAGTCGTTGGTGGTGCCAACGCCGATGAAGATCGCCTTCTTGGATTCGCTGGGCTATCGGCGCTAAAGATCGCTCGCGACGGCGGCAAAGTGGTGATCGGTGACATCGACGATGAGGCAGGAACACGGTCGGTCCAGAAGATGAAATCGGCGGGGCTAACTGCTGATTACGTTCATATGGACGTTACTAACGAGGATGATTGGGTGGTGGCTGTCGACAAAACAGTTGGCTTACACGGTCGACTCGACATCATGATTATGGCAGCCGGTATTCCAGATAGAGGGAAAACCATCGACAGCACGGAAGTCGATACTTGGCGACGAGTAATGGACGTTACAAATCTCGGCATGTTTCTTGGCACCCGTGCAGTAATCGAGCCCATGAGGAGTAGTCGTGGTGGTTCAATCGTTCTAATCTCGTCGATGATGGCCAGAGTGGTACGTGATGGGGCGAATGCGTACGCCACTTCGAGGGCGGGCATGACCCACTTTGCAAGATCAGCAGCGGTTCAATACGGGGCTGACAACATAAGAGTGAACACAGTACTTCCGGGCTGGACGTTAACGCCGTTCACTGCGAACGCATTCGACGATGAATGGAGCGAGCGACTCGCCAAGCGAGTGCCACTCGGACGAGTTGCCGATGCGTCTGATATCGCAGGTCCTATTCTGTTCTTGGCATCTGATGAATCCAAATACGTGACCGGAAGTGAACTACTCGCAGACGGCGGTGTAACCGGCTGGATTGGCCCGATGGATTAGAAATCGAGTCTCGTAATTCCGCTTTCTGTTGATAGCCTTGCGCAGGCTCAATCATTGTTCGATCAAAACATCCATGCAACTATTTCAACTTCTCAATCCAATGATGCTCATAAGAGCGTTCAGCAACTCACTTAACGGGCTATCGTATGCTTTGCGGTCCGAACGGGCATTCCAACAGGAAGTCGTTCTGTTAATTGTCGGCTCGATTGCTGCATTCCTACTCACCGACATCAGGGTCGAACGGGCACTGCTAATTGGATCGCTCGCAATCGTCGTAATAATCGAACTCGTCAATTCAGCTATTGAGGCCGCTATTGATCGAATCGGGCCTGAACTACACGAGCTATCCAAGACTGCCAAAGATTACGGATCGGCCGCAGTTTTGGTTTCGCTTGTATTAGCAGCAGCTATTTGGGTAATAATCTTGGTCTGATCAATCAGTTCACTTTCATTAATCGCATACTCCAGCGGAGCATTCCACATTGCCAGACAAAATTAATCTGCTCGTAACCGGCCTGAACGGTATCGTTGGACAAGCACTACGCCCTGCCCTTGAAGAGCGATATACGATCAGTGCTCTATCGAGAAGTGGCGTCGACGGATTACCGCCAGAGCGCGTGTTCAAAGCCGACATAGCTGATTTTGAATCACTCCGACCGGCTTTCGAGGGAATCGACGTTGTTTTGAACTTGGCGGCTGATGGCGGACTGAGCAGTGAAGCTGGGATGAACGCCGGCTGGGATTCGATGTTGAAAAACAACATCATCGGTGCGTATAACGTACTAGAAATGGCGAAACAGACTGGCGTTGCAAGAGTAATTCTCACAAGCTCAGGTGCCACATCGAACGGCTACGAACTCGAAGAACCGTATAAATCTCTAGTTTCAACCGAAGATGTTGAAATACCCGATTCATGGGAGATGGTGAATGAGTTTTCCGAGCCGAAGCCGGTAAGCCTTTACGGCGTGACCAAGTTGTTTGGTGAGGACCTAGGTCGTTACTACGCGTTGACCTCAGATCTTTCAGTCATTAATCTGCGCATTAGCAGTTGCGGTCCGATCGACAAAGCGGGACCCGGTCGAGCCCAAGCGAACTGGTCAAGTTACCGAGATATCCAGCAACTCACAGTGAAAATTATCGAAGCTCCTGTCGATTTAAAATTCGATATTTTCTGGGCGACATCCGACAACAGAAAGCTCTTCCGGGATAACGCCCACACAAAGAAAGTACTTGGTTACGCTCCGCAAGATGGCGTTCGATAGCCAACACTGAACATTTCCTATCATGTCGCAAATCATCGTCTACTCATCAAATAACTGAGGCTCGTGCGAAATGGTGAAAGGGTACCTTTCACTCCGTGGAGTTGAGTTCATTGTGAAAAACGTTTCGACCGATCTCGAAGGGCGTGCAGAATTGATTGCGCTAGGATTCGATTCGACACCGGTTACCATTATCGGCGATCAGCAACTATCAGGATTTGATATACCGACGATCGATAAAGCACTCGCTGATCTGAAGCCCAACTAACAGTTGTAGAATGTCGTTAAATAGTTCGCAGGCAACCCGAAAGACTTTAAGCACATGGTTGAAAGCACATCAGACGCCAAGGTGGATTTCGTACTTGAACAAATCCAAACGATGGTCTCTTCCGAAGGTGGAACACTCGGAACGCCGATGCTTGATAATGAAATTTTGAAAATCGAGTACATCCCCGGCGTGAACGAAGAATGCCCCGAGTGCGTGCCTTCACTCGAAATGGTGACCCAATTCCTCACAGCGTCACTCCGCATCCACGCACCCCACGTAACCGCAATCGAAGTTAGCTAGTCCGGTTGGTGATTCGGCTCAATCAGACACTTTGTCCAACTCCGTCAAGAAAAATGGTCGACTCGATGAGATCAGGCTCACAACAGATTTCAATTGGTTGATCCTACACCTATCGACATTACTGCGATGGGTAAAGAAAAACTCCGATCGTTAATTACGCACAAATCCGATTCTAAATTGCGCTATCAGCACCTAGAAACTAGACAGTTACAACGACGGGACCAGGTTCGCTGGTTGAGCGGCTACATGGGCCGTCGACAAGCGAATTGAATAACCCATCCGAACATGAATGATGCCGTCGATACCCTGGAACCCAAAGTTTCTGGAATCATTCGCCTTGTGATGAATTGCAGCAACCGTTGGGAAGTTCTGGTCTGATTGATAGTTTCTAGTTTAATCAACTCATCAGTTGACGGATCAGCCTAGAATATCGATGTTAGACGGCAGACCGAATTAACCATGGGGGGCATCGAAGATGGCGAATCGACTCAACGGCAAGGTAGCGATAGTTACCGGCGGCAATAGCGGTATCGGCGAGGGCACGGCACAGCTATTCGCGCAAGAAGGTGCCAAAGTCATCATTATGGCGCGCCGGCAAGACCAAGGTAAATCTGTCGAAGCTGCTATCCGAAGTACGGGTGGTGAGGCAACATTCATCGCATGTGACGTCGGAGACGAATCGATGGTGAACACAGCTGTCGAGCAGGCAGCGGATGTGTATGGCGAAATCAACGTTCTCTTCAACAACGCTGGCGGTGGCGGACGAGAGAACTTCCCGAATGAATCTAGCGAAGAGTTCACTCGGGTGATTAATACGAACCTAAACGGCACGCTCTATATGAGTCAGGCCGTATGGCCGCATATGGTCTTAGCAGGCGGTGGGGCTATCGTGAACATGTCGTCCGTGGCTGCAACTCGTGGTACCAGCCCGAAAATGCATGAAAAATTCGGTTCCACTTCATCTTCCTACTGGGCAGCTAAAGCCGGTGTCGATGCCATGACTCGCTATATGGCGGGAATCGGCGGCGGAGTCGGAATTAGAGTGAACGGCGTCCGCCCCGGCCAAATTATGACTCCTGGTGCCACTCGCGGGACGATCACCGATGTTGATGGCGGACACCACGCGTTCGAAGGAATGTTCGAGTTAATGCAGATGATCGATGGTCCGGGATACCCAATAGATGTGGCAAATCTGGTTCTGTTTCTGGTTTCTGGAGAATCCCGTTTCATCACAAGCCAAATCATCCACGTCGACGGCGGCACGCCTGTTCAGATTTAACGCCATCTTTTTGTCACTGGAGTTAGGTGAATACCATCCTTCAGTCGGAAAATCCCTAGCACCAATCTGCGCAACTTTCATCGCATCAATAAGTGCCACGGGATGAATTTCAATTTCAACAGGCATAGAGAAGTTGTGCCCGACTAACCAGAATATTTTGCCCGTTGTTTGGAGCCGGAAAGATCAGTCAGACGTCACAACGTCGAAGACCTGAAGGCGATGCCGATTGCTATCGACAACCAAAACGTGACCATCGC
>JAPKFF010000080.1:0-10493 GCA_028821715.1 Dehalococcoidia bacterium
GAGACGCCTGCTCCGACGATAAGAACGAGCGGGAGCCCGGCGATATCGTCTATGCTGCGAAGTCCGAGCGAATCGATCCAAGCTGCAAGAGCTAGATCGATGACGAAGAAACTAATAAATATTAGAGCTGTCGATACGGCAAGCATCTTCCAAACGTCCCATCGAACGTGATGGCCAAGCTCATGGGCCATCACGACTTCGATCTCTTCGATGGAGTTCGATTCGATTAGCGTGTCGGAGATGATGATGCGCCGTGTTCGTCCCCAGCCAGTTACGGCAGCGTTGGCTTTAGACGTTTTGTCGCCAAGATGCCAAACGTAGATGCCTTGAACGTGAGTGCCAATTTGATCAGCAAGGTCGAATAAACGGCCTTTGAGTTCACCTTCTGGAATTGGCTCGAATTTGTAGAATAGCGGCATTAGGAGTACTGGAACCAGAGCCATAAGGATGATGACTAGAATCGTCGCCCCGATCGCTGCCCACAGCCACCATGTATCGGGTTGAGATCGTAACAACCAGTACATGCCGGATATTAGACCAACAAGGAGTAATGACTGCAGCAGCGTTCCTTTGAGCCAGTCATAAATCCATCTACCAATGGAAACTTTGCCTAGACCGAATTGCTTTTCTACGATGAACCCCGAGTACATCTCGAGCGGGAATTCGATTATTTGAAAACCAACACCAGTAACCAACAAAAACAGCACAACTACTAGCGCTGAGGACGAGGTCCAGCCTTCGGCTAAGTTGCGGATGGCTTCGGATCCGCCTGAAAGCAAGAAAACTAGCGGTATCACCACGTTTAATGCCATCGATACGATCGACATCGTTAGTTTCACGCGCTGATAGCTTCTGGCGTTCGGCAGACTGAGTGCGTCTTTCGAGTGGTTCGTTGTCTGATCTGTTGTTTCGGGTGAGGTCATATTGTTGGCGATTAGGAGACGATGGCGATCTTGTTACTTTCGATAAGTGCGAAATCGATGTCGGCGCCGAGTCCAGGTTTATTAAATGCGTGAACATTGCCGTCAGAATCGACTTCTATGTCGGTTTCGAGACCGTATTTTTGTGCCCCCGAAGGTAACAATACTTCGAAGAATTCGCAGTTCTTCATTGCCATTATTGTGTGAAGATTGGCTACGTTATTCAATGAGTTACCACCGTGATGAACCTCGTAGTTCATATGAAAAGCCTCTGCGAGGTGAGCGGTTTTCATAAGCGCTGTAATACCGCCCTTGATCGCTACATCGCCTCTTAGGTAGTCGGTAGCCTTTTCGACTAACCACGGTGCGTAAGCGGTGAAACTTCCAGGCGAATATTCGGTCGCCATCAACGGAATGTGCAGCAACTGCTTCAGCTTGGTGTAGTTGTAGATATCATCATCGGCGAGCGGGTCTTCGTACCAGTAGTAGTCGAGTTCCTGGATTGCTCTTCCGACTCGAAGAGCCTGCGGATAGTCGTAAGCCCATAGCGAATCGAGCATAAGGGTGTGATGATCGCCGACCGCTTCGCGAATTTGAATGCAGCATTCAATATCGAGTTCGGGATTGGTCGGCGGGTGGATTTTGTATGCAGTCCAGCCTTCGCTCTTCATCTGCGCAGCTTCCTCTGCGTACACTTCAGGCTCTTGATAGACGGTCGATGAGGCGTATGCCTTCACGGTTGTTCGGTACGTCCCTAGAAGCTGGTGGATTGGCATATTGGCTGCCTTGCCAGCGATATCCCATAGGGCGATGTCACATGCACCCATGACTCTGATTCCCGCTTTGCGAGTGAGTTGACTTAGTAGCTGCCATAGACGCTCACGGTCGAGAGGATTTTGGCCAACCAAAACGGGCTTTAGGTATTTGATAAGCGACTGAACGTCGAGGCTCGCTGGTTGACTAGCGCTTCCAAGAAACGCGTGACCTTCAATGCCTTCGTCGGTGGAAATGTTCACCAGCCCAAGATCGGATTCGCCGCCGATTTTGCCCGACAGCGGACTGTAGTGGGTAGTCGGGATGCCTTTCCACTTGAATAGCGTCACGGTTACGTCGGTGATTTTCATATGTCTTTAGCTCCGGGCGTCACTGTCGTGACTTTGTCGCCAGAGCATCTGCCCTTCCCCTAACCCCTTCCCCAAGGAAGGGGGGCTGTTTTAGAGAGTTTATTAAAAGAACGGTTGCGAATCTACGGTGGTATCGACGATTAGTGCATCACCCTTTGTGAAGCGTTCGAGGACGTTTTCGTCGATTTCGATACCTAGTCCGGGTGCTGCTGGCACTTCGACTCGGCTGTTCGATTGAGTGAAGAACGGAGTCGTTAGATTTTCTCGAACTGGATGAGGCGTTTGATCGAACTCCAGCACTGATTCGTTCTGGTACGGGATGTTTGTTTGCCCGATCTGCCCGATTGGCTGAAGCGCCAGTGAATGTAGAGCCGCCGCGAAGCTGATACCGGTACCCCAAAAATGTGGATTGAATTTAATGCCGAACGCCTGTGCCATGAGTCCGACTCGGTGCATTTCCGAAGGACCACCAACTCCGCAAATGTCGGGTTGGATGATGTCGAACGTCCGCTCGGCGAGTCGAGGAGCGAACTCCCAGCGAGTCGACAGACTTTCGCCGCCTGAAATAGGAATTGGTGACTTTTCTTGCACCATATTATTGGCAACGAAATCACGTGATGCGCACGGCTCCTCGAACCAAGTGATGTCTTGATCGGCAACCATGTTGGCGAAGGTTAGTGCGCTCGACGGATCGTACGATTCGTTTGCATCGAACATCAGGCGTACATCCGGACCGATTGCCTCACGTGTTGCTCTGACTCGTTCGGCATCTTCCTTTAGAGACAGCGCACCGACCTTCATTTTCATTCCTGTGAAGCCTTGCTCGACGTATCCAGCGGCTTCTTCAAGATGAGGAGGCAGCGCGTAGTTATCGACGTAGTAAAGACCGGTTGCGTAGACCGCTATCGAATCGTGCAGCCTTCCGCCCATCACTTCAGCAACGGCTCTGCCTGTCGTTTTGCCGACGACGTCGTGCAGCGCTGTATCTATTGCACTTGCTGCCATTACCGCTACGCCGGTGTACATGTGGCTTTGGAACGTGGCTCGGTGGATCTTGTGCCAGATCTGTGAGATATTTTCCGGGTTTTCCCCAATCGCCAATTGTGAGATAGAAGCGATCGCCGCTACTGTTTCTGAAGAGCCGTACGTTTCTCCCCAGCCAACCACACCGTCATCGGTGAATAATTTGAGGACGACAACGCTGCGAGTGTTGGTCCAGCGTTGCGACCAGCCGAATGGTTGATCGAGTTCGGCTTCAACGTATCGGACTTCGATGCGGGATATCTTCATCTGTTGTCAACGAACTTTCTAACTGAATGATTGGTCATCGCTGGAGACGGCGAATATAAAACGAGCCTTTGGCTTTTCTTATGTGCGTTGTGCCCAATCATTGTCGAGCTTCTCGAATCTTGACTTTAGCTCTTCAATCACTGACGCCGGAATCGGTAGATCGTTATCGATCTGCTTGATGTTGGTAGCCATGTGAGATGGATTAGTAGTTCCAACAATCGCCACGTTGGCGTTCGGATCACCGAGCGTGTAGCCAAGCGACGTGAGAATTCCGTCTTCCGGCTCATTTTCGATTAGGCCGAGTGATCGTATCTCTTTGGCACGTAGTAGATAAGGAGTGTTGTATCGACCTGCGTCATCGATTCCTGCTTCTGGGCGTGACTTGCCCCATACGCCACCGGCGATAGGCCGTTTGATGATCGTGCCCATGCCCTGCGCTGTTGCTTTTTCCAACAGGCCTGATGTTCGCGCTCGCTGCTCGACAAGGTTGTAACTGGTTTGGAGAGTAGCGAACAATCCTGAATCGACTGCCCAATGAGCGGCATCGTTGTCGCCCGAGTAGCCGAAGAACCGAGTCTTTCCGGCATCCTGAGCTTTCTGGAGCGCACGAATTACATCGCCACGTTCTAATACATCAGTTTCGCAGGAGTGAAGTTGAACCAGATCGACATGATCGGTCTTAAGAAGACGCAGGCTGCGGTCGATCGATTCAGAAACTACTTTGTAAGTCCACTCATCACCGTCTGCTCCAAGAGCTACGTGCCCAGCCTTAGTAGCTAGGAAATATTCGTCGCGTCGATCTGCCACGCCATTGCCGACCATCATTTCAGATATGCCGTAGCACGCTGAGGTGTCGAGAAAGTTGATACCGCTATCGAGAGCGGTGTTCATCATAGCGTTGGCTTGATCTTGATCGGAGATAGAAAGCTGTGATCCAATCTCTGATAAACCGACGCCTAAGCGACTGACGTTGAATCCTGTTTTTCCGAATGGAACTGTTTGCATATGATTTGTTTCTTGCAGGGTAGTGGCGTGCGAAACCGAATCTTACTATCGGTTGACGAGTATTAAACGAAAAGGTGCTGGAATTTTGGCAAAAAAAGACCCGTGCCAAAGCACGGGTCAATTCATTCAATAACAGAAAGCCTACGAAGCTTTACCGATCTTGAACATCTTGGTGCTGCAAACCGGGCAGGTACCCTGAGATGCAGGGCGACCGTTCTTCATTGTGATCTGCTCTGAGTTCTGCATCTCACGCTTCGTCTTACACTTCATGCAGTAGGCTTCCATAGGGGACCCTTCGTTATTTCGATATTGGTTGTACCGCATCTCGATGTACGTATCGTACGTACTGCGGCTGATCATCGATCGTTGGTCGACCCTACTACAACTTTTTGAACTTGTCGCTAGTTCAGAAGGGCAAGTCTTAGTATGGTGGCTGTTACCGCCGTTCACTTCACTAGGTGCATATGATGTAATCGTAACGGTGCAGGCGGGGATTGTTACGTAATTCGTTATAAATAGCTGTAAACATGTATCTAATGTGTCATTTATGCGAATTGTGGAAATCACACGTAGATTTAATCAAATATCGCTACTTGAAGTTGATTTGACTGTTTCCCAGTATTTATTGAGATTAGGATAAGAGTGAACGGCGCGCTCATAATCGAATATAATTTCGAGTCAGAAACATCCGTCGACAGGCTACTTCATCATTAGTTCGTCTTCGGTTCACAAGTATTTATGTCAGGTAAGTGTCGTTGCCAAAAGATCAAGGTGTTCAAGCAACTCAGGCCGGTGAGTCGGTCGAGGAACTGAAAACTGTCGCTATTACTGCCTTAGATTCCTCTGAATCTATCGAACAACTCGAAGCGTGGCGAGTCTGCTTTCTTGGGCGAAAAGGTCGGCTGACAGGACTGCTACGTGGGCTCGGATCGCTGGATATCGAACAACGTAAAGTGTTCGGTGCGGCGGCGAACAGTCTTCGCTGTGAGCTTGAGGCGCTTTACGAAGAACGCGCTAACCAGTCGAAATCTTCTCAAGCACCTCTAGGGTCGATCGATATCACGTTGCCAGGTCGACGACCGGCTTTGGGCGGTCTGCATCCTTCGACACAGATGATACGCGAGATTACTCAGGCGTTTAACGAGATGGGATTCCAAACAATAGAAGGTCCTGAGGTTGAGCTTGAGAAGTACAACTTCGACATGCTCAACATTCCAGCCAATCACCCCGCCCGAGATCAGTGGGACACTATTTGGGTAGATTCTGATACCCATAATGACGTTCTGCTACGAACACACACATCGCCCATGCAGGCTCGAACGATGGAGGCTAACGATCCTCCGATTCGAGTCGTGGTTCCAGGCAAGTGCTACCGATATGAATCTACTGACGCTACGCACGAGTGGCACTTCAACCAAGTTGAAGGTTTGGCGGTTGATGAAGGTATTACGTTTGCTGACCTTAAAGGAACGCTTTACGAATTCGCGCGTCGAATTTTTGGACCACAACGAAAAGTCAGATTCCGTTGCGACTTCTTCCCGTTCGTTGAACCGGGCGTAGATATGTCGATCGAATGGAACGGCAACTGGATAGAAATTTTGGGCGCTGGAATGGTTCACCCTAAAGTTTTGGAAAATGCGGGCTACGACTCGACCAAGTACACCGGCTTCGCCTTTGGAATGGGACCAGAACGTATCTCGATGCTGCGGAATGAAATTACCGACATTCGGCACTTCTTCTCGAACGACCTGAGATTCCTGACTCAGTTTTAAGAGCGGCGAACACGCCGACTCCACCAAAGTGATTCGTCACATTTCAATCCATTTGTAATTCGATAAGTAACTGAGAAAAACGCATGAAGGTCCCTGTTTCCTGGCTGAAAGAGTACGTAGACATCGAGATGAAGCTCGATGATCTGGCGCATCGTCTTACGATGGCTGGTAACGAAGTTCAAGGTATTCAACGCACTGGTTGGATCGAAAACGTTGTAGTTGGGCAGGTCAAAAATATCGCTCAACACCCCGATGCCGACCGATTGAGGCTCGTAACAGTCGATCATGGCGATGGCGAAGCCGAGGTTGTGTGTGGTGCTCCTAACGTGGCTGAAGGCCAGAAGATCGCATACGCCTCTATCGGTGCAGTGCTTCACGACGCGTATGCAGATCAGCCCGGCAAGACTAAGAAGCTTAAGCGATCGAAAATTCGTGGAGTCGTGTCTGAAGGTATGGTTTGCTCGGTACGTGAGCTCGGTATTGGAGACGATCACGACGGAATTCTTGTATTGGACGACGATCTTAAGATCGGTACGCTAATCGGAGAGGTTCTTGGCGAGTCGGTTATCGACTTCGAGCTAACCCCGAACCGTCCCGACTGCCTTGGTGTGGTTGGTGTAGCTCGAGATGTATCTGCAATTACTGGTAAGCCGCTAAAGCAGCCTGACACTGAGTATGAATCGACCGGGCCTGATGTGAATACGCTGGCTTCAGTCGAAATTTCTGATCCTGATTTGTGCTTACGCTACACAGCGACGGTTATTCAGGACGTGAAGATTGGTCCTTCACCAAAGTGGTTGCAGGATCGACTTATTGCAATTGGCGAGCGACCGATCAATAACTTGGTTGACATCACGAACTTCGTTATGTTTGAACTCGGTCAGCCGTTGCATGCGTTCGATTACGACAAGGTCATTGATCACAAAATAATTGTTCGGCGAGCAAAATTGGGCGAAAAGCTGACTACGCTCGATGATCAGGAACGCAAGCTCGACACTGAGATGCTTATTATTTCCGATCCTGAACGAGGAATCGGTCTTGCGGGTGTCATGGGCGGGGCGAATTCTGAGATTTCAGATTCGACGACTAGCGTGATTCTTGAGTCAGCCACATTTGAAGGCGTGAACAACCGACGAACAGCTCGATCACTTGAACTCTCAAGTCAGGCGACGCTGCGATTCGAAAAGAGTTTGCGCACTGGCCTAAGTGAAGTTGGGCTTCGTCGGGCTACCAATCTGATTCAGAAGATCGCTGGCGGAACTGTCGCTTCAGGGATCATCGATGAGTATCCGAGCAAGGGCAAAGAGCAGGAGCAGGTGCGTCTTGATAGCGCACACATCAAACGAGTGATCGGAGTTGATTTTGACAATTCGGAGGTTGAATCGACGCTAGGCAATCTTGGTTTCACTACTGAAGGAGATGCTGACGGATGGGATGTTGGAATTCCATACTGGCGTCCAGATATTTCAATTCCTGAAGATCTTATAGAAGAGATCGCCCGAATCATTGGATACGACAATATTCCTACGACCACTCTGGGCGGTCGCCCGCCTCAGTGGCAGCCGCAGCCCGAAATGGATCTGCGAACTCAGGTAACCGATGCTCTGGCTCAGGCAGGCATGCGGGAAATTATCTCTTATGCCGCTACAACAAGTGAGGGTGAAGATCGTGTTGGGATTCCTGCCGACACTGCTTCAGCTATCAAGTTGCGCAATCCGATTACTGCCGACTACGCAGTGATGCGTCGAACTCTCCGAGAAGCGATTCTCGATACTGTGGCTCGCAACTCACGAACTTGGCGAGGCCCGATCGCAATGTTCGAGACAGGTCGCGTATTCCTGGACTATGGTGAAGGACTTCCAGAAGAACGACAGATGGCTGTGGGTGCATTTGCGGGTCCACGAAATGAACTGCATTGGGACGCTTCGACTGTACCTTCAGATTTCTACGATGCCAAAGGCGCCGCTGAAGCTGTTCTGGAAAATCTTGGAATCCAAGCTACTTTCGAACCTGCCGAAGACGCTACTTTCGCTGCGGGTAGAACGGCTGTCATCAAAGTGGCTGCTGACAACCATGCTGTAATCGGTGTTGTCGGTGAAGTTGCCTCTGAAGTATTTTCGAAATTCGATGCCGAAATTGAGTCGGTCTCTATGTTCGAACTCGATCTCGCTGAGATTTTGAAAGTATTAGAAATTCCAAAGGGTAAAGATTCAGGTAAGTTCGATGAGTTCATACGGCTTCCCGCTTCTCACCGGGACCTGTCGTTGATCGTCGATACTGGTGTAACGGCCGGTCAAATCGTCGAGATCGCCAACCGAAACCGAATCGTCACTTCCGCCACAGTATTCGATGTGTTTGAAGGCAAGGCTGTAGCCGATGGCAAGATTGCTGTTGCAGTTCGACTCGTTTATCAGTCTTCAAACAAAACTCTTACTGCCGATCAAATCGGCAAGATTGAACAGCAGATATTGAAACAACTCTCTAAAGAACTTGGTGCGGAGTTGCGAGCTTAGTTTTGGCGAAAAAACCTCACGAACACCACGATCGACCTCATCGCCACCACTACGATGCGGAGATGCTTAGCGTTGAAGAGGCTCGTGAGCGGATACTGTCGTACTTCGAAGTGTTGCCGGTTAAATCAACCAAATTAGTCGATTCGCTGGGTCAGGTTCTGGCGGAGGACATGATCGCATCTTTCGACATTCCGCCGTTGGCCAATTCGGCTATGGACGGCTACGCGGTTTTGGCCGCCGATACCCGAGGTGCTTCTGTGGAGACTCCGGTCGAACTGGTTGTCACGGGCGTAGTGGCGGCTGGACAGCTTCCACTACGCCCGCTTAGGCAAGGAACAGCTATCAGGATCATGACCGGTGCTCCGGTGCCGGATAACGCAGACGCCGTGGTTCCGTTCGAAGACACTGACGAGCTAGAGCGTCGAGCTTCAGGTGGTTCATCCGAGGCGATTGGGATTCATCTTCAATCTGAGCCATACGATAATGTGAGAGGCGCCGGCGAAGATATAGAATCTGGTGAAACGGTGTTAGAGTGCGGCCAAATTTTGCGATCAGGAGAGATTGGTGTGATCGCTTCTCTAGGGCACTCGACTGTGAAGGCGATACGTCGGCCGGTAGTAGCGATTGTTTCGACCGGAGATGAGCTTCTTCAGCCTGGTGATGAACCAGAACACGGCAAAATATTTAACTCGAACGCTTTCAGCATCGCCGCTATGGTTAAACGATACGGTGGCGTGCCGAATATCTTGGGTATTGCTAAGGACACCATCGAATCACTTGAGGCTGCTCTTGAAGAAGCATTGGACGCCGACTTGGTCGTGACTTCCGCCGGTGTTTCGAAGGGCGATTACGACGTTGTGAAAGATGTGCTTTCTTCAAAAGGCGAGATAGCTTTGTGGTCGGTACGAATGCGCCCGGCAAAGCCTTTGGCATTTGGAGTTCTCGATCGCAAGGACGGAACGAAGGTTCCTCATTTGGGTCTTCCGGGTAATCCGGTAAGTGCGATGGTAGCGTTCGAGCAGTTCGGACGATCGGCAATTCGACTCATGATGGGCAAGCCCGAGGCCGAAAAGCCTAGTGTCGAGGCGATAATGGACGATCCGATTCGAAATCACGATGGTCGTCGCGTGTACGCTAGAGTTCACGTATATCGTGACGTTTCGGGTGTTTATAGGGCCAGATCAACAGGAAATCAGAGTTCAGGCGTACTGAGTTCTATGTCACTTGCAAATGGATTAGCCATCTGCCCCGATGACATTGGTATGATTGATGCAGGCGAAATTACGAAAGTCGAAATGCTCGACTGGCCAGACGATATTTTCTAAACATTTTTGACCGTGCGTTCACGCGCCGTTTCACGCACAATTAAGACATGACTAACCAGACAGAACAAACAGAGCAGACACCTGAAGTAACTCCAGAACCGGAGCCACAGGAAGAGCCAAGATACCAGATCGACACGAAGGCTTTCGAGACTTCAGGCCGATCATTTGAATTTGCTATCTACTCAAGGCTTTCGAAGAGCGGTAAAGCCGTTATGGACGATGGCAAGATTGCTGGTGGCTTCGGCCCACCTGCTGAGTACATGAAGGTGATGTCGAACATCTGCTCAAAGGAGCCAGACTTCCTTCTGCCGGGTACACCTATCACTGAGGCGGTGTTCAAGCTTTTGCTTGCGAACACGAACAAGGCGATGACACTCGACGAAATTCAGTCGGGCCTAACGATAGCTTGGGCGAGTGTGATCTACCTGAAGAATCTATCTGATGACGCTCTTCGACGAATGTTGGATCAAGAGAACGACTACTTTATCAAGCGTGCCGTTATCCGACGTCGGCGCAGCCGAAGCGCCTCTTAAGTTTCTTTTTT
>JAPKFF010000188.1:0-2144 GCA_028821715.1 Dehalococcoidia bacterium
TCAGAAGGAATTGCAAGCGCACTGAATATCGAAAAATCAGCTGTAGACGAGCAACTAAAAAACCTGCCTGATTTCCTCGTATCTGAAAACAAAGACCCCGGAATGACGATCCAGTGGTCGGCAACTTCTGAACTTGCAGCAACCACCTACGTTCTAATGAAAATCTTGAAGCCTGCGACGGTCGTCGAAACAGGCGTCGGTGCAGGTGTTAGTTCATGGACGATACTCAAAGCAATGGAAGAAAACGGCACTGGCCGTTTAGTCAGCATCGACCTACCGACGCCCAACACCGAACTGCTGCCCGATGTCGGATACCTAGTCCCTGCTGAGTTACGACACCTCTGGGACCTCAGAACAGGTCCATCAAACCGCCTTCTACCTCGAGCATTGAATGAACTTGGCCAAATCGATATGTTCCAACACGACTCGCGCCATTCCTATTCCAACCAACTCAGTGAATACACCACAGCCTGGCCATCGATAAAGCGGTCAGGAATTCTCGTTTCCGACGACGTGAGCAATGATGCCCTTTACGATGCAGCGCGCATCTGGAAAACCGATCCAGTGATCATTGGACAAAGCAAACAATCGCCAATCGGTCTCGTGCGAAAAATCTAGTTTCGATTCAGTTTTACCTTGCCAAGCGATTACTCCAACACAAAACCCAAGTCGATAGCTCTCGTGGTTAACCAAAACGAGATCTTCTACCGACTTCGCATGCCCTGGGTCCGCCTACTTCGAGAGAACGGCTACAAGGTCTACGCAGTCGTAGCTAGCGGAGCCTGGAATGAGCTGATCTCCGAAGGCGGAGCCGAGTACGTCGAATGGAAATTGAGCAGAAGCGGTAGAAATCCCCTCAGCGAGATCGGTTCTGTTCTCGGATTGACCAGAATCCTGAGACGCATAAATCCCGATATTGTTCAGAACTTTCACACGAAGCCAAATATCTACGCCCCAATCGCGGCCAAATTAGCCGGCGTCCCGGTAACAGTTTCAACAGTCACCGGTCTCGGCTACACATTTGTTGAACGGCAAGGTCTCGGCTCAAAACTAGCCCGACGAATGAACTTGGGCATGTACTCGTTCTCAAATCGACTCGCCAGCGAAATCGCATTTCAAAACCCAGACGATATGGAATTGCTTAAGGCGAAAAACGGGTTATCTTCAGTGAAAGGCAAGATGATTCCGGGGGGATCAGGTGTCGATGTATCAGAATACAAACCGAACACTCGTAACTCTGAAGATGCCTTAGAAATCAGACGATCGCTCGGAATCGCACCCGATGCGTTCGTTGCCCTATTTGTCGGTCGTCTTCAGCTCGACAAAGGGCTAACCGAGTTCGTCGAAGCAGCGCGCCAAATCAAATCACGACGCAAAGACATCGTTTTCGTCATGGTCGGCGCACCCGATCCCGGTAACAAGAGATCCGTATCTGAAGCCACTCTCACCCAGTGGAAATCCGAAGGCGACGTTGTATTCACAGGTCGGCGCGAAGACGTGCCAGACGTCATGGCGATAGCCAACACGGTCACAACCCCTACGTTCTATCGCGAAGGGCTACCTCGCACACTTCTAGAAGCCGCGGCCACCGGTCTACCGTTAATCGGGACTGACATGCCGGGAGTCCGAGAAGCAATCGGTAACGGTGTAAATGGCACTCTGATTCCAACGCGAGATTCAAACGCACTTGCCTTGGCTGTTGAAGAACTGGCTGACGATCCTGCAAAGGCAGAACGTTACGGTCAAGCCTCACTAGATCGAGCAATTGACGAGTTCGATCACCGACGTGTCATTGGCGAATATCTGAAAATGTACGAACAGCTCTGGACGGAATAACCCCGATTCAAAAGCTATTCCAACCCGTCAAGCTACTCCACTTCTAGGTAAAACTCGATCTGCGGTCGGCTAAACGGTCCTAACGGAAGCTCTCTGAACTCGAACGTGTGCACGTCTGATAATTCAACGGTTGTAACTTTCCTTACCCGGACTAATCGATGGAGTCGAGTCAAATCCGCCGGAACGGGAGGAAACGGAATATGACTCTCGTGACCTACTGCTGCCATCATCTCGTGGCGTTCTGATTCGAAAACCTGATCTGAAGGACTGTTTTGTACCTGTGCTACACAATTTTGGCTCAATTCAGT
>JAPKFF010000189.1:0-2138 GCA_028821715.1 Dehalococcoidia bacterium
AGTCATCGGCGCTTCAACGCCGCGTATTCTCTACAGACACATCCTGCCGGGCGTCATAAATACCGTGGTCGTCATTACCACTTTTGGCATCGGTGGGCTCATCCTCACAGAGGCCACTTTGAGTTTTCTCGGTGTAGGTGTCCCGCCGCCCACGCCGGCGTGGGGGATCATGGTGGCCGACGGTCGTCAGTATGCGACCGCGGCGTGGTGGGTGACGGTTTTCCCTGGCATTGCGATTATGTTGACCGTACTCTCAATGAATTTCCTCGGAGACTGGCTCAGAGACAGGTGGGACCCTCGTCTGACGCAATTGTTGTGATGGCGTAGATACCAGCTGGTTCTGTCAGGATTCAGCGGCGGGGCATCGAACCTCCAGATGCTCCGCCGAATTTAATTATCCCTGAAAGTTGAATGGCCATTTTTAGCAGTGGTATATGCCCGGAAGAGAAACGATTACACCCCAAAGAGGATTCAATCAATATGACCTTCAAGATTGCGTTGGTTGGCTGTGGCGGTATGGGTCGCAGGCATGCCCACGGCTACATCGAACTTCGAAAGTATTTCGATACGGTGACACTGTCGGCAGTGTGCGACGTGCATCACGATGTAGCGGCGATCGTTGCAAGCGAAATCGGTGAAGCCACGGGATCGACTCCCGACATCTACACCGACTTCGACGAGATGATTGCAGAGGCCGATCTCGACGGGATCGCGATAGTCACCAGCACACCGATGCACCACCGTTTTGCGATTAAGGCGATGGAGGCGGGCTTGCACGTCATCACCGAGAAGCCAATGGGCCTGACCCTGAAGGCATGTCGACAGATGTACGAATCGTCGCGTTCTACTGGCAAAGTAATGGCAGTCGCAGAGAACTTTCGCCGGGATCCGATGAACCGACTTACAAAGGCGCTGATCGAGGCTGGAGCTATAGGCACGCCATACTTCGCACTCGATATCGGAGTCCACAGCTCTGGCGGCGCGGTCATGCACAGCACGGCTTGGCGGGCGAAGAAAGAACAAGCAGGTGGTGCGCCCCTCGACGCTGGCGTTCACAACGCCGACATGCTGCTCTACTTGATGGGGGAGGTGAACACTGTCTACGCCGAAACTGCGATCAACGAGACGCAGCGTACGTTGCAACCCATGAGCGAGGTGGCGCCGGTTCTGGCGGCGATGTACAACCATCGCAAGGAAGAGGGTTATTCGACCGGCGACACAGTGGAGCAGACCGCCGTCGACACTGCCTTTGGTGTGATTCGGTTCAAGTCGGGAGCGATCGGTCAACTGTTAATGACTGACACATCGCACGGTCAGTCGCTGGGCGTTTCGACAATATCCGGGAGTGCCGGGACAATGTATCGACCTGGAAGCCGGTCCGGAAAATCACCTCGTATAGTTCGCAACGACGGATCGGAGATAACGGGCGACGCGCTGCTTGACCTTGTTCCTGATTTCGAACTGGATGACCTGACCTCCAGATTGTGGAATGGTGCACGGCGAATCAGCTCGTACGAAATGGATTTCCGCGATATCGATTCGAAGATACTGGCATACGAGTATCTCGACATGGTTCAGGCTGCAGAATCGGGTGGGCAGCCCGAAGTTGGACCGCAAGAGGGTATGGATGCTCTGGCACTCGCCTATGCGCTAATGGAGTCGGGCGTCAGCGGTGTTCCGGTTACCGTAGAAGACGTGGCAGAGGGTAGAGCATCGCAATTTCAGGACGAGATCGACGCTGAAATGGGTATTTAGCAGCGCTACGTACTCAAAGCTTCGGTATAAGTAACTTGTCTGATGGGCTGACAGTCCATCAGAGTGGGGATTTTGTAGGAGAATTAATGGCGACAAGAGATGAATTTCTGAATTCGACGGTTGGTCGTCGCGTGGCCGATTTGCGGAAGCGAAAAGGGTTATCGCAATCTGAGCTTGCATCCCGGTTGGCTCGAAAGAGAACCCAAGCCTGGATGTCGAACGTAGAATCTGGGTCTCGAAGCATGAACTCTGAAGACCTTGTCAATGTCGCCATTACTTTAGAGACAACGGTAGGAGAGCTATTTAGCAATGTTGCGAACTCCACTACGGGGGGGGTAAAACCGTTAGTTGAGTTTATGTCTGAACTCGTTACGCATATGCCG
>JAPKFF010000081.1:0-10428 GCA_028821715.1 Dehalococcoidia bacterium
ATCATAACGCTAAACAGAGCCCCTCTGATATCGAAGATAATGCATAATCGAAAGTCGTTTGCAAGACCGTAGGCGTCCAGAAAATTCAGCTAGGATCTTTTCTGGTCTGATGATCTCATAAGTGAATCAAAATGCCTCAAGTTATCGATAGTCCAGATCAGTTCACCGTAATCGGTGAAAATATTCATGCAACTCGCGTTGTGAAGCGCGGTGGTGTACGTGGTCACGTGTTTGAGGATGGCAAAGAGGCCATTAAGTACAAGCTCGATGGTGAGCGGAAGTTCGTACACATTCCCGAACACTTCACTACCACGCAACCGTACGAGCAGGGCATGCTAAAACACTTCCAGATTGCGATGTGGATGGGTGCCAACGGAGATGCCGACCAGGCCTCTTCAGGCAAGGCGTATATCAAGTACGAAATCGATAGGCAGACCCGAACTGGATCGAACTATCTCGACCTGAATGTCGACGAGTCGTCATACCGACTGCATGAACAGAAAGCCACGATGGAATGGCTGATCAAGTTTGTTGAGTCGGAATCTACTGTTCCTCCAAGCATCGATTCATCGAATTCCGAGATCATCGAAGTTGGTCTAGCCGCTTACGGTGGTGGTCAGGGTCGACCGGTGCTCAATTCGATAGCACTTGAACGTCCTGAAGCAATCGACATGGCTCTGAAGTACAACGCTCGAGCCGTAGTAATGGCGTCGAACGAAGTGGGAATGCCAGCCGATGCGGCAGAACGACTTGAGAACGTCGGACGGATCGTCGAAATGGCACTATCAAAGGGTATGGAGAAAGCCGATATTTTTGTAGACCCGCTCTACTTCCCAATCGCGGTCGATTCGAGATACGGTAAAGATGCGTTCGAGGCTATCGAAGGCATTCGAGCTGAATTCGGCAACGAAATTCATATTGCCGGTGGCATGAGCAACGTTTCATTTGGCATTCCTAAACGTCGGCTCATCAACGACGTGTTCCTGAATTTGGCTATCAAGTCCGGTGTCGACTCGGGAATTATCGATCCGATGACCACTTCCGCAAAACGATCGATGAACGTCGATTTGGATTCAGGACCCGCACAGTTGGCTCTGGATTTGCTGCAAGGTAATGACGATTTCGCAATGAACTACATCACTGCGTTCCGGGCTGGCGAACTCGACTAATTTGTCGTTGTTAGGGGTGATTTGCGAGCTATTCGACTAGGAAGACGATGTCGTTCATCGTCTAATTCCGTTTAGATCGTCGATTGCAGGAAACGTTCGTACGTAGGCAAAATAGTTACCCTGATGATTAACTCCGTCGTACTGATAGTTAGATTCATTGCTAGCAACTTCAACGAGTTTCTCGCAAAGAATGGACCGTACATGTCTGCGGCCATTGCGTACTACGCGTTTTTCTCGCTATTCCCGCTTTCGCTCGCGCTTATCGCTGTTTTCTCTCTTGTTCTTGGGATCGAAGGTGTCGAGGAGCAGGTTATTACGGGTCTTCAAGAGCAAATTCCAGTTCTTGCGGAGGTTGATGACGCCTTTCTGAAGAATTTCTTCGAGAGTATCAAGGGTGGTCGAACCGCTGGTGGTGTGGTAGCCATCATCGGACTGTTTTGGGTATCTCAGCAAGTATTTAGTGCGGTGCGTAAAAGCATTAATGTCATTTGGGGCATCAACAAACCTCGTCCGTTTTTTACCGAACGTTTGATGGACATAGCGTTGATGTTTGGGGCTGCAACGCTGTTGTTTGCGTCGGTGTTGATTTCAGCCGTTATAACGGATATTCAGCAATTTTCGGCGATATGGCTTCCTGATGCACCCACTAGCGATCCAGTTCTGTGGCAAAGATCGGCGGTGTTTATCCCGCTTGTTCTATCGTTCACTGTGTTCTTGACACTCTACTGGTGGCTACCGAATATGAAGCTTCGGTTTAAAGAGGTTTGGCCGACCGCTCTTGCGGGAGCAGCGGCTTTTGAAATTTCTAAGGCGGTTTTCGTTTTCTATCTTCGGAACATGAGTAATGTCGCTAACAACATTTACGGCGGTGTCAGTGCCATTATCGTGTTGCTGATTTTCGTTTACGTATCGGCGATAATTTTGTTGGTGGGCGCGATGTTTACCTCCCGATACGCGTTTTATCTGGCTGAAACTGAGCAGAAAAAGAGAAACAGGTTGCTGTCACGCAGTTTGGATCGAATTCGTGGAACGGCTTCATTGCCAGGAATGCCTAATCCAGTTCCAGCCGGAGCTCAGGAGCCAGCCAACAATGATGATGATCTAGGAGTACGACGAAATACGGGTCCTGTGGTGCGCAGGCAAGCGGATACATCCGACAGCGAATAGCGTTTCGGCTTAGTCGTTAACTGGGCTAATTTTCGATCCAGGTATCATTCAGATTGATGGAATCGCGGGATGAAGGGACGTTGCGCTCGCCGCGAGCCAAATTACGCTTCCGCAGGCTAATGCCACACGTAATCCGCCCACTCCAGCGACGACACCGGCAATCGACACCCCGATCAATGCAGCAACTTTCGCTGAAACCTTCATCTATGAGAATGGCGACGAGTGGCACGGCCATCATCATTCGACCCAGATTAGAAGTCGATCACGCCACAAACTGTGACGAGGCGTTGACGCAGTGATTCCCGGTGAATCGGTCGAAGACATGCCCCATCATCGCATGCCCCGACCCGTTGTCGGCTAATCTGAATTAGTTAGTCTGAAATTAGACGAACTCGGCGACAATTTTTCCCTGTACGTGGCGACCTTCGAGTTGGGCGAGACCTTCTGGAATTTCTTCCATCGAGATCGTCTGTTTGATCATGGGATCGATCTTCTTATCGGCTACTAGAGCGATCATTTCCGTTGCCATGTTTGCGAGGTCAAACTGGGCAGCACGGTTGGTAGATTCGTGAGCACCACCGTAGGCGATGTTGTGAATAGACTTTGCGCCAGCGAACGTGGTGTCGGTAATCGTTGGCATTCCGGCGACACAGGCGATTCCGCCCCTGAACTTCAGAACTTCAGCGCCCTCGTTCGCAGTGTTTATGTCGACTGCCCCGAGAACTCGATCAACACCTCGGTCGTTCGTAATCGCCATGATCGTGTTCACAACGTGTTCGGTGTTGTAATCGATAACGTGATCGGCACCGAGCGACTTCACGAATTCGTGATTTCGACCGGAGGCGGTAGTGATGACCGTTGCGCCTATGTTCTTGCATATTTGAACAGCAAAGCCGCCTACGCCACCAGCACCGCCCTGCATCCAGACGGTGTGCTCGGGTTGGACATCGAGTCGACGCACCACTGCTTCGTATGCTGTGAGTCCCGCACATGGAATCGCTGCGGCTTCGGCAAATGACACGTTGTCGGGAATTTTTGCCGTTGTATGAGCGGTTGTGATTGCGTACTCGGCGTATCCGCCGGGCTTGCTGAGATCGCCGTGGTAGAAAACGCGATCGCCAGTTTGCCATTGCACAGCGTCTGAACCGATCGCATCGACCGTGCCTGCAACGTCGAGCCCGAGCACGTGTGGGTACGCCCAGTTGTCGTTTCCGCGCCCTGCCAACTTGTAGTCGACTGGGTTGAGGCTTACTGCGTGAACTTTCACACGTATTTCGTTAGGACCGGGCTCGGGCGTTGGAATTTCGCCAATGCTCAAACTGGAGACCGGACCGAGTTTGGAGAGTAGTAGTGCTTTCATGGTTGAAACCTTCGGCTGTCTAAGCCTTTTCTAGATTGACCGTTACTTTTGAGCCGTCGTCGAGGTCGATGGAGTCGTAGGCGGCAACCTCTTGGGCATCGTCGCTTAGAACTGCGCCGAGATTGAGGTGCTCTGCGAGTGTCTCTTCTGCGATGTAGTCAGCGTGGGTCATCAAAGCTCCGGTCACGTCGTCTGAGCACGAAATCCACAGGTTGATTCGGTCTGAGATTTCGAGACCTGACGTTTTGCGCAAGTTCTGAATTAGTCGAACCACTTCGCGGGCGGTTCCTTCAGCCTTGAGTTCTTCAGAAACCTCCGTCAAAACCGCACCGGCGTAGCCTGCGTCGGTCGCAACTGCGTAGTTATCGAGCGCTACACGTTCGATGAGGACTTCGTCAGATTCAAGTTCGAATCCGTTAAGCGAAATCTTTTCACCGGCTTCTGAAGCACGAGCAATTTCGTTGGCATCTGCGGCTTGGATTGCGTTTCTAATTTCACCGACTTGCTTGCCGTATTTTGGTCCAAGAATTCGCAGGTTAGGCTTGATTTCGAATCCGAGTAGCCCGCCCATTTCCGCGGCGTCTCGAACTGATTTCACGTTTAGTTCTTCTTTGAGAACGTTTTCGATCTTGGCGAGAGCGAAGTGCTCCCAGTCGTGGCGAACTTCTGCAACGAACTCGGCGAGAGGCTGTCGAACTTTCAGGCGTGACTGTGCACGTGCTGAACGACCCAGCGAAGCCAAGCGAATTGCGAGCCTTGTTTGGTTCATTACATCTTCATCGATGAGTGACGTGTTGGCTTTTGGCCAATAAGTCAGGTGAACCGAATCTGGGGCATCTGCCACCCGATCAGCGACTAGGTTGCGGTACAACATGTCGGCAATGAACGGCGTCATTGGCGCAATCAAGCGCGAAAGCGTTGTTAGGCAGGTGTAGAGCGTCGAGTAGGCGGCGTTCTTGTCGATGTCGCCTTCTGTCTTCCAGAAGCGTCGACGTGATCGGCGAACGTACCAGTTAGACAGGTCTTCAATGAACTGTTCGACAGCTTCGGCAGCATATGGAAGCTGCCAGTTTTCGAGATTGTCAGTCATCTTCGCGATGAGCTGGTTTAGTTCAGAGAGAATCCAGCGATCAAGCTCCGAGAATCCTTCGGTGTTCGACATTTCCCAATTTTCGAAAGCATTTTTCTCGGCATCGGAAGTAAATCCAAACGACGAAGGGATCGTGCAGTCATCGGGAGTCCAATTGTCGAGATTGGCGTAGGTCGTGAAGAAGGAATAGATGTTCCAGAGCGGGATTACGAATTGACGTCGTACTTCGTCTCCAGTCTTGTAGCCGAAGTTGAGGTTTGAAGCTGGATTGTGACGGCTGTATGTCCAACGCATCACGTCGACACCCATCTTGTCGGCTGCCTCTTCGAACCAGATGGCGTTGCCCTTCGACTTATGCATCTCCGCGCCGTTTTCGTCACGCATCAATGCGTAGGCGAATACGTTCCTGGCGGGCAATGAGTCTTCGAGAACGGCTGCCATTACGATGAGCGAGTAGAACCAGTTTCGGAACTGGCCCGGGAAGCTTTCTGAGATCCAGTCGGCAGGGAACCATTCTTTCCAGTATTCAGGATCGGACTTGTAGCCGATGGTCGAGAACGGAACGATTCCGGCGTCGAGCCAGGCGTTTCCAACGTCGGCGATTCGGTCGACGGTTTCGCCACAGTCGGAGCAAGCGATTTTTACGCAATCGATCCAAGGTCGGTGAGGCGATGCGCCACTTGCTTCGAATTCGTCCCAGCCTTCGATGGCGCGTTCTTTGAGCTCTTCTTGTGAACCCATCACATCGAAGTTTCCGCAGTCGCAGGCGTAGATCGGTAAAGCGAGACCGTAGTAACGCTTTTTGGAAATCATCCAGTCCTGCATGTTTTTGAGCCAGTCGAGCTCACGTGCCTTACCGAACTCCGGGTACCAGTTCATTGCTTTTGTGGCTTTTTCCATCTTGGGTCGAATTTCGTCCATGTTGATGAACCATTCGTCGACCAAACGGAAAACCAGTTCGGTGCTGCAACGCCAGCAGACTGGGTAGCGGTGGGTGTATTTGTTTACACGAACCAGCAGCTCTTTTTCTTTGAGAGATTCGAAGACCATGTCTTTCACATCGGCTGCAGATTTGCCGGTGAATTCCCCAAAGCCTTCTAGGTAGATACCGTTTTGATCGAGTGGAACGATCGGCGTGAGACCGTTTTCCTTGCCGAGTTTGAAGTCTTCGGCACCAGCGCCGGGAGCGGTGTGAACGATTCCGGTTCCTTCGTCCTCGCCGACTTCGTCCCACGCAAGAACGCGATGCTGTTCGATTGTTTCTGCCTGTGCAGGGAGTTCGTCGAAAGGTCCTCGATATTTGAGACCGACGAGTTCGGAACCCTTCACTTCGCCGATTACTTTGGCGTCTTCAGTGAGGACGTGATCTTTCTTCAGCGATTCGATGAGAGACTTCGAGAAGTAAATGATCGAGCCGCGGTCTTCGACCTTGGCGTAGGTGTATTCAGGATTAACTGCAGCAGCTACGTTTGCCGCAAGAGTCCACGGCGTGGTGGTCCAAACGAGAAGGTTTTCGCCTTCGTGACCTTCGTCGATGAGAGGGAATTTCAAATATGGACTGTCGTGAGTGATGTCCTGATAACCCTCGGTGACGATCTCGTGCTGCGAGAGTCCGGTGCCGCAGCGTGGGCACCACGGCATAACGTCGCGACCTTTGTAGATCCAGCCTTTGTCGGCGCAGGTCTTTAGGAAGTGCCAGATGGTGTAGTTATTTTCGGCTGACTTCGTGTGGTAGGAATTGTCCCAGTCCATGAAGTAGCCGAGTCGTTTGGACTGCTCGGAAATACGTGTGGCGAAGCGGTCGACTCGCTTGCGACATTCTTCGACGAATTTGCCTACGCCGAACGCTTCGATGTCGCGTTTCGACTTGAAGCCCATCTCTTTTTCGACTTCGACTTCGATCCAAAGGCCCTGTCCGTCGAATCCGTTCTGGAAACGCTGCTTGTAGCCCTGCATGTTGCGGAATCTGAGGAATAAGTCTTTGTACGTTCGACCCCATGCGTGATGAACGCCCATGGCGTTGTTTGCGGTGATCGGACCGTCGATAAACGAGAATTTCTTCTCTTTATCGACGTTCAGCGCTCGGTAGCGAGCGGGGATGTCGTTGTCTTCCCACCATTTGAGGATTTCTTCCTCATTAGCTACGAAGTCGACTTTTGGATCTACCGAATCGAAGTGGCTCGCCACGTTTTTTTCCTTATGCCAGAGGCATGTTTTCTGCTCAATTATTCCGAGCTTTGTTCATGCGGACGGTTGATATTCGAGTTAAAAACAAAGCCCGCCCCTAAATGGTTCAGGGACGGGCGTTTTGAAATAAAACGGTACCGCGGTACCACCCTGGTTTCCCGACGCACTATCGCTTACTGGGACACTCAGTTGAGCCGATGTAACGTTCGGCTGGGACGGTTCAGCCTAGTTTCGAGATTTCCTCAAATTTCGGTGAACAGTTCGGGAGTGATGGTTGATTCTGTACCCATGCTCGCTTCCACCGTACCGAGCTCGCTAGAAAGGGGTGCACGGAATCGACTGTGTCTCCGTCGTTACTTGTAACGGCGTTAAGTATAGGTGCTGACGGATTCCGGCGCAGTAGTCGGTTTTGGGGGCTCGCATAAGTCACACACTACCCGAAAGCGAACTTAGCCTAGTTCGTGGTTGGCTAGTTGTTCGTACTGGGTGTTTTCGTTGTCGTCGAGGTAGGTGCGATATAGAGCGATTGCTGTGACCTGAACGACTCGGCCGCTCGACTTCAGTGGAGCGTGTTGCCATGAAGCTCCAACGTCTTGTGCGAACCGACCACGGACACCCGGTCGTGTTCGACCAATAGTGACGTGAGCCGCGAATTTTCGGTCGTCGCGTTCGAGACCAAGTTCGACCATTCGACCTTCGACTCTGCCTTGGAGCTGTTCAAGTCGTCGCAGTTCGCCATTAAACCCGACCCAGCAAATACGTGGGTCGCGGAAAGATGGGAAGCAGCCAGTTCGACCGATCTTCATCTGGAAGCGCCCGGTCGATTCTGCAGACAGCTCGAGAGCTGCTTTGATATCTGGAATCTGGTCGATCGGCACGTCGCCCAAGAATTTGAGCGTTAGATGCATCGCTTCTTCGCCGATCCATCGAACACGTTCATATTCTCGTGGGATGAAACTTTTTGGCAGATCAGCTAATTCACGTTTCACAGCGCGAGGAATCTCGATGGAGATAAACAGCCGTTGGGTATTTTCTGGAACTTCCGGGAAGCCGAATTTGCCCTCGTCGTCGTCATCTTCCATGTCGGGAGCGACGTAGAGCTTTGGTTCTGCCGGAACGTAGTTCGCTTCGGACTGGCGAGCGTATGTAAGAGACGATCCACCTCGGCCTCGGCCGCCGTGGTACGGCTCATCACCGATATTGCGATCACGTTCCGGGACAACTGCTGGAACGAAGCCATCTATTGAAATTTCATCTGACTCTTGGTCGTCGGATTCTGGAGCACTCTCGTCAGCAGCGTCTTCGCTATCTGGCGCAGGTTCATCGACCTTCTCAGGCTCGACTACAGCTTCGGCTGTCTCAGCGATTTCGTTGGCCTTGGGTGCGTCTTCAGGCTTAGTCGCGTCGACGGCTTTCGCCTCATCTTCGAGCTCGGGAGAAGGGGTGGATTCTCCGCCGATCCAGGGATCTTTTTCGTTAGATTTCGTCACACGTGCGTCCTATAAGCCATCGCTTCGATTCAGTCTCTATTACATCAACGATACATTCGATTCGGTTCCACGTGTGAACTAAGTGTTAAGCGTTGATACTCGAACGGAGTTCAGGTCAATGCCTCTACTGGAGCGAGAGCATCGCTATAATTCGACCGTAATTCAAACGGTGTCGTCGCATTTGAAGTGATGCGCGCAGCTAACTGACCAGTGATGGAGAACACTCTTGGCATTACTGCTCAACCGGTCCGACGTACAAAAGCTACTTCCAATGTCAAAGGCGATCGACGTAGTCGAAGCGGCGTTCGGCGAGTTTTCGGTAGGGACGGCGGAAATGCCGGATCGCACGGTGATGATCGACCCCGCAGTTGGTGGTTGGATCGCATACATGCCGGCGTACCTGAAATCGAGTGGAGCGCTTGGAATTAAAGCGGTAACGGTCTACAAAGAGAACCCTGCCAGGTTCGGATTGCCAACTACGATCGGCACGATTTTAGTTCAGGACAATAAGACTGGCGTAGTAGTTGCTGCGATGGATGGCGGACTGCTTACCGGTGTTCGAACTGGTGCTAGCGGAGGAGTTGCGACGAAGTATCTTGCCCGAAAAGACTCGAAGGTTGCTGGAGTTCTTGGAACCGGAGTCATGGCTCGAAGTCAGGTGATTGCGTTGGCAGAATCGGCCAATCTTAACACGATTCTCGTTTACTCACGAAGTGACGATGCAGCCAAACAGGCGTTTGCTGAGGAATTTTCTTCTACGATCGGCATCGAGGTTCGGGTAGCTGAAAGTGCCGAGGGGTTGGTTCGCGAATCTGACATAGTCACGCTCATAACCAGTGCGGTTGAGCCTGTAGTCGATGGATCATGGTGGAAGCCGGGTACTCATATTAATGCAATTGGCTCGCACGTTGCCGGGGTTCGTGAACTTGATTCAGCAACTGTCGTGAAGTCGAAGATTGTTTGCGATCAGGTTCAGGCGTGTTTGAACGAGGCTGGCGATATCCAGATTCCGATCGAAGAGGGTGTGCTGTCGGCTGACGACATTCACGGTTCTATAGGCGAAGTAATCAATGGCACGCTGCCTGTTCGTGAGAACAACGAGGAGATCACTCTGTTCAAGAGCGTCGGTCTCGCAGTGCAGGACATTTCATGTGCAGCGCTGGTCTACGAACATGCAAAGGGTCAAGGCGTCGGTCTAGAGTTCGACTTCGGCGGGTGACGAGTCACTTTTTCTACCGATTGCACGAACTGGACTGACAAGAAATGATGCCTGCTAAACGATCACTCGTTCTAATAGGTCGTCGATGTCTCGCTGGGTGTGTTTGTCTGGGTTGGCAGCGGGCTCTCGAACGGCGTTAGATTCGATCAATCCGCGTTTTTTCAGAATCTGCTTGTGAAAGCCGATAGCAAGTTCGGGTGCTTGGCTGACCAAGTGGCACAACGGTGCGATTCGAAGATTGAATAACTCCAAAGCCTCCGCCGTATTGCCATTCCCGTACAACGAGAGAATTTTGACGAACTCTGCCGGAGTGGAACTGAACGGCATTGTTCCGGTACTGCCCCGGGCAAGCTCTTCCATGAGATAGGTCGCTCCGCCTCCTCCGAGCACATTGATCTTGCCTTGAACTGCGTCGACGGTTGCTGCAACTCGTGGTGCCGTTGGTGGAGTTTCCATCTTGCAGGCGACGATGCCAGACAGTTCCGATGCCATTTCGGCGACCATATGGGGAGCCACTTGGGCGAATTGGACGTCTTGGAGTACGATCGACACATTTACGGCGTTTGTGATCTTTCTGAAATACTGACGAATGGTTTCCGGATTGGAACTACCTACTCCTGAATTCGGAGGTGTAAGCATTACGGCATCTGCACCGAGTTCTTCAGCTCGCTTGCTGTAGTAAATGGCAAGATTGGTTCCTGTTGCGCCAGTGTTCATCACCACTGGAACTCTGCCGTTGGTCTGGT
>JAPKFF010000082.1:0-10328 GCA_028821715.1 Dehalococcoidia bacterium
TTGTAATCAGGAAGATTCTCAAAGACAAGTTGGTTAAGCAAGACACGCTGAATAAGCTGGTGTTTGCTCAGGTTGTCGATCCATTGATCCAGCAGACGGTTGCTAATTCGACAGATGTTGGCTTTGGTATTTTCCTAACGGAAACAGAAGTGCTTGATACCTTTGAAATAATCGCACCCAAGGCTTGGGTGAAGGAACAGGGCGAGGGAGTGATTGATGTTTTGATTAACTATCTCGTTGGCGCTTCGGATTCAATTGATTACACCGTTGACCTTAGTGATCGAAAAGTCACTGCAGCGAATGCGCTTCAAGATTTGGCGCGAACAAAGCTTGAAGCGACCGTTAGTGAGATACCGTCTTGTACTTCTCCGCTGGACGCCTTAGGAGCGGCGCAGGACATTGCTGGTAGCCAGCTACCTCGCTGTGTGGGAGGTGGACAAACAACTATTGATCTAACCCTCTCTACTTTAGGTCCGATTGTTGATTTAGAGGTTTCAAGATTTGTCGAAGACCAAATACCGAGTGAAGTGATTTATACACGGGCGGATCTTGAAGCACAGGTTGGTGGTGGTCTCGACACTCTCGATGATCTTCGTGACCGAATTACGAAAGGTGTGAGTTTCACTGATCAAGATTTGATAGAGATGATGTCGGATGGTACTAGTGAATCACGTGCTGACGCGGAACAGACGTTGAGAATACTCACTGATGGTGTGATGTTTACTGAAGAAAATATCACTGACAATCTTGATCCCCTGGCGTTGCAACAGTTCAACAAGATCCGAGATTATGTAGGGACGGCTCTAAATGTTCGATGGGTTCTTTGGGTGCTGGTTCTAATGCCTTTGGCCATAATTGCACTTATCGGTGGTGGAGGCTGGGCAGGTCGTTTGAAATGGGCCGGTGGAGTTGCGGCCGTTAGTGCATTGATTGTTTACGGAGGAATAGTCGTTGCGTGGTCGTTCAACGATATTGCTCAGAATTACGCGCCTGATTATGGAGCACGGATTAGTTCAGAATTTAGAGTTGACTACCCACGCCTTAGTGCAGAACTCGAAAGTTATGAACTAAACGTTCGATTTGAACGGGCTTTGGGTTCATGGCAACGGGCTTGGCGTAATCAGACGGTTCCGTGGATTATCGGGGGTCTTGCAGTATTTGCTGTTGGTACTGCGATGACGATGATGACCCGTAAGCAGACGGTTCGGATGGGTGCCCCTCCTTATAATAGTAAGGGCTCGAGTCCTTCGTCTTCTTCTAGTGCGTTCGCCGTTCCAAAGGAATGGGGAGACGATGCTGAAGAACATCGCAAGTCTAGCGGGGCCGAATCTGCGAAGGTTGAACCGGGGGACGAGAAGAAACCGGAGAACGGATCGACAGCATAGCCGTTTGGTTCGGTTACTTTTTTTAGGCTATCTCTCTCCGGATTTGATCGATCTCAAAATCATTCGGGTGGCGTTCGAGATCATGTGTACGTCTACGGTGTCGCCGGTGTCGCCGGTGTCGCTTGGTCGGTGATAGTTCTGGTTACTGCAATTAGCTGTATCGCTAATCATTTCCGATAGTGTTATCAGCGGCTCCTGCCCAGCCGGGAACGGTGTCGTAGTGGGCGCCAATCAAGATGGGCTGGTCTGATGAATCAGGATTGAGCGTTCCGATCATGTTCAAACCAGATCGTCTGGGTGATTGAATTGGATTATCGAACGTTGTGCGTTTGACCGAAAGACTGATGTTTGCGAATTGATTCGCTATCAAGTTGGTCGCGATTGTATGCGGTTATTCGTTCTCAGCTGAGTTTAGAGGCGTTGATCTGAGTGTTTCTACATCACTCTTGATGTGTGATTCGGAGACCACCAAATTCGTCGTTGCTCCGGGTCGTTTAACGGTGGAATCCCTGCACGTGCTAGCTTGCCAAGGGTATACTCCGCCCGCCAGCATATGAAGTAGGTCGGGTAACGAGGGCTGCGATTCCTCACCGGGCCGTAAATTTGGAGTTGTGATGTACATCTTGATGGTGCGATTAAAGGTCAAAGAAGACCGTATTGATGATTTTATTGAGGCATCGATTGGCGATGCCAAGGGTTCAGTATTGAACGAGCCCGGTTGCCGCCGGTTCGATATTGTTCAGGCTGCCGACGACCCTACATCGTTCGCTTTCTGCGAGGTATACAACGACGAAGCAGCGTTTGCCGCTCACGGTGAAATGACTCACTTCAAGTTGTGGGAGGAAGCTGTAGGCGATATGTTCGATGGTGAAGTTGGAGTTTCGTTCTGTAAGCCAGTATTCCCAAGTGGTGACGGAAAATGGGATTCTTACCGATCGCACATTGTGGATGACCCGTACTTCGCTTCGAGCTTGCATGTGATTCACGCACCGAAGTTCGTGAAGGAAGAGCATGTTGATGCCTTCATTAAGTCGGTTTCTGCTGATGGCGTTGGTTCGACTCACGAGGAACCGGGTTGCTTGCGGTTTGATGTTTATCAGAACGTGAACGACCCGACTGAGATGTATCTGTACGAGGTATACGCTAACCCTGACGCGTTTGAGTATCACAAGGGCACTCCTCACATTAAGCAGTGGGTTGAGGATGTTAAGGATATGTACGACACCAGCCGTGACGGTGGTGCGCGTGTTGGACGAAACGTATGGCCGCCCGACAACTGGGTGTGGAGTTCGGGTAAGCCAACCTGGTAAGCCCGCTTCTTATTTGTTTCTTTAGAAACGTCTGTTATTACGCAGCGATGTCCTATGAAGTTGTGAAGACTGGAACAGAGTCTTTCAGTGATCCAACTATTTGCTGTGATTGTTCAGCAACAAGGGATATAAGGACGTTTACTTCTGTGAACAATGGTCCAACAGAGGTTTCAATTACTCCGAGCGCATCGCTTGCTGTCGGATTCGGACTAGAGGTCGAGGCGATAAAACCTTGTGGCTGTTCCGCCAAACACATCGGCTTTTGCAGTGGGGGATAATGATCTGAGGATTTCTCTGGCTGTGTCAATCACGGTTTCGTATTCGGCGGCTAGTGTCGAAACGGGCCAATCGGTGCCGAACATTAGTCGGTCGGTACCGAACAAGCCCAGTACGTGGTGGATATATGGTCGTAGATCATCGGCCGTCCAATTTTGATGGTCGGCTTCTGTAACCATTCCGGAAATTTTGCAGTGAATTCCTTCGATGCTCGCAACTTTCCTTATGTCGGTAAGCCACGGTTCGACAACATGATCGGCGATCAGAGGCTTGGCGATGTGATCGACTACGGCTCGAAGATCGGGCACTTGATCCATGATTTGCGGAATGTAAGGCAGGTTGGACGGCTTTGCGAGAAAGTCGAACGTTAGGTCACGACGGGCAAGCTCGTGAAGTCCGTTGATCGCCCCAGAGTTCACGATCCATCCGGGGTCGTCTTCACCTTCCCAAATGTGCCTGACGCCCTTGAAATATTTGCTGCGCTGAAGTTCGTCGAGTGTGTAGCCAACTTCGGGGTCGGTTAGGTCGACCCAGCCGACGACTCCAGCGATGAAATCATTTTGGTCGGCTAGGTCAAGCAACCAGCGCGCTTCGTCGGGCGATGACACGGCTTGAATGATGACCGTGTAATCGATGCCCGCCGCTTTTACCAACGGTTCGAGTTGAGCAGGGCCGTAGTCGGTAGCGAGAGTGCTGTCATTGGGCATCCACGAGTAGTCGAAGCGTTCGATCTCCCAGAAATGATGATGACTGTCGACGACGTGTGGTTTAGTCAATCTGGATGACTTTCGAGATGTGCATGTTGGTAGCGACGCGTCGGAGCAGAATGTGAATGATCTGCTCGACCGCTTGAGGAACGCTTATTAGGCGACGATTGTGCCGATTTCAGGATTTCCGACGGTTGCGGTATTGTGCTTGCCGGCAAAGTTGGCATCGCCGTACCAGAGCTTGCCGTCTTTGATCGACATGCCGTGCACGAAGGCATCGCCGGGGTCGAGAGTTATTCGGTCGAGTTCGGCTCCTGTGTCGACGTTATATTTGACGATAATGTTGTCGGTTGTGTGGGCGCACCAGAGACCGTCGTTGACACGCGCTAGTCCGTGTAGACGGGGTAGCTCGACTTTGAAGCTGTGGACGATCTTGTAATCATCTGACGGGTCCATCAAGTAGATAGCTTCTGGTTGGAATGCGGTTACCCAAATTTTGCCGTTGTCCCATTCGATCCCATGAATTCCGCCGCCGTCTGGGGTGCGGAATCGGTCGACTGGCTGGCCAGTTTGTAAATCGAGCTTGTAGATGTATCCAAGGCCTGTATCGGTTGATCGGGATGGACGTGAAACAGAGGTTCCGTTTGATGCCGTCCAAAGAAATCCACCGCCGACAGTTATGCCTGAACCATTTGCAGTGGGCGTGGGAATAGTACGAAGTAGCTTGCCTGTTTCATCGACCACGTAGACGTTATCGGTCTTCTGATCCATCACGAAAAGGCCTTCATCGGTCCATTGCAGACCGTTTGGCATCTCGCAGGGTGTTTCAATTTGTTTGGCAGTTTTCATGTTCGTTCAGTCTTGTCCTTGATGGATGTCTGAGTCGTTTATGTGGTTTTTCAGTTCAGGGATTTAGTCCTACAACGCAATAATGTTTCGTAATTGGCGAAGAGTCAAGATGGTAACTGATGTTGTGCGCTTGAACTCCGTTTCGATGGTTGTTGGCGCTATTACCAATGTGAATTGGATGAATTAAACGCGAAGTAACCGAATTTTGGAGGTAGAATAGAATTGTGATGTCGTACCGGGCGCTCGCAACTATTTGATTTGTAACAATTCTCCCCGCCTCCGCCCACTTCGACTCACCTGTGAAAAATAGCCGCGTAAAGTGCGAGCCAGAGTGCCGCGCCTTAAGCGATGACTTATTAGGTGGTGGCTGAGATGCCCTCAAAGTCTTCTAAATCGTCAGAATTACACGAAAACGATCGCGTTATGGTGTTCATCGACGGAAGCAACCTGTATCACGTGCTGTCGCAAGCATGTGGAAGGCATGATCTGCAGTTCGACAAGTTCGCCATGAAATTGGCCAACGGTCGTAAACTTCAACGGATTTATTACTACAACATTCGCCAAGAATCTGACTCGAACCCCAACGTTGGTGTTGAGCAGGCCAAGTTCCTTGAATCGATGTACGACACTCCCTATGTGGAAGTTCGACTCGGAATTTGGAAACAGCGTGGAGAGATTATGGTTGAGAAGGGCGTCGACGTAATGTTGGCGACTGATCTCGTTACCAATGCATATAACGATCACTACGACACAGCTATTGTTGTGAGTGGTGACGCTGACTTCTACCCAGCGTTACAGGCGGTAAAAGATGTTGGTAAGCACATCGAAGTCGCTGCATTCGATATGAACATGTCGGCTGAATCGGCGCGAGTTTCTGACGTTGTTCAGAAGTTCAATAAGACGTGGTTCACTGGTTTATGGATGACCCGAGCACAGTCACGAACTCGAGCAACTGCCGCATCTAGGCCTGAGGTTTCGGATGAGGCTGCTTCGCCTAACGGTGAAGACAAGGCTGCTACTAAGGCTGCTACAGCTCGACGTTCTAGCACTCGTAGGTCGCCTTCCAGTTCAACTACTTCAGCAGCTGGTTCAAGTCCGCGAGCACGTCGATCACCGACTACTCGAACTCGAAAGCCTGCTTCTCGAAGTTCGGCAGTATCTCAAGCCGCTGAGACCGAAGTACCGGATAGCGAGTCGACTCCAGAGAAGAAAATACGTCGAACACCTACGCGTCGTCGTGTCGGTAGCGGTGCTAGTTCAAGCTCAAATTCGACCGGCGGTACGGGCAATGGTCGTTCAGCTCCGAAGCCTCCAGCGCTTCGAAAATCGGCTGATTCGCCAGCTAGTTCGGCTCCGCCGGCAAGCAAAGATTCAAGTGATGTGGAACCAGTGGGTAGCCCAACTCGACGTCGCAATTGGCGTGGTCGTCTTGGTCTAAACAATAGTGAAGAAGAATAAGCCTTTAGGTCACGAATATTTGTGAATTAAAGGGATGGCATCGAATTTCGGTGCCATCCCTTTTTTTGTTTTCTCAGGATTCTCTAAGGTGAGTGCGTTGACCTGTTGCGTACTGGCTGCTAGCTTCCGCTGTGAAACATATTCATTCAGGGTCTTCCGCGAGGATTTGTAAATGCCATCACTTCAGAGCTTGCTTGATCAGGTTGAATCGGCAACCAACGAGATAGTCGAGCTTGAGCAATCATTAGTTCGGATTCCATCGGTGAACACAGGGTTCATGCCGACGGGCGGCGAAACAGCGGTTGCCGAGTTCATTCGCGACTGGCTTGATCAAGATGGTCTCTCGTCTCAGATTCTGGCTCGTGACGCTGATAGAGGAAATATTGTTTCGGTCTATCCGGGAGATGACAATGACACTCGCCTGATGCTCATGTCACATACCGATGTGGTTCCTGTTGAGGATGCGACAAAGTGGAATTGGGATCCGTTTGCAGCCGAAATTTTTGAAGGCCGAGTCTATGGTCGAGGCGCTTCCGACTGTAAGGCGCTACTTACTTGCCAACTAATGGCGATGGCGATTATGAAACGGTCGAGTGTGCGATTGGATCACGGATTGCGGCTTGTAAGCGGTGCTGACGAAGAACACGGCGGTCGATGGGGATTCGGCTGGCTTGCCGATAATCACCCGGATTCGTTGAAGGCTCAGTTCGCAGTTAACGAAGGTGGGGGGACGCCGGTTGAAATCGGCAATTCGCTTACTTACCTGCTTGGTACTGGCGAAAAGGGTCGGATGGAACTGCACATTACACTTCGTGGCGAAAGTGCACATGCTTCGGTGCCTTGGACGGGCGTGAATGCCAGTTACAAGCTTTCGCGTGCTTTGGGAGCTATCGAGGCGTACCGTCCCGAGCTTGATACGTCGCTAGAGATATTCGATCACGTCGGATCCTTCGGGGTCGAGGATAAGCCCTCGCCAATGAATATCGACCGAATAGTGGCTGAGATGAACGAGACGTCGCCACGCCTCGGGTCATTGCTGAAGGCGTTGTCTCGGATGGTGCTTACGCCGACGATGGTTTCTGGCGGTATCAAATCGAACAGTGTTCCTGAAGAGATCAAGCTCACTTGCGATATTCGAACTTTGCCGTTCCAGGATGAGACGTATGTGCGTCGACAGCTTGATCAGGCTTTCGAGGGAATCGATGGTCTCGAATATCAGATTGATTACATGTCGGTGCCGAATTCTTCAGAGTTCGAAACAGAGCTGACCGATTCGATTCGGAAGGCTCAGGCAGCGGCTGTTGGAAGGGACGATATTCAGTGGATACCCGCGATTAGCAACGGCTTTACGGATTCTCGATTTACTCGGGATCTGGGGATCATTACATATGGATACACAGGGGCACATCCGGACGACGATCCTATGCTTGCAAGAGCCCATGGAACTGACGAGTCGGTCGGTATCGCTTCGCTGATTAGCGGCACCAGAAGCATGTTGGCGATTGCTTACGATCTATGTGGTGCGAGATGACTGGGTGTATGCCGGTGACACCGGCTGATCTGCGTACTTCAGCGACACTGTGCGCTGATTAGCTTCGTCGACTCGAACCTGATCTCTGGGAGAAACTCGCGTACTGCCTGGAATGGACCTGGTCTAAGACGGCGGCATATATAGCCGATTCTCTTGATTTCTATTCTGGAGATTTGGCTATGCGTGTTCCGCAGCACTTGGATTCAGCGGGACTGCACTACATAGAGGGCAGCGTAGTTGGTGCATCAGGTCAGATTGAGTTCAGTGCGGCTTCTCTCGCAAGAGTTGCCGAGGCAACTCCAGTGGACGTTCGAGCATTTCATCCAACTGGGATGGCGGATAAAAAGGCGTTTCTGGCGATGGAATGTGTGGAAATCTTGCTGTACGGCTTCGATGCGGTGGTCGGAACGGAAGCCGAGTTCGATCCTGATGAAGATCTGTGCAAACGAATTCTTGGAAGTCTCTATCTGTGGGATTCGCTCGATACTCCCGGTTGACCAACGCTTTTATGGGCCACTGGACGTCGAGAACTGGGCGGTCAAGAATTTTTGGGTGAATCGTTGGTTTGGCACAACGATTTGTTGAGCGAGTGGGAAGGGAATGTGGCAAGATCACAAGCTGAGTTGGATCGACAATAGGCTGATTAGCGGTCGTTTACACTTCGTTCCTTCGTCACAATTTTGTTTAAGACTAGCGTTTAGATTATGACAACTAATTCCACTCCTAACGTTCTGTTCATCATGGCCGATCAGATGAAGGCTTCGATTCTTCGCATGTATTCGCCGGAGATCGGGATCGAAACTCCTGCGCTTGAGCGATTGGCCGATGAGGGTGTTCAGTTCGAACACGCGATTACTCCGCATCCTCTTTGTGTTCCGGCGCGCACATCGATGATGACTGGTCGTTACCCGCATTCGACCGGTTGCAGGCGCAACGAAACGTTGATGCCGGAAAATGAACAACACGCGTTTCGGATTTGGAAAGACAACGGTTTCACAACGGGTCTCATCGGTAAGAATCACTGCTACATCGAGCCGTCAGACCTAGAGCTATTCGATGTTCGGTGCGAGATTTCTCATGGTGGCCTGCCTGAAGAAGGCAAGTATAAGGGTGAAAATATCGGGAACACCGGTATGGAATGGGTCGTGCCAGAAGTCGATATTAATGCGGCTCATGCGGCACGGGTAAATCTCAGGGAAAACGCTCAGAGTCCGAGAATAGCGTATGCCGTATCCGACACTCCTGAAGAGCATTACAGCACTTCGGTGATTGCTACTCAAACCGAAGCATTCCTCGACAAATATGCTGCGGGGGATTTCGCTTCAGATGGGCCTGGTGATTGTGATCCATTTGCTCTCTGGGTTTCATTCCCCGATCCGCACGAACCATTCGAAGCTCCGCGCCGATATGCAGATATGTTCCCACCGGAGGATGTAGTTCTGCCGCCTCAGCGCACCAACGAGTACACCGATGGAACTTCACCAGAACGTAATCGTGTGCTGGCACGAATGATGCGCCAGACGGACGATCTCGAAGAACACCGTCTTGGGGTGGTGAGCGTATATCAGGCGATGACCAGATTCGTAGATGACGGCATCGGGAGAATCGTAGACAAGCTAGATGAGCTTGGGCTCAGAGAAAATACGATCATCGTGTTCACTGCTGACCACGGTGATTTCATCGGCGAGCACGGAATGGCTGTCAAGGGCGGAGTTTTCTACGACGCACTAGTGCAAGTTCCAATGATCGTTTCGTGGCCGGGTGGAGGCGTTCCGCAGGGCGTGGTCGAAGATTCAATGGCGAGTACCGTTGATATTCTTCCGACGTTGCTGGAGCTTCAGGGTCTTGCTTCGTTCGATGGAATAGGCATAGGGTGGGCACGTGGTGAAGAGCCAGAAGATGAAACTGCGCTATCGGAAGAAGAGACTCGTCGGATGCAGGGTCGTCCATTGCCGACTGTCACATCTGCTGCTGCTCGTTCTGCGGCATTCTCAGAGTATGGTTCCGGCGGACCACCGGTAACGATGGAGCAGCTTGATGACCTGGATGAGCCGCTTGGTTATCAAACGATTCACGAAACACTTTGGGGTCGCGAAGCTGAAGGCCGTCGAAAGATGGTTCGCTCGAGAGAGTGGAAGTACATCACCGATCCGATGGCTCGTGGAGCGACTTTGACTTCGGGTTCAGACGGTGGACCAGGTGATGTCGACGAACTTTACGATCTGACTAAAGATCCTTGGGAACTGACGAATGTAGCTCATCTCCGAGAAAACGCTGGCGTGATTTCCGAAATGCGTTCGTTGCTTGCGGGTTGGATGATCGATACCGAAGATCCTAGTCCGGTCGAAGTTCCAGAATCTATCGGTAGGGTTGTTCCACGTTGATTATCTTCATGCAAGCTCCACAACCAAAACAGACCGGATTGCGATAGGCTTTTCGGCGTTCAATTTGCGTTATTTGCGATAAAAACCTGCGCCTTATAGCGCTTCGAGACCTAACTCATGAATCGAATGTTGAAGATGTACAAAATTCAGAGTCTATTGCTTTCCGCGTTCTTGCTAGCGATATCAGCAGTCGCCTGTGGCTCCGATGGCGGCGGCGAAGGGGTAGCGATGGGCGGGACTGATGACTGGCCGAAGCGGATTCGGACGATCGAATCAACGGCGGTATTCACAGAGGCCGATATGAAAGCGGTTGGCTGGAAGGGTCAACGCGATTTCATTTTGGAGTACCCGGGAACGTCGCTCGCAAAATGGGGATACTTGAATCAGAAAGAAGTTGGCGTTCTTATCTACGCTAATGCCGAAGATGC
>JAPKFF010000083.1:0-10295 GCA_028821715.1 Dehalococcoidia bacterium
TCAGGAACGACGAAAAGTTTCTGAGTCACTAGAAGGAATTGGCATTAGAGTTGGGGTCTACTCGGGTAAAGGCGGAGTCGGCAAAACGACCGTTGCCACGAACCTTGCAGTGACACTTGCTGGGCAGGATAACGATGTTGCGCTGTTTGACACCGATATCGACTGCCCCAACGTGACCCGTGTCCTAAGAATTTCCGAAGGTCCGATTCAGAACGGTGAAAAGCTCATTCCACCTTCTCGTTTTGGTGTGAAGGTCATGTCGATGGCGTTCTTCCAGGACAACGAAGATGAAGCGATTGTCTGGCGCGGTCCGATGATTCACAACGCCATCAACCAGTTCCTCCACTCGACCGAGTGGGGAGATCCTAATTACATGATTGTTGATCTTCCCCCGGGAACGTCTGACGCTCCGCTTACGGTCATGCAGACTTTAAACCTCGATGGATTTGTGATCGTCACGACTCCGCACGAGCTTGCAGTTCTCGACGCTAAGCGCTCGATCAACATGATCAAGAAGATGAATCTGAAAGTCTTCGGAGTTGTCGAAAACCTTTCAGGCGGCGTGTTCGGTACCGGCGGGGGGCAGGCTCTCGCCGAAGAGATGGAACTTCCGTTCTTGGGCGCCCTCACGATGAGCGCCGAATACACGAATTCACAGGGACCAGCTTCACTAGAATCTGACGAAGTTGCGGCAGAGTTCAAAGTAATTACCGATAACCTGAAGGCTCAGATCGAAGCTGGCAAGAAGTAGCGTTTGATTCGCACAGCTTTGCTGTTCGCTTCCACTAGCTGATTAGTTCAGAACTGGCGCACTTGCCCGGGTATTTAGACCTAGAATCTAGGGTCGCACAACTCGCATCCGCACGTGCCATCCTTTGCCAGATCGATGCCAGCATCGCCATAGTTCAGACAAATTCTCCGGCGAACCACTAAAAGATTCCGAGTGCAGCATTGATTACAACTGACCCGAAGAAGACAGCGAGTACAAGTTTTGGTAGTCACATATTTTCCAGCTAATCGGCTCTCTTCAGCACTGCGACTATCGAATCCTCTAGCGAACGTTTTTTGTCTACTGAATCGACCCGTTCATGGCCAATCGATGAATCAGCGATTGTCTGGAACGTTTCCGAAGCTCCCTCGTGGATCTTGGACGTAGTTCCTGCATCTCCAAAAGTCTTAGCTATCTCGTCCATCTCACCGATCCACCTAAAGGCCTTAGTAGAAACAGTCTTCAAGCTATCCATTCCAGCAAGCGTACCCGCCTGACTCTGCTCCAATTCGCTAATCAAATCTTCATACAGATCAAGGGATTTAGCTGTCATAAGCGTCGATGCGTAAAGAGCAGCGGTGCCTTTTGTAAGTGCAGCGTAGACCATTTTGAGTCCCGAAGCGCTACCAATTGGACCGTTCATTATCGGCACGGAAATTCCCTTGCCGTCTAGCTCACCGAGAATATTGGCGTGCTCACCAGAGGCGTAAAAACGTGGAACTGCTCCGGTACGGGGTGATCCGCCAATAATCCCAGCATCTATAAATTTACCACCGGCAACAGTTATTACTTCGCCTATGTTCATACCGGTCGCCGGCGAAACAGCATTGCAGTCGGCAACCGCGACTTTAGCGTCGGTGCGAACAATAGCCTCGGAAATATTTTGAGCGAACGACCGTGCTTCGGATGGGACAAGTATTGATAGAACGATATCGGACTGGATTACCAATTCATCAAGTGAACCGACATCCTCGAATCCCTGTTCAGATGCCCGTTGCTTCGAGTCATCACTTCGACCGCTGAGTGCTGTAATGACCCTCAGACCGTTCTTTTTCAGGACTCCACCGACACCACTTCCCATGTCTCCGGGGCTCATCACTCCAACGGTTTCGACTGTCACTGGCTAATCTCCTTCTACTGCTTTAGTACAACGATAGCCTGCCAATTGGAAGCATAATTATCATCCTTCTAAACGAAAAACACGCCCGGGTATACCGACCCGGCGCATCATTAATAATCGATCGAAACTCACGCTAGCCCTTCACTGCGTCGGCAATTGCATTGCCGACCAGTTCAGGCTGACCTTCGCTCATACCAAACACATGAATTTCAATCTGCGGTGCGTCCATTGAAACACGCATCCAGATGGAAGGATCGCCGTTTTGAAGTTTCTCGACTAGATCATCATTGGTAAACCCAACAATGGCAGAGTCAAGACTCAGAATCACACCGAACGGCTGGTGTCCTATGATGTTGGTGTTGATCTTTGCACTAACTCCAGGAATACCCTGAAGCGGCTTCAATATCGCTTGCGACTGATTTTCGGCAAATGCCAATCGATCTTCGTGGTTTATGGTGAGCCAGCGATCTACAGCAGCGACTACTCCCATGATTTCCTGTCGGTCGATCTTCTGCGGACGACCGATTCCACGAATTCGCCTGCCCTCATAGCCCACAAATGAATGTCGGCTAATAGCGTCGATAACTTTCTTGGTGCCGAGAGCAAATCCCGTCGAATGCGGAGCACCCATGTACTTCGCAGCAATGCATTGGAAGTCGGCGCCCATCTTCACGTACTTACCGAAATTTTCTAGAGGATAAATCTGACCTGCCGCATCAACGGAAACAGGCTTTCCGGCTGCGTGGGTGATTTCGAGTACCTGCTCGAGGGTTAGCACATTAGGATCGGTTGGCTTCTGTTCGTACACAACATAGTGAACAGCTGCGGTACGTTCGTTGACGGCGTTTTTGAGGTCTTCCTCAGTTGTACCATCCTCATCGCCAAACTCAACCAGCTTTGCACCGGCAAGTTCGAGACACCGGTCGTACCAGTAGCGTTGACGCTTCTGAATCAGAATTTCGTTCGGCATGCCTGTCGTGTCAGGTAGCTGTTCGACTTTTGCATCGTCAGTACCCGCCATAAATGCTGCCGTTGCAAGTGTTAGTGCAGAACCCGCACCCGACGTTATGTACGCCGCAGGAACGCCAAGCATTTCAGCAATTCGGTCGCCGGCAACCTGTTCAAGTTCAATCAATGGAATGTAAGCAGAATCTGCGGCATCCATAGCGGCTTTAACTTCTGGAACAGGAGTCGATCCGCCGAGCAACGTAACGCTGCCAGTAGCATTTATTACTGGCTTAGCGCCCATTTCTTTGTAGATCGATCCCCAATAGTTGGTAGTCACGTTTAGTTACGTCCTTCTCAAGCTTAAGGCTCGCAAGCCCTCACATTGGTTCGCATTACAATTCTCTTTCGGTTGCCGAGTCAATATACCCTTAGTGATCGACACTCGTACCCAGTTAGCATCGGATTGATCTCTTTTAGCTAGTTCATATACCAGAGAGAGATTATTCGCACCCAAGAAATCAATGTATGCGTGTACAGGACAAGCGGAAAATGCCCGACTTCAAAGAAGTCTGTGTGAAATTACAATCGGGATTGGAAGTCAAGATCCGTACCTGGCAGAGTCACGGCGACGCTCAACCGCTAGTGATAGTTGCACCGAATAGCTCGGCTAACGACTGGGACGATTTCATCTCGTTTCTGCCCTCTTCGCACTCGCCTATTTTGGCAAACGTTTCATCAAGCCTTGAATTGTTGATGCTGATCTGGGAGATAGGCGAACCGGTTTTGGTTCTGGCTCAAGGACAACCAGCGGTAGATATCGCCAGCGGTCTCATTGCTACAGCTCCTGCGGCCGCATCCGGAATCATCGTATGTGACGGTGAAATCAGTCCCGACCAAGCAGACGAAATGCACGAAATTTTGACTTTGGTGTTACGAGGTCGACAGGGTAAAACCCTTTCGCACCCAGCGGCCGTGAAGATGCATGAGTTGCTAAAACATTCGACGCTAATCGAGCCGGAGAATTGTGGGGACTTCCCTGCAAAGGACAATCCAAATGCCGCTGCGTCAGCGATCAACATGTTCCTCGCCGGTGCAAGCGGCAGTTTCGATGAAGAATCGGAAGGTGACCCGATCGATCCTAAGGCGTAATCGGCGAGTAGCCGACGGCTTACTTCGAAGGTAGAAGTGCCAGTCCGTCAACGCCGACATGATGCCGCTCCACCGTTCCCGCGTCTTTGACCGTGACGTAAATATCCCCACTTCCTTTTGGACCGAACGCAACGTTTGTCGGTTGATCTCCACCAACGCTAATTCGCTCGACAATATGTCCGCCTGTGTCGACCACTGTCAGGTCACCTTGCCCCACTACGGCGCAGTAGAAGTAACCGTTCTCGCCAACCGCCAGTCCGTCGCCGCCTTTGAATCCTGGCATTTGTGAACGATCAACAAGATCGGCAAAATCTTCTCTTGGGCCTAACGTGCCATCGGCATTCCACTCGTATCGGTAGAGCATGCCCGTAACGGTCGCTGTTACGTAAAGTGATCGATCAGCACCGAACGCCAGCCCGTTTGCGAACTGCAGACCGTCGTCCAGCACAGTAGCGCCCATGCTTTCAAGGTCGATTCGGAATAGTTTACCGTCAATTGGAAAGTCAGTACGGCCTTCCTCGCGAGCTTTCACGAAAGGCTCCAGGTGAACGCCAGAATCGGTCAAGTACATTGCGCCGTCGGGTCCGAACGCCAAATCGTTTGGAAACATGAACTCGACGCCGCCTACCTCGGTCATCACAACTTCGCTGTTGCCGCTCAATTCGACCTTGATCAACGACGGTGGATTCATAGATTCAGCAATCCATAGGGATCCCGACCGATCTTGAACCATGCCGTTAGGGCGTCCGGTTTTCACAATGACTCGCTTCGACGTACCATCGGAAGAAATAACCGAAACACAACCTGTTTCGGGTGACATTTCAACAACGCCCCACTCGCCCGAAGGAAGTAACACAGGACCCTCAGGATCGCCAAGCCCCCTATGAAATATCAAGTCAGAGGTCACGTTTACAGGCCTTTCAAAGTACCCCGAACACAGCGGTGCGTTCAGGTATGCAAAGAATATAGATCACCGATCGACGATACCGACACGGACAAAACATCGTAGTTAACGGGAATACACAGCTAGCCCATACCTCTTTGATGTTGTACTTTTAATAGGTTGGCTCACGAGCATCCGGGCATTAGCTCGACTTGATTTGTTCGAATAACCAACATCTATCACAGTGAGTGTGACGGCAGTCGCGTAGCGTAATACGAGACTGGGTCGGCATGCCGATCCGCTGTTTATCAGTGCAAAACCTACCGTTGTACTCCAAGGTCATGAACAATTGAAAATTCTATTTCTTAAGGATGTACGTCCTACCGCACGAGCCGGAGACGTAAAAGATGTCAAAGCTGGCTTCGCACGTAACTTCTTGATCCCGCAAGGTCTGGCCGTTCAGGCTACCGAGCACGAACTCCGACGAGCATCAGCTCTTCGAACACAGGCTGAAGACCGACGGCTCGTTGAAGCCAAGGAATGGCAGGACATTGCGGACGCACTCAAGGATAGGAAGGTCCGAATTGACGTGCGAACGGGACCAACTGGTCGTCTTTACGGTTCTGTTACAAACACGATGATCGCCGCCAAGGTTTCAGAAATGACCGAGCGAGAGATCGATCGAAGGGGAATTCAGATTCCTGCCCCGATTCGCACGGTTGGTGAACACAAGGTTCCAGCTCGATTCGTTGAGGGCGTTACAGCTACTCTCGTTATTGAAGTGGTTCCCGATGAGGCCTCCATCGAACTCAACCGCCAGATGGAAGAAGCTCAGGCTCAGATGACTGAAGCGGATACTGACGTTCTCGACCCATCATTCGAGGATGTTCTTGCAGCTGCGGAAGCTGAGATAGATGCTAGTGCTTCGAGCAGTTCCGAAAAATCTGATGATACTGAAGACGAAGCAGCTACAGACGACGACGATTCGGAAGAGAAGTCCGAAGAGTAAACCTGCCACAACATAATGATTGCAAAATCGCCCGGGGCTACATGCTCCGGGCGATTGTTTTTAACCGACCGAATTGCCATTCAAATTCTGAGGTTGAACTAGGTTGTGGATAAGGTGTGGAATATTGTTGATATCTTCAGGGCGATTTAACAGGTGTTTGGGCTTCTATTTCCCAGTCAATTGACTGTATATTCCAATCTCACTTTCGCCAGTTACCCAGAAGTTTCCTAGATAGCCGCTACGGCAACTACATTCGTCACTAAATGCAAGCAGACCGTCTCCCACCACATGATTTACACGCCGAGGAATCCGTCCTAGGGTCGATCCTCATCGACGGCATGACGATCACCCAGATCGCAGGCTTTCTTTCGGTCGATGATTTCTACAGAGAGATCAATCGCCAAACGTTCGAGGTCTGCTACGACCTCTTCCAACGTGACGAAGCAATTAACCAGGTAACCGTCACCCACGAACTCGATCACAAAGATCTGCTCGAATCAGTCGGAGGAGCCTCTTATCTTTCACACCTAGTCGAAGTTACGCCAACATCGGTTCACATCGAGCACTACGCCAACTTGGTGCACCGCACCGCGACGATGCGTCGGCTCATCGCCGCCGCAGGCGAGATCTCAGACATTGGCTATGACGATGATCCCGACGTTGACGTCGCTCTTTCGGCCGCTGAGGACGCCCTATTTAGCATCAGGCAAGGTTCTCAGAACCGTGACTTCGTTCCACTAGCCGATTCGCTTACACCGTACCTCGAAGAATCTTCTCCGCTCGATCAAGTCGACGGCGAACAGAACACTTCCCCAATCGTCACCGGGTACAAACGCCTCGATGAACTTCTAGTCGGTGGGTTACAACGATCTGACATGGTTGTGCTTGCGGCTCGGCCATCTGTTGGTAAATCGATGATGGGTCTCAACTTCACGTTGAGTGCCGCAAAGGCGGGTTTCAAGGTAGGCATCTTCTCTCTTGAAATGGGACGTGACCAGATCGCAATGCGATTGTTAGCTGCCCAGTCTCGAGTAAATATGCAGCAGATCCGAAACAGAATTCAGTCACCCAGCGAAGAAGACCAAGTCATCAACTCGATCGGTTTGCTTTCTGACTTAACGATCTACGTCGACGACACCCCGTTCCAGACCGTGGCTGAAATGCGCGGTAAGGCACGACGTTTACAAATGACGCACGGTCTCGACCTATTGATCGTCGACTATATGCAGTTGATTAATGGTGGATCCACTGTAGGTCGCGAAGGCAACCGTGCTCAAGAAGTATCCGAGATTTCGAGGCATATGAAAGGGATGGCACGTGACCTGCACATTCCGGTCGTAGCCATTTCACAGCTGAGTCGAGCCATCGAGCACCGTACGTCTCATCGACCGATGCTTTCCGACCTTCGAGAGTCTGGTTCGATTGAGCAGGACGCCGATGTCGTTATGTTTATCCACCGGGAAGACAAGTTCACCACTGAAGATGAATGGAACAAGGCCAATCCAACCCAGCCGTTCCCACGCGACCGTGCTTCGTTAATCATCGCAAAGCACCGAAATGGTCCAACAGACGAAGTCGAAATGCGCGTACGTGACTCAGTCGGAGTGTTCGAAGAACTATCGTTCGCCCCACAAAATTCACAGTCATACGCACCGAGATCAGGAGCAGTTCGGTGAAGGACGGATTCCCACACGGGGTTCAGTTCACACCAGTTCCTAATCCACTCTTAGCCTCGCTTTTGGAAGAGATCGATTCTCTAGACGAACTGAAGGTGGTACTGAGAGTAATTCATGGATTGCACAAGCTTCGCAAATTACCAGCGTCGATAGGCTTTGATGATTTGTTGTCTGACAGGACAGTAGCATCGATGCTCAAATCCTCTGAAACTCAGCTTGAAGAGATTGTTGAACAGTCGATAAATTCAGCAGTTGAACGAGGGATATTGCTGGTTGTCGATCAAGCAAATGGGCAAAGACGGATACTACTAAACACTGAGCCAGTAAGAAGAGCACTCTTTCGTCAGGGCGTCGACCTAGCGATCAAGACACGTAAACCTTTTGAAACGTGGGCAAACACTGAATCTGCAAAGACTAAGCAAGATGCAGTAACGTTCTACGAACAGAACATAGCTTCGGTAACGCCAATAGTTGCTGAAAACATTCACGCAGCGCTAGAACAACATCCTGAAGATGAGGTGGTTCTGGCAATTCGATACGCAGCCGAAGCCAATGCACGTAGCTGGAACTATATAGCCGTAATTCTTCGCCGATGGGCGACAGAAGGAAGACCTAAGGAGCTTGACGATGGATCGGATGGAACCACTGAACGAGATCTTCAAGAGGATCGGTCAGACCAGTTCTACGAGGAATACCTCAAACGACAACGAGCTCGAGGAGCAAACTAGCGCCGAAATCCACTGCGACATCTGTGACGACAGACGGTGGTTCGTAGCTGCTCCGAGTGAAAATGCTCCGGCTTCAGCCCGGACGGTTATCGCGTGCCAGTGCCAGGAACGGGTATGGGGTGTCAAATCATCCGATCGCATCAGGCAGTACTCCGACCTGGGACCACTAGAACGTCTCACTTTCGACACGGTCGAACTCGGCACTCGCGACACATTCTCTGAGCCATCGAGCTTCCGTGAGGCTTACCACGCTGCCCAACGATTCGTCACCGACATGCAAGGTTGGTTGGTTCTCTGCGGATCTTCGGGTACAGGAAAAACGCATCTAGCTGCTGCAGTCGGCAATGCGCTTGTAGAAGCGGATCAGCCCGTTCGATTTGTGTCAGTGCCCGACCTGTTAGATCACTTGCGTTCGGCGTTCGATCCTGCAGTCGGTGCGCAATACGATGAAATCTTCTTGCAAGCAATCGAAGCACCTATCTTGATCCTCGACGATCTAGGCGCACAGTCGTCCACGGCGTGGGCAGACGAAAAGCTCGATCAGATTCTCACTCATCGCTTCAACCGTCGACTTCCAACATTAGTCACTACTGGAACCCAGTTCGAAGAATTGGGTGACCGTCTCAGAACGCGTCTTGGAGATCCGTATTTCTCCAATGTAGTGAACATCAAAGCTGGCAGCGGTATGCCGGATATTCGAGATTCAGGGCTCCAAACTAGGCTTTCTGAAGCAATGACGTTCGACAGCTTCACTCCTAGAGGCGCCGCCGGCTCTACAGCATCTCAGAAACGCTCGCTGTCGGAAGCGCACGCCGCAGCGACGGTCTTTGCCGCGCAGCCGGCGGGATGGCTCTATCTCGCAGGGCCTACCGGCGTTGGCAAGACTCATCTGGCAGCGGCTATCGTCAGCGACAATATCGCTCAAGGTCGAGAAGTACTGTTCCGTTTTGTGCCAGACCTGCTCGATGATCTTCGACGATCGTACGGATCAGGCGTCGCCAACTCCTTCGACAACGCGTTCCGGCAGGTACGCGATGTCGACATTTTGGTCCTCGACGATTTCGGTGCAGAAGCTTCAACTGCATGGGCAGAAGAGAAGCTTTACCAGTTGATCGTTCATCGACATGACTCGATGATGCCTACGGTGTTCACAAGTCGAACAGCTATTGAAACCATGACCGCATCTGACTCACGCTCAACTTCTCGGTATTCAGACGCGATCATCTCTCGACTTAGCGATGCAAACGTTGTCGCCGAGCGATATCTAACAGCGCCTGACTTCCGCCATCGCGGCGCTACGCCCCGACCTCAATCAACCAATAGAAAAAAACCTCGCAAGTGAGTTTTGAACTTCCGAACCAAGGTATCGACGGCTGCACGTTTTGCTCGATCATCGCAGGCGATACTGAGGCAAATTGGGAGTCACGTCCAACTGACGACTCGCGTGTCGTTTGCTTCCACAATCAACTGAAATGGACGCGTGTCATGCTGCTGATCGTCCCAATGCAGCACCTCACCCAAGAAGAGTTGTGGTCATCTGACGTTTTGATCGACGCTACTCGTCTCGCGATCGAAACGGGCGACAAGCACTGTGGCGATGAAGGTTACCGCACCATCTCTAACTTCGGACTAGAAGCGCATCAGAGCCAACCGCATGCTCACATTCACATAGTGTCTGGAACATCAAAACAACTTCAGGCAGCGACGCGGAAATCAACGTTAGAGGGTACTGAAAATACTTCTATCGTTGAATATGAGGTACAAGAAAGTCCGTTTGCGGCCAGCATTGCCCCGAGCGTCGCAATGTCGCAACGAGAACTGTGGAGTTCTGAGAAAATACTCGAAACGTCGAGGCAAGCCCTCAAATCGATCGAAAGCCACTCACCAAACGGCTTCCGATTAATGTCGAGCTTCGAGCCGTCATCGACAAGCAATCTTAATAAACAACCTGCAGCAGGCGAAAATCCTGCAAGCCTGTTCTTGCTCGGCGGCGGACAACTCGGACTTTACGTC
>JAPKFF010000190.1:0-2081 GCA_028821715.1 Dehalococcoidia bacterium
ATACAACCGGCAACGTATACGAATCCGACAACTGCACCAATTGCGATGCAGCGTGGGGGCACTGGTCAGGTGCCGAATCCGTCGAGCAAACGCCGGATTCTTCGCTCTCAAGCAATCGAGTCCTCTACAAGTCGACTCGAGGTGCCGAAGGCGGAACGGTTCCTCGCTGGAAAATCGTCGAACCAAGCTAGATATACTTGACAACATTTTCGTAGTTATACTGAAACATCCTTCGGCACATAAATGATACTTAGTATCATATTTAATGTCCTAAACTAATACTTATGGGCTCGATATTAATTTCGATTAACCCATGTTTGATACTAAGTCTCAAATGAATTTTTACAAAAAAGCATTACTAATACTTTTCGTTGCTGCCATAGCCTGTGAAGGCGATCTACAACCACCTGCAGGTGGCGAGGTAACCGTAATCACCACCACTTACCCTTTGACGTTTTTATCAGAAACAATTGGCGGAAATCGAATAACCGTCCAACAACTGACCAAGCCTGGAGTCGAGGCTCACGATTTCGAGCCTGCCCCGTCAGACGTCCGAGCTATCTCAAACTCCGACCTATTTATCTATAACCACCCTTCGTTCGAATCTTGGGCATTTAATGCTGCTTCTGCTTCAAGTACTGATGGCGATAATTCGCCGACGGTCACCGTTCAGACGATTATTCTCGAATCGGTAGGCGAAGATCACGGCGAAGGAATAGTCGATGTCCACGTCTGGCTAAACCCGCTTAAGGCACAAGAGCAGGCCGATAGAATATTGTCCGCACTCATAGAGATCGACCCCGCTGGTTCACAGATTTACACCAGAAACGCCGATGGTCTTGATGTTGAGCTTCAAGCACTCGATGATCTAATAAGTACGCAAATCTCAAATTGTGAACTCAATAGCGTGGTCGTCTCCCATCTAGCATTCGGGCATATGGCTGAACGCTATGGCTTCGAGCAGATCGGACTTGCAGGCCTATCTCCTGAGTTCGAATCTGGCCCTGCCAAGATCGCAGGCGTAATCGAAAAGATTAAAGACTTAAACATATCGCACATAATGCAAGAACCTATCGTCAGCAATCGCTTGGCAGAAACAGTCGCAGCTGAAACAGGCGCTGAACTTCTCTCACTTCATCCACTCGAAGTCAGAACATCCGAACAAGCATCTAGCCGCATTGACTATATCGACATCATGAAGTCGAACGCCGACGCTCTTCAGAATGCCCTTCGCTGTAGTTAATCCGCCCCAAGCTCGAACCGCGCCAGCCGTTTCCAAAACGCCACCCCATACCCGGTGCTCAGCAGCCAATTAATCTCGATATTGGCTGGTGAGCACCGGGTACAGAATGAATCGCTTCGAGCAAATTATCAAGGCTCTTGATGTCGTGAAAAATGCCCCTACCGTCGCGTGAACTGGAATCTTCGCACGATCTTGCTCTGCTGCCTTTTCGATATCGAGCAGCGGCTCAATTAGCTCCGACGGCGCTGTAGCCACGATCGTGTAACAAGCGTAACCAAACTGGTCGTTTTCGAGATTAGTGGAATTGATAGCCAGCAAACAGTCCTATCGCAGTTCAAAGACCTAGTGCGAATCCCTATAGTGAGCGGCCAACAGGTCCTCACCGAAGTCGTGGGCGTAATCCCGCAACACCGAGTGAATGTGATTCGCCTCGTTCTGCGTATTGTCGTATTCGATCAAGAATCGTGGGTGTCGAATGGCGTAATAGTGCGGCGCACCAACTTCGGAAGGACCAGCCCACGCGAAGGTCACGTCATTGAATCCTACCGACTCCAGTTCACGCCAGTAGTTCGAAGCAAGATCGTCAGAACCACGAGTAACGTAGTGCTTCGCCAACGCAACTAACTGATCGCGCTGCTGGTCGCCTAACAAGCTGAATCCAATTCCCTTAGGAGCGATGTTGGGATCGGCTGAACGAACATTCGTAGTCAAAATATCGGCAGGAGCAATCGGGTCAACAACTGCCAGCTTCGTCTGCTCTGCGTCCATAGACAATAGCAATGACCTAGCCCAATCCTGTTCCTCGACAAGCGTTCGTTCGTCCTTGCGATCACCGTGG
>JAPKFF010000084.1:0-10200 GCA_028821715.1 Dehalococcoidia bacterium
CTCGCAACTGTGTTGGTTCCCTGAATATGGGAAATGTCGTAGCACTCGATTCTCTGGGGCAGAGTGGGCAGGTTTAATTGCTCTTGAAGTTCGGACATTGCTGATTCCATGCGAGTTGTGTCTGAAATCCACTTCAACTTCAGTTGTTCGAGGCCCTGCTCTGCGTTGTCGCTCACCATCTTGAGCAATCGACGTTTAGGACCGCGTTGCGGAATAGTTATCTCGACTGGGCCGTCTCTGCGCGATTCGAGCCATTCATTGATAACTTCAACTCGATTGATCGTTTCAGGGATAAGTATTCTACGTGGCACGTGTGACGCCGATGAGTAGAACTGCTCGATAAAGCGTGCAAGAATTTCATTGCCGGTTTCATTCCGGGTTCCGCTCATTGTGAAGTGATCACGGCCGATCAGATTGCCTTGGCGTACGAAGAAGATCTCGACCAAGGCTTCTTCTCCGCCATAGGCAGCGCCGATCACATCGAGATTTTCGCGACCCATTCCGACAACTTTTTGTCCCTCATAAACTCGCTCAATCGCTTTGAGTCGATCCCGAAGTGCTCCAGCTCGTTCAAATTCAAGCTGGTCCGAAGCTTCAAGCATCGCTGACTCAAGTTCGGACACGACCTCTTTAGTGTTTCCTTCGAGAAACATTAGAACCTGATCGATAACTTTGGAGTAGTCGAGCTTCGAGGCGTATCCAGTACAGGGAGCGATGCAACGCTTTATATGGAATTCAAGGCATGGGCGATCATCGGTGCCGGTGATCGCCTTTGTGCACGAACGGTATGGGAATAGTCGTTTTAGAAGATCGAGCGTTTTCCGAACGCTACCCGCAGATGCAAACGGACCGAAATATTTTGCGCCGTCGTTTTCAGTACGACGTGTTACGTAGACTCTAGGAAATTCTTCCGCAAGATCGACCTTGATGTAGGGATAGGTTTTATCGTCTTTGAGTCGGACGTTGAAGCGAGGTTTATGCTTCTTTATTAGCGAGTTTTCGAGAAGAAGTGCTTCTTGCTCAGATTCGGTAACAATGAACTCGAAGTCGGCAATTCTGGATACAAGTTCAGTTGTCTTCGCATCCAGATTGTTTTTGGATCCGAAGTAGGAACGAAGCCGGTTACGAAGTGATGCCGACTTACCGACATAAAGAACTTTTCCTTTGGAGTCGCGGTGAATGTACACCCCTGGTTTCAGGGGAACCGCTGCGAGTCGGGTCGAAAATGTTCGTGGTTCTGCTGGCAATATAAAAAAAGTCCGTCCTAAACCTGTTCAGTCGAGGACGGCTATCTCGAGTAACCCATTATTTAGTTCAGAAAATCAGGTTCATTCTCAATGAATTAGGACAATAAACCCAAATAGTTTGAACTAGAGAGCGAAAGTAAGAACCACGAGTACGAGTATCACAGCACCTGAGAGAGCACCCATTTTTTTTAGTTCAGCAGAGAGCGATCGTGTGTAGATCTCAGATCGCACACTGGCACGTTGTGATGTCCGTTGGACTCGTGCACGAACTCGCGGGCCTTCCACTGACGATGATGACTCGGCTTCGTCTGAGCCGACATCACCTGCGTCTTCAGGTTGATCCGACTGTACAAATACGTTCGGCTTAGCGGATCGGCGATTTTTTCGGGTATTTTTTGGCATTTAACTCGTACAGCGGACTTAGATAGCTTATTCAGATGTGAGTTCAGATTGAGCGAAAGTAGATTGCGCCCATTTCAAACCCTTTTCAGACATCACTTTTGCGGCGTCGATTGTGACTTGGGTAGCGTACTCAAGCGAGACGTCGGAAGTGTTCCACATGAAATGATACAAGAAGGGATCGATGGGGCTCGAATTAAAAGCACGCTCAAAGTAGCGATGTTGTGCCAAATCCGTATGTTCGATAAGTGATTCCGCCTGTTCTGGAGACTTGAATCGCATCTGCTGCTGAACTCGCGTAATGCGATCTTCCATCTTTGCGATAACTCCAACCCGTAGAACGGCTGGATTGTCGTGAAGAATCGCTGCGCCGCCTCTGCCGAGTAGAACCACGTTGCCAATTTCGGCGAGATCGTTGATTACTTCGCTAGCTGTGTCGATGAAATGCTGCTCATCGACTTCTTCTGCAGTCGTGTGCGGAGATTCTTCCATTTCGGAATAGGGTCGAGCCAGTAATTGCTCAATTCCGGGTCCGAAATAAGGATCACCGCCCATTCCCGCAACTGCCGAACGATGAAGCATGCGCTGAATCGACTGTGCGAAACGATTAGCTAGTGACGGGATACGGCTTTCTTGATCGGCAAGTGCTGTGACCGTAGCTCCGATTTTTTTCGCAATATCAGCGAGCATAAGGCGATCTACGAAATCGAGGTCCAACTCTTTTGCGACCATGCGACCTAGATCAGGACCGCCTGCGCCGAGTCGTCCTTCAATCGTTATTACAGTCAATACGACCTCCGATAACCTGATTAAGCTCGGGGGTGAGCCTTCGTGTACTCGCTCCGAACGTGTTCGTTCGTGAGGTGAGTATATATTTGAGTCGTCGCTATGCTCGAATGACCAAGCAACTCCTGAACGTGCCTTAGGCTCGCACCGCCGTGCAAAAGGTGAGTGGCGAAACTATGCCGCAGCATGTGTGGAGTGATGTTAGACGATAATCCTGCCTTAATGGCAAGTTTATTCAGTCGTAGCCAGTAAGCCTGTCGGGTCAATCGCTCGCCACGACGATTCAAAAATAGCGCTTCTTGTGTGTCGGTGTTGGGGTGGACTTGTTTATGTCGTGAGTGAGCGATGTACGCTGAAATAGATTCAACGGCCCTGTCGTAAATTGGAATAATCCGTTCTTTCGATCCTTTTCCTATCGTGCGAACGGTGCCCGTGTCTAGATCCACATCTCGCAGATTCAGACCAACCAGTTCAGAAACCCGGAGTCCGGCTGCGTACATCAGTTCAACCATCGCGGTATCACGTGCCTCTTCAGCGTTGTTCGCCGCAAAACTCGTTTCGAGCAATCGGTCGACTTCTTCGATAGTCAATGCCTTTGGCAAGGATTGTCCAGCACGCGGCTGACGAACGTCCACGAGCGGATTGTTCTCGATGATTTGTTCTTCTTTCAGAAATTTGAAGAACGATTTTGCAGATGCGATTTTTCGTGATTTAGTAGATGAGGCGTAGCCGCGCTCTTCGAGATCGCAGAGAAACTTCCGAATGTCGGATTCGTCGACATCTTTCCAGCTTGAGGGTCGACTGTCGCTTTCACTGAGAAAGCCGATGAGCGATCTGAGGTCATTCCTGTAGGCCGACAGAGTATGCCGGGAATGACCCCGATCAGCGGAAAGGTAATTTACGAATGTTTCGAGTTCTGTGAGCAATTCGAATGCTTTCAGTGCGAGAGCTGCATCACGATAATCACCCAACTTTACTCGAATGAGAATCTCAATCGCTAATTCGGTGTTGTCCTGAAATTAGTCTATTTGAGCCACGTTAAGCCTAGTTCCGTATAAATTCCTTCAATAATGTTGATTGATTCCTATATGGTCGGAACCTAGAATCATCGAAATGGGTACACTCGTTAGTCAGTCATGAATCTGATTTGAGAAACGATAATCTTAGTATTTTCATGATTTTTATCACTACTCTCCAGTAACAAAGGCTTAGGCACCGCTAAATGCCGCTCTTAGCAATCGAAATTCCTTTCAATCCAAATATAGTCGCTGGCGGTAGTTTTTCGCTGAGTTGGCACGGATTCCTCAGCTTCGTAGGTGTGGCTGTAGCGATCTGGATGGTCGGGAAAGCCGCTCTGAAGGGCAATCTCAACCAAGACCAGGTTTACAACACCGCCATATTCGGAATTCTCGGCGGAATCCTCGGTGCTCGATTGGTCCACGTATTTGATAACTGGGCTATTTATGGCGACGATCCCGGGCGAATATTAGCTATTTGGTCAGGCGGAATCGGACTTTGGGGTGGAATTCTCGGTGGTTGGATCGCAGGTTCGATCTACGCCTACTTCGCTAAAGCTCCGGTTGGCAAGTACATGGACATTGCGGCACCTGCGATGTTTGTGGGCCAAACGATTGGTCGAGTTGGCGACATCATCAACGGTGAGCACTGGTCTCGTGCGTTGGATGCAGGTTGGGGTTGGTATTTCACACACCCAAGCAGTCCGGCCCGATTAGGTGCCGAACGATTCTTCGGGGATCCCGAACGCGCAGTACACCCTACAGTTGTGTACGAAATCATATGGAACATGATTGGTCTGTTCGTCATCACAAAGCTAAAAGGCAAATTGCGGCCGGCTGGTGCTATTTGGATGGTCTACATCAGCTGGTACTCAGTCGGTCGGTTCGCAATCCAGTACTTACGACTCGACGACGTGAAATTCTGGGGATTGCAGGAAGCCCACCTAATTGCGTTAGCTGTGCTCTCGTTCACTATCCCATTCATGATTCTGAAGGTTCGCCGGGATGATTCTGGATTGGACATCGATCCAAATGCGGATAATCGCGGTGCCAGCCGTCGTAAGCGCGATCGCCAACGACAGCAAGCGAAGAGTTAGTGAAGGCTCGTTCTGACGGCGAGCATCATTAATGCGCTACCTATTTGATGGCGGCAGGTCGAATGTCCCGAAGACCAAGTTGGTGGCGGGTCTTCCCGCGCCAGACTTCGGTTCGAAGTTGGTAAACGATGTCGACGGCTCCGGTTCCCAGAGCTCGGTCGCCAAGACCGAAGCCTATGGATTCAACGCGACGACCATCAGCATCGAAGCTGATCTTCAAGTGCTTTCCGTCTACGCCGACCGTACGGACGTCCAGTGGAACTGCTCCGTAAGTTACCAACACTGGCTCGCGGTTGGCTTCTCCGAACGGCTCCATCGCGGAAACGAAGTTCCACGTGGATACTGTTAGATCTTCCAATCTCACTTCAGCGTCGGCGTGAAGAGTTGGCAGGGCGGGCGCTCCCAAAGCTCCCCAAGCGGCATGTTTCCGAAGATCATCAAGTAGATCTTGCAATAATTCGTGCTTGATCGAGAAACCGGCTGCCCTAGCGTGACCGCCAAATCGTTCGAATTTATCGGCATGTGTCGATAGAGCGGCGTGAAGGTCGAGAACCGTATTAGATCTGCATGACGCACGTGCGAATCCATTTACAAATAGATACGCAATAGCCGGTTTACCGGTGAGTTCATTCAGCCGTCCCGCCAACGGCCCTAAGAGCCCCATTGGGAAACCATCGCAGTTGACCGCTACGATCGAATCATCTGAATTGATGTCGAATTGCGTAGAAGCATGCTCCCAAGCATCTTGGCTTAGTGAACGACGCTTGTTGTTGTCGGCATCAAGCCGTTCGGCGAGGGCACGTGCTTCCGAAGCATCGTTAGTTGAAAGAATTTGGAGACTTGGTTCTGCGTCTCCCATTCGGCCAGGTGCGTTTAGCCGGGGCGCAACGTAGAACGAAATCAACTCTGATGTGGGTCTGCCTGAGGCTCCGGGAGCTCGGGAAATGTCCAATAGAGCACGTAGGCCTGGCAGATCGGTTTGCCCGAGTACTCGAAGACCCTCTCTTACCAGTGTTCGGTTCTCTGATTTGAGCGGAACGATGTCTGCGATCGTACCGAGTGCTGCAAGCGGGAGGAGTTCTTCTGGAAATTCTCGACCTGCAGCGTCGGATAACGCTTGAGCTAGTTTGAATGCAACTCCGGCTCCCGAGTAGTCGACTTGCTTCTCTGATCCTTCCGATTCGAGATGAGGATTTACGATAGCAATCGCTTTTGGACGCTCTGTCTCTATCAGATGATGGTCGGTGACGACCGTTTCGATTCCTAGAGAATTAGCGTAGGCAACTTCATCAACAGCTGTTGAACCTGTGTCGACAGTTGTAATGAGGGTCACACCCGCACTAGCGAACGAATCAATAGCTTGATTCGACAGCCCGTGACCATCTGTCTCTCTATTCGGAATATAAGGAATCGCTTTGCCGCCGAGCGACCTCACAATCCTGAGCATGATGGCAGTGCCAGTCAGCCCATCAACGTCGAAGTCACCGAATACGCCGATGGTCTCATCGTTCTTGATAGCGGAGTGGATCCGTTCAACTGCTATTCCCATGTCAGAAAGAATTTTCGGGTCGAGAAAATCATCCATTCCCGACGAGAAGTACTCGGCTACGTCGGCATCTGTACGTATCCCGCGATTCCACATAAGCCGGGCCGGAAGTGGCCCTCGAACGCCGGAACCCAAAAATCCAAGGTCCAAACGGAATCCAGGAGGGGGTGGTTCAGCAATTTGCCATTTGCGATCGAGCGTCAATTGGAATACCTCGATCTGCTAATGGAAATTATTGCTGAAAGCTCTTGAAAACAAGACTAGCGTTATGGCCACCGAAGCCCAAAGAGTTCGACATTGCAACATTGACCTTCTGCTTGATTGCCTTATTTGGCACGTAGTCCAAATCACAATCTGGATCAGAGTTATCGAGGTTGATGGTCGGCGGAATTATGCCTTCCTTGATGGCGAGTACTGAGAATGCAGCTTCTATTCCACCGGCAGCCCCTAACAGGTGACCTGTCATGGATTTTGTAGAGCTGATTTTTAGGTTGTAGGCGTGATCGCCGTACATTCGCTTCATAGCGATAGTCTCGAACTTGTCGTTCAGAGGTGTCGATGTACCGTGTGCGTTGATGTAGTCGACGTTTTCAGGGACGAGCTTGGCATCTTCAATCGCCCATTTCATCGCTCGTGCTGCGCCTTCACCTTCGGGGTGCGGCTGCGTGACGTGATGTGCGTCGCTTGATGCGCCATACCCGGCAAGTTCAGCAAGCACGTTCGCTCCACGCTTTTCTGCGTGTTCGAGCGACTCAAGTACCACGAGTCCGGCACCTTCGCCAAGAACAAATCCGTCTCGACCTGAATCGAACGGTCGTGATGCAGTCTGTGGGTCGTCGTTTCGAGTTGATAATGCCATGCACGAGTTGAAGCCGGCGACTCCGATCTCACAGACCGCAGCTTCGGTTCCACCAGCGATTACGACGTCGGCGCGGCCTCTTCGGATCATCTCAAGCGCCTCGCCAATCGAGTCTGTTCCGGTTGCACATGCAGATACACTTGAGAAGTTCGGGCCTTTGGCTCCGATCATCATTGAAACTTGACCAGAAGCCATATCGCCCAACATCATCGGCACGAGGAACGGGCTTACCCGCTTCGGCCCCTTATTGAGCAGAATCTTGTGCTGTTCAGTAATCGTGATGATTCCGCCAACCCCGCTTCCGATTAGCACGCCGACCCGGTCAGGATCTTCAGTTGTCATGTCGAGTCCAGCATCTTCGAGAGCTTCGAGAGCTGCAACGCAAGCGAACTGGGCGAATCGATCGAGTCGCCGAGCTTCTTTCCGCCCGAGAATCGGAGCAGCATCGAAGTCATTGACTTCAGCTGCAATACGGCTCTCAAAGCCTTCAGCATCGAACAGTGAAATATAGTCGATTCCAGATTTGCCTTGTAGAAGGCTATCCCATGTGGTTTTACGATCAGAACCTACTGGGGTGACAAGTCCGATTCCTGTTACAACGACGCGATCTGCCATTTACTGACCTCTAGGCATCTACTCTGAGCATTTCTCTTTGTAGAGCACCGATTCAACAATCCGAGTTCTCGAACCGTCAACTTCATAAATTACTATTGACTGAGTATAACAATGCAGCCGCCTAACCTAGTGCTCAATGCTGAGTAATGGGAAACGTATTCTGATTCGGTTGGGATGTGCTCCAATATCTAATTCTGCCTAGCGCCCGAATAATTCGTACTCATAATTAAACGAAAGAGCCGCTCCCGGGCGAAGGGGCGGCTCTTTCGTTGAAAGACTTTCTAGCTGCGGGCAAGCAGGTTAGAAGTCGACTGGACGTAGTTCAATGTTTCCGTGTCGGCGCTCAAGGTACCCGGCAGTCTGATGGTATCCGTGTGCGAAGACCATCAGCCAACCTTCCTTCTCACATCGATCGAGAAGTTCCTTTTTCATAGCAAGCGTCTGATCTGGGTATCGATCAAATGCTGTGATGTAGGGCAGGGGAAGGTGGTTAGGAGTCGGAATCAGGTTCGCAAGGTAGATGATTCGTTCACTACCTGTGTTCACCAGTACAACCTGATGACCTTCTGAATATCCGTTAGTAACTATTGTGTGTACGCCAGGTACTACTTCGGTATCACCGTCGAGAAGTACGATCATTCCGTTGGCGTCGAGTGTCTTGAGGTGCTCAACTCCAGTTCCGTAAACAGGAATTGATCGTTCGTTAGGGGCGAAAGCTTCTTCCCATGCGCTGCGCTGTACAAGATACTTCGCCTTAGGGAATGTAGGGATGATCGTGCCTTCACGGTCCAAACGAGTAGCGCCACCGCTGTGCGAGAACGCTAGGTGCGTGAGGATCACGAAGTCAATGTCTCGGGCACTTACGCCTTGGTGACGTAGGTTTCGGAGTAATTTAGATGATGAATGGCCGTAAATTTCTCGAGTAATTTCAGGCTCTTTATTGCCAATCCCGGCATCGACCAGAATATTCGCATTCGGAGTCTTGATCAAAAGAGAGTTGAGACCGAGGCGTACTCGGTTCTTGCGATCAGGTTTTGCGTCCTGTTCCCACAGAATCTTCGGAACTGGACCAAACATTGGACCACCGTCCAAAAGGAACGTTCCATCGCTCACAAGCTTTACCGCAACACTGTTGCTGTTGGTAGTCATTCTGACGCCTCCAAGACCACGCCTGGTCTTATTTCAAATCTATGCATGAGCGGACACTCATTGCGTTTTGGCGCCGTTGGCCAGGTCACCCGGGCCACGGCTATGTAGTTGGAATTCATGGAATCCCTGCAGTTTCGAGAGCGGTGTAGGCCATCGAACTGTTCGACACACGGAACCATATTGGATTTTTGGTAATTGATTCAAGGTACGTTCGTACTCATTTATTGGTTATTACCTAATTATTGTTCCGAACAAGTTCAAAACTATGTATTAAACTTGAGTTCAAATCAGTGTAGCACTTACTCGTAGAAACGCGCGGATTAGGTGTACCGTCGCCGCTGCTGGCGCGGGACAAATACAATTCCCGTACAGTCTCTGCACATCACGTGTCATCGTGTGTTTCAAGCCAAATTAGGTGTTTACGATAGAGCTCTGATATTCGAGAATGCATTCCCTCGCCTGCGGGATATTTATTAATTGGATCTAAGTGTTGGTGCAGACACGAGTGGCGCTATATAAAAAATTGGGAGATGGATCTGTTGGAAATCACTGTCGTTCAAAGCGATGTAACCGAGATAGAAGCCGATGTTCTGGTTGTGAACCTATTTGAGGGCGTGACTTCTCCTGATGGAGCCACTGGGGCAGTAGATTCGGCACTTGATGGATTGATATCAGAACTAATATCCGATGGTGAAATCTCTGGGTCAGCAAGTGAATTAACTCTAATTCACACGCCAAATAACGCTTATCCGAACTTCAAGCCTTCTCGCGTATTGGTTGCTGGGCTAGGTTCGAGCAAGGGGTTCAACACTGACAGTGCCCGAAAAATATCAGCTGGAGTACTGCGGAAACTCAGGGCTGTCGGCGTTAAAAATGCAGCGACGATCGTTCATGGGGCTGGAATCGGTAATCTTGACGCCGCATCCGGCGCTCAGGCTGTCGTCGAGGGCGCTCTTCTAGGCGCGTACCGATTCCTAAAATACCGCACAACCGACAAAAAACGAAAGTCAGATGTAGCCCAGTTAACCATTGTTGAATCAGATTCCTCGAAAATTCGGTCGATTCAGGCCGGTGTCGACAGAGGAATTGCGTACTCGGAAGCCGAAATTCTTGCACGTGACCTCGTAAATGAACCTGCCAACAAGCTATCTCCGTCCGATCTTGCGGACACTGCAATTCGCGTCGCAGCAGAAAACGGTCTCGAATGCACGGTTCTTGAAGAAGCCGACGTATCAGCGCTCGGAATGGGAGCATTTGTAGGTGTTTCTCAAGGTGGACCACGTCCGCTCAAGTTCATTCACCTTACCTATGAAGGTGATAAGCCAAACGCGGAAAACAACCTCTGGCTTATCGGCAAAGGAATCACTTTCGACAGTGGCGGAATTTCGCTGAAGCCTGGCGCTGGCATGGGCAAGATGAAAGGCGACATGGGTGGCGGAGCATCAGTCATTGCCGCGATGCAAGCTATATCTCGATTGAAACCTCG
>JAPKFF010000085.1:0-10127 GCA_028821715.1 Dehalococcoidia bacterium
CTCGTCTCTCCTTCTCGAGACCCTCGTACTGGTCCTCGAAACCCTTGAACTGGTTCTCGATCTCCTTGAACTGGTCCTCGATCTCCCTGAACTGGTCATCGAGATCCTTGTACTGGTCATCGATCTCATCGAACTGGTCATCGATCTCTTTCTCAAATATTCGTCTTGCTTGATCCTCATCTTGGTAGACCATCTCAAATTTATCTTGCATTTCACGCTCGAATTCATCTGCAAGATTACGACCTTGGTCAACCAATTCATCCCGTTGTTGTTCTAAATCATCGATTTCCTGTTCCAACGGTTCGATTTCAGATTGAAAATCAGACAATTGGTCGAGTAGTGGATCCAATTGTTCCGACTGTATTCGTAATACCTGTTCTTTAAGGGCAATTGCCTCACCGGCTGCTTCGGTGTCTACAAGGCCACAAGCACTAAGCAAAATTGAAAATATTATTGCGGGTAACAGACGTTTGAAAAACATGATTTTTCTTAAACCTAAAGGCATTGTATATATCCAACAGAATGCATTTCTTGCGGAATATATTGTAATTTACAGCAGAACTCTACTTAACCGTACGTTGAGTAATATACCACTTGGCTAAGTTAATGAGTGCCAATGAATGAGCGCTCAAGATAATCTGATCCGGCTATCGTAAATGCATTTGTTTGAAATAAAGTCTCAAGAAAGGGGCAACTAATGACACAGTACTTATATCAAGCCACATACACGGCGGACTCGCTCACCACTCAGATGCAGAACCCAGTAGACCGCCTTGCACAAGTCGGAGCGACGATAGAAAAATCTGTCGGAGCTAAAATACTCGGTGGAGGTTTTTCATTTGGGGATTACGACATTGCTGTCATCATAGATGCGGATGACAACGGAACAATGGCCGCCATTGCCATTGCAATTGCGGCAGGTGGTGCGATCCGATCAGCTAAAACTACACCATTGCTGAGTGGCGACGAATGGATTGCTGCGATGACTAAGGCTTCGTCAGTGATATATACACCTGCCAAATAGGTTTAGCAGGCACGCTTTACCCTTTCAGTTAGTAACCGTAATCTGGTAGAACCATCTGGTTCTGTCAGAACTCAGCGCTCTCCACAAAACGTAGCCGGCTTAAATACATGATTAGCCTCTGTATTTAATCTGATAATTCGGTCATTAGAGTCGATCATATTTCGGTGAAGATATTCCTTCTACTTGATCTCCCAGACTGGGCAGATCTGGCCTGGAAGCTTGCGAAAAATCTGTTGAGTTGAGTTGAGTCTAGTCGAACGGCGGTAGGTTTACTCCGAGGATGACTCGTAGGTAGTTGACGTTGTGGGCAAGGTAATCATCGACGGCGAGGTCTAGGTTTCCTCCGAGGGCGTCGAAGCCATCGTCACCTTCTCGTGGACCGTCCATATCGAACACGACCCATCCTTTGTAGTGTTGATCTCTCAGTAGTTTCATCACGGCAGGGAAGTCCACACCTCCGCCGCCCATGTTGTGGTAAACACTGGCTTTGGCGTGCTGTTCTCGAGTAGGAGTCGCCGTGTTCCCTCGGTACTTTGTGAATGTGTCCTTCAAATGCACTTCGGCGATTCTGGGGAGATATTCGCTCATGACCTGGACAGCGTCCATGCCGCCCAGACTGAGGTGACCAGTGTCAGGCGTCATCCACACGTAGTTTGGGTCGGTTAGGTCGAGCATGGCTCGAACCTCGTGCTCGCGCTCAATCGGACCCCATATGTGAGGGTGCGGTGCGAGGCGAACACCCATCTCGATTGTTTGGCGTCCGATTTCATTCAACGTGTCGGCGATTCTATTTAATTCGTCGTCGGAAGTGCCACCCTCTGGGCGTGCACCCATGTTGCACTTGAACATATCGCTGCCGACTGGCTGAAGGAAATCACGAGCGAATGCTACGTGGTCGGCAATCGTTTTTGGAGTTTCTTTTGGGTCGATGAAATTTGTCGACTGCCCTTTTGCACCGTTCGAGACGTCGATTAACGTTAAGCCCGAGTCGTCGAACTTCTTTTTGAGAGCGAGTGGATTGGCACGGTGATCCTCTATTTGCTTCGCATATGGCTCAATTCCTTGGAGACCTAGAGCCGCAATTCGCTTGATACCCCACTCGATCGAGTGACGGGCGTCCCATAAGGAACTGGTCGAGCCGTAAAGGATGTCTGGATTTTCTGGATCCAATGGGCTATGAGATACCGCGGGCATGGGGTGCTTTCTTCAATTAGTGATATTGCGATGACAGACTATAGCTTTACTGGAGAGTACGGTGGTCGATGGAAAAAAGGGTCAGAACGTTCGGTCGCGTATCTGAACACGGTCTATTAACTTCTGTTCAGGAACTTGATGATCTGATTGCAAATGTACAAGTGCCCACGGTTATTGAAGTGCAGGCCATCTTCGAAGATGAATTTGTCGAACATATTAGGGGTAATCATCTCAAAAATATCGATTACGTCCACACCAGCCGCACGTGCGATATCTTCACCCTGAGTGACGTAACTGCGGGTGGTATCAGGATTAAGACTGCGGGCGACATAATCGACAGGGTACTGACTGAGGTAGATCACATCACCGATTCCGGCAGTTGCTGCGAGAATTTGGTCTAGAGATTCGGCGTGACGATTGAGCGGAACTCTGATTTCAGGCTTCTCGTCGACGATTCGCGGTACGTCGTTGATACCGAGAGTTACTAGCGCGAGGGGATTAGGACGATCCTTCATGTCATCAATCACTTCGGGTAGTCGATTTATCATCATGTCGGTCGTATCACCGCCGATACCATGATTGATCGCAATACCGGCGTCGGTGTCGCGTAGAAAGCGATCTAACCTAGCCACGAATCCGCCCTCGTCATCTTTCGAGCCTGCAGCTGTGCTCGCCCCGAAGCTGTATGCGGTAATCATTTAGGTTGTGATATCTCCTGAATAGTCGAAAGGCGCCATAATATCCAACTCTGATCACCTAGTGCTCAACTGACTTAAAACTGCGATGCCATTCTCAAGCTCTCTTTGAACACTTCATTCAGTGAAATTACCAGAATTGTAGGAGGATTCTTATATAGCTGGATCTGACGGGCCAGCGAAAAACTCGAAGAAGTTACGACCATCGCTGCTTATCGTTTGCTGAAACTTTCCTCAGTGGATGAATTTAGACAATCTTTGAGGTATGTAGGCCGCTTTGCTGGAGATGGATTCCTGGAAACTGGCAGTCAATCTGAAAAACCGATTGCTTGCGGAGTTGCGCAGTTAGTTTGTTCGGGCGGGCATTTCTCTTTGTCGGTCTTGGTGTTATTGTCCGGCGGCACATATGAAATTCCGTTGTTTGCAATCAACTGCACAAGGATCATGAGATGATTCACGAGTTCCGAACTTACGATCTCAAGCCCGGTTCGCTCCCCCAGTACTACAAGAACACTGCCCCAATGATGGAGAAGAGGCTCGAGTACTCGCCATTGATCGGATACTTCCACACCGAGGTTGGTCCACTGAACCGTGTGCTGCACATCTGGGAATACGAGGATTTGAACGAACGAGCCGGCGTTCGATCCAAGGTAGTTGCCGACGGAATATGGCCGCCGCCGAACAAAGGCATCGTCGAGAATCAGCAGGTCGACATATTTATTCCAGCTCCATTTATGCCATCGTTCGATCGAGAGCGAGTCATTGGTCCACTTTTTGAGCTGCGACTGTATCGATATCCGGTCGGTGCAATTCCGAAAGTGTACGAAGCGTGGACTCCCAAGATAGAAGCCCGAATGAAACTGGCACAGCCGGTTGGGATTTGGTCGTCTGACATCGGCGGGGTGAATCAGCTTGCTCATATGTGGGCATACGAGAGCTTTGAGCACCGAATGGAAGCTCGTAAGCAGTTCGGTTCGATTGGCTGGCCTCCCGACTCAGGAGTTAGCCCTATAACAATGCAGAACATGATTATGTTTGCAGCCGATTTTTCGCCAGTTCAGTAATTTTCCTTATTCTTAGCGGAATTCCTAAGGGGTGACTCGGAAAGCCGGAGGAAACCAAAGGCTCTGCTATTTTCTTGGCGTCTGATGTTCGAGTTTCGTCACAGGAGCGATTCTTCCGACGGACGACGGGAATCTGGTGATGAATGCCGGAGGTACTTATCCGGGAAGTCCACAGGCATACGCGTAGCCGCAATTGGTAGGGGCTTCGATGCTAGTGTGCCTCCTATAGCTGAGGTGCTATAAGCGATTGTGGATTATTTTTCTGTCACTTCGAGGATTCGTTCCATTCGAAGCCTGACCATGCGAATTTCTTCGTAAGAGTAACTATCGCCAAGTAGATCTTTAACCGGTGCGAGATAGCCGGTGTCGTTCGATTTTAGAGCCGATTCGATAGTCATAATGCGATCTGGGCTGGGCAGCAGCGAGTCGAGATTGAAGTCAGGATCTGCGCGCCCGATCTTCTCTAAATGAACCACGATTGTCTTGGCAGCGAGTCCTCGCTCCCAGGCGATTTCGTCAATGTTGTAGCCATCGGAGAACAGTCGTTTGGTTTCGTTTAGGCTCCTGCTAAGTAATGGTCGGCCGTCAGCGTTTGCTTTGCGTTTTGATCGTTTACGCTTTTTAGGTCGCAGACCTGATCTAACCCGCGGTGACAGATCATTCTTGTCGCAATAATCGATCAGTAGGCTGACGAATCTATCTCCAAATTGGTCGAGTTTAGTTGCACCTACTCCAGATATTGATCCGAAGGTTTCGAGAGAATTGGGCATGTAGTGCGCCATCTCTCGCAGTGCTACATCGCCGAAGATCACGTAGGCAGGTACGTCGCGTTCCTGAGCGATCTCTTTTCTGAGCGATTTCAGCTCTGAGAAAAGGTTCTGGTCGTAATCAAGATCACCGCTGTTTGAACTGTCGTCGAGTCCGAGACTTGATTCAGTTTCCAGTGGGATACGAGCGAGTATCAGGTTTACTCGTTCGTTGAGAAAAATTTTGCCTTTTTCGGTTACTGCAAGTGTCCTGAATTCTGACGACGAAATAATTAATAACCCTTCGTCTTCAAGTAGGCCTATGAGCTGGCGAAGTTCAGGCTCTGAAAAATTCGAAGCTATACCGTGTACGGTTAGTTGATCGTGCTGAAGGTCTCGAATGCGCTTTGCGCGTGATCCTCTAAGTACATCGGAGACATACTTAGCACCGAAACGCTCGCCAGTTCTGATGACTGCTGAAAGGATTTTCTGAGCGATTTCGGTCGCATCGAAATCCTCTTTGACCGCGAGGCAAACATCGCAACTGCCGCAGCCGCTCTTTGAATCGTCAGGACCGTTCAATTCAGTGACGTCTGTGTGATCGCCAAAGTATCTGAGAATGTACCGACGCCGGCAGCTACGAAGTTCGCTGTACTCGACCATCGCCGACAGCTTGTCGGAGGCAACCTGTCGTTCGGTTGGATCTTCGATCTGGTTGATGAAAAAGTCTTGCTTAACCCGATCGCCAAACGTGTAGAAGAGCACGCATTCGCTTGGCAAGCCATCTCGACCTGCTCGACCAGTTTCCTGATAGTAGCCTTCGAGCGATTTCGATAGGTTGTAGTGAACGACCAGGCGGACGTCGGGTTTGTCGATTCCCATTCCGAACGCGATCGTCGCGACGATGACTGTCACTTCATCTTTGATGAATCTATCTTGCGTGGCTCGACGAAGATCGTTGTCGAGTCCGGCGTGATAAGGCGTTGCTGAGATACCTCGCTCCGAAAGATCGTACGCAAGCTGTTCGGTCTCTTTTCGAGAGGAGCAGTAAATAATCGCTGACTCGTTGTTGTGACTTTTGATCAAACCAAGCAGTGATTCAAAGGCTTGTTGCTTGGGTCGAACTGAATATATGAGATTTGGTCGATTGAAACTTGATACGAACCATTTCGATTCGACCAACTGCAACTGATCAGCGATGTCTCGTCTCGTGTCTTCGGTTGCTGTTGCAGTGAGGGCGATAACGGGAATTGATTCGAACCGCTGACGCAGGTTCTTCAAGCTCCGGTAGTCAGGTCGGAATTGGTGACCCCACTCTGAAATACAGTGAGCTTCGTCGATCGCTATTAAGCTTGGTGGTACGTCGGCGAGAAATCGTTGGAAACGGGTCGTCGTAATTCGTTCCGGGGCGACGTACAGAATTTTTATATCACTGCGTGCGGTTCTCACGAGGATTTGCTCGTTTTCCTGCGCGGTTAGCGTGCTGTTGACGAACGATGCAGGGATTCCGTTCACCTGTAGTGCGTCAACCTGGTCTTTCATGAGTGCGATTAGTGGCGATACGACCAGCGTGTACCCATCATGGCAAACTGCGGGCAATTGGTAACAGAGCGACTTACCGGCGCCGGTCGGCATGAGTACGAGGGAGTCGTTTCCAGCTAGTACGTTCGAAACGATTTCTTCTTGTAGCGGTAGAAATTCGTCGAAGCCGAATCGAGATTTGAGAACGCTTTGTATCGATTGATTCGTGGTGGTCAATGGTGAAATTGTTGTTGTTCTGAAGCGCTTGATGGCGCTTTGGTTTAGCTGTAATACGATCTTACTGAACTTCCAATTGTGTCGTATTTCCTAGGCGAATCCCAACCGAGAATGACGCTGGGTAATTTTGGCACTCCCTCGTGATTTCACTGTCGACCAGTTCGGCAGCAGCGTAGAATTCGGCTCGCTAAATTCGCTCTGAAATATTCTTTGCGATTGTTTTGGAATCTTTCGACCAGGAGGTGCACTTTTGTTTCGAGTTCTTATCGCTGGAATAGCGCAGGAAATATCTTCGTTTAATCCAGTTGCGACCGAATATGAATTATTCTCAATTCAACGTGCTGAAGAAGTAGTTGAAGTGAACAGAGGCACCAGTACAGCTATCGCGGGAGCTATGGAAGTATTCGACTCAGAAATCGACGTGCAATTCGTTACGACTGTTGCCGCTAAAGCTGTAAGTGCCGGTCCGATGTCTGCCAAATGCTGGAGCACTCTATCGACTGAATTTATCGATTCACTTCGACCATACGTAGGAAAAGTTGACGCGATTTACCTGTCTTTACACGGAGCCATGGGCGGAGAGACTGAACTCGACCCCGAGGGATGGGTACTTGAGCAAACTCGTGCTTTGTTCGGCGACGATATGCCGATTGTATTTTCACTTGATCTGCACGGAATTCTGACTGCGAAGATGCTGAGATTTGGCAACGGCGTGACTTCGTATCAAACGTATCCCCACGTCGATCTTCACGATACTGGCATGAGAGCTGCTTCCTTGCTTCTGAAAATCGTGGCAGGTGCAAAACCCGTAGTCGCCCGAGTGCGAATTCCTGCAATAGTTCGTGGTGATGAGTTGAAAACCGATAGCGGATGCTTTGGTGATCAGATTCGCAAGATCAAGTCGCTTGAAGCCGAAGGCAAAATTCTTTCCGGTGGATTTTTGATTGGAAACCCTTTTACAGACGTGCCTGAGCTTTGTTCGCAAGCGTTCATCGTCACTGATGACAATCCGTCAGACGCTGAGCAAATTGCGCTGGAATTAACTGCCGCATTCTGGGACAACCGAGAGAAGATGCAGTCGAATTTGATTCCATTGGTAGAATCTGTTGGTAAGGCCAGTTCGATGGCGGGGCCGATAATTTTCACCGATGCCGCTGATGCTCCCTCATCTGGTTCCCCGGGAGATTCAAATTCGATCATTGCCGAACTAGCTCGTACCAACTACCCGCACTCGGTGTTGGCGCCTGTGACAGATGCTCCAGCGGTTAAGAAAGCAGTAGCTGCTGGTGTTGGGGGTAGGTTTACGGCGGCTGTCGGTGGTGCGCTAGATCCTCGATTTACGCCGTTGGAGTTCGATTTCGAGGTGAAATTGATCTCTGATGGGAACTACATTCTAGAATCATGGGGCGCTCCTCAGTTCTCGGGCATCACTGCTGTTGTGACCAGCGGAGTGTTCACATTGGTGCTTACGTCTCTACCTGTGAGTTTGTTTGATCGGTCACTGTTCCTCGGACATGGGCTTGATCCTAAGAATTTCCATACAATCGTTGTGAAATCACCACATTGCCAACCTCAGTTCTTCGACGATTGGGCCGAACACAATTTCAACGTTGACGCGCCGGGATCTACAAGTGCGAATTTACGATCGTTGGGTCATTCGATTTGCAGTCGTCCGATCTTTCCATTGGATACCGATGTTTCGTTTAAATCTGAAGTAGAGATATTTAACTAAAAAGGCAGCAATCCCAAAATGCTCTGTTGGAGAATTTAATGATTGCTGCCGATAATTGCGTAGGCAGTTTCTTTAGAAAGCTTGAACTGAGTGCGCTTCAGCACCCTACTTCACCTGTATCGACTCTCGAACGATCTTGTCGGGGATTTCGGAATCCGATTTTCCATGGTCGACGCCGAGAACGATGTCGTAACAAGGAACCCACAGTTTTTTAAGCGTATTCCTAGCTAGATTCAGACTATTAAGGGCCGAACCGTTCAGTACTGATCGAGTTATTTGGCGTCCCTAAGTCGAGCAAATGATTGGCAATAGCTTCTACAAAACTTGAACCTCCACAGATGTAATTGTGTGAGGGAAGTACCGCGAGGTTTGATAAGGCAGAGTCGATCATTGCGCGGTCGATTCTGCAGAACCGTCTGATTGGGCGATTACTCGACGTTACTTCATCGGACCGAGTGAGGGCGATGATGAGATGGAAGTTAGGGTCATTAGCCGCTATGGATTCAAGCTCGGTGGCGAAGATAATGTCGGCTTCAGTCCGGGCGCTGAACATTACTAGCATTGGCGCTTTTTCGGCGATTGCTGAGCGATGTCGAATCATCGACATTATTGGGGCGATGCCGGAACCACCAGCGATCATAACGACCGGTTTCGCAGCGATCGGACTCCAAGTGAAGTGTCCGCCGATGGGACCGCGTAATTCGATTTTATCGCCAAGTTCAACAGCTTCATGGAAGTACGACGACACCTCGCCGTCGGAGATCAGTTCGATGGCGAGTTCGATAGATGTCGGATTTGCAGCGAGTTCGGGCGATGAACTAACTGAGTAGCTTCTTTGAGCCTGATAGCCATCAGGGGCTGTCAGCCGCACGTCGAAGTGCTGTCCGGCACGAAATGGGGTATTGATCGGAAGTTCAAGCGTGAATAGTTTCACCCGAGGCGATTCGACGTGAATCGATGTAACAGTTGCTATCTGCCAATCTGTGGTCGATGCCGAACTCACGGCTAATCGTTTGTGTAGCGTTGCTCACGCCACGGATCGCCGTACATGTGATAGCCGTATCGTTCCCAAAATCCGGGCTCGTCTTTATCCATGAACTTAAGACTGCGTACCCACTTCGCTGACTTCCATAAGTAGAGGTGCGGGATAAGCAGGCGGACAGGACCGCCGTGTTCTGCTTCCAAAGGCTCACCATCGTAGGTGTGCACTAATAACCCTTTGCCATTGATTACATCGGTAGATGGAACATTGGTTGTGTATCCACCATCGGAACTTGCCATGACGAATCCGACGGGAGCTTCGATTCCAGCATTGGCGAGTAGGGCGTCGATGGTTACACCTCTCCAATCAGTGTCTTGCTTTGACCATTTCGTTACACAGTGAAGATCGGTATGTAGATCGGTTTGCGGTAGGGCGTTGAGATCGTCCCAAGTCCATGTCCCGACGGTATCGTCACCAATTTCAATCGAGAAATTCCACGTCGCTTTGTCGACTCGCTGGGTTGGGCCAGCAGACAGTACTGGGAAGCCATCTTCAAGATACTGTCCGGGTGGAATTGGGCGTGCTGGTTCAGGGCGTTTTCGTCCAAAGAATTTATTGTTGATCAATGTTCAGCCTAAGGACTTAAGGAATCGATATTTATAAAATTGCTCTGAGCCAAGTTTACCCATCATCTGCAAGTCGTTCGCACAGTATATTGGGGTATTACGAATTGAAGAGCGAATTGGATCGTGACTTACAGGAGATTTACATATGGGATTGGCGAAGTCATTGGATGGAAAATCGGCGATTGTTACAGGTAGTGGTAACGGGATTGGACGAGCGATTGCGCTTAGGTTTGCAGCAGAGGGTGCGAAGGTAGTAGTTGCGGAGATTGAGGAAGAGTCAGGGGAGGAAACTGCTGAACTGATTCG
>JAPKFF010000191.1:0-2061 GCA_028821715.1 Dehalococcoidia bacterium
CAACCGTGTGTTCTCCGCCAAGTAAGACAAGAGAAACCGGGTCACCTGTGTGGATGCGTTTACTGATGACATCGATTTGTTGCAATGCACGTTCGAATCGTGTGGCTTGGCCGTCGCTATGTTGCATACTGAAGGACGTGTCCAACGCGATGACCACTCCCGCTCTTCGCTCACTAGGCAACCACGAACCATCCGGATTGTTTGTAGCAGGTCGTGATAGGGCTAGCGCTAACAGCAGCACGGCCGAACAGCGAAGCAACAGCAACAGCAAGTCCCGCAGGCGTAACTGCCGAGAGCGGACTCGCACGCTGCGATTGAGGAACTGCATGGCAGCCCAAGGAGTATGTTGTACGCGATAACGGTTTAGCAGATGAGCTAGAATCGGCAACGCCACGCCTAACCCCGCGAGCAATAGCAGTGGATTGAGAAATGTCACCCTCTGCCTCCATTTAACATTGCCTGGCGTTTGACAATGAACTCGCTGAGGACGTCATCAAGTGGAAGAGCGGTGTTGACGGTCGTGTAGTCGATCTGACTTGCCACGCACCCCTCGCGGAGCGATTTCATGTATTCATTGAAGTTAGTTAGGTATTCATCTCGAATCCGATCGGCTTGTGTGGTCAGCGGTTCCTCTTCTTCGAGTCCCTCGAAACACCAAGCGCCCTTGAAGGGGAACTCCAATTCGTGCGGATCTAGTGTGTGGAAAACGACGACGTCATGCCCGTTGAATCGGAGGTGGTCGAGTCCGGCGAGAATATCGTCGACGTCGGAAAATAGATCGGAGACGAGTACAACAAGGCTACGCCGTTTTATCATTAGCGTTATGTCGTGTAACTGCTTAGCGATGCTGGTTCGCGGAGTTGGTTTGATATCTCGTAGTAGGCCATCAAATTCCATGATGATGCTCATCGATGAACGAGGTGGCAGATAAGCGCGAACTTTGGAATCAAAAATAGACAACCCCACGGAATCCCGCTGCCGCAGTACCATGTATGCAAGTGAAGCTGCGAGAAATTTCGCGTACTCCAACTTACTGACTTTCCCAGAGGTATAGTTCATTGAGGAACTGGCATCGACCAGCAGGTAGCAGTCGAAGTTAGTTTCGGCTTCGTAGAGCTTGGTGTAGTAGCGATCGGTACGACCGAATATTCGCCAGTCGATACTGCGGATCGAATCACCTGGTGCATATTGCCGGTGGTGCGCAAATTCTGTGCTGAAACCTCGCAATGGGCTGCGATGAGTTCCCACTCGCAAGCCCTCGACGATCTCGCGGGCCACAAGCTCTAGCCCACCGAGTTTCTGCAACACCTCAGGATCGAGGTAATTGGTTTGTGGTAAGTGCTCTGACATCCGCTCAGCCTGATTGTTGCGTGAGTAGTGTTTCGTCTGACGGTATCTCTTCTAAGAGTTTTTCGATCAGTGCATCGCCGGTCATTCCCTCCGAACGCGCTGCAAAGCTGGGAATAATGCGATGCCGCAGGACTGGTAGACACAATGCTTTAATGTCCTCGATGGCAACATGAGTCCGTCCGCGGAGGGCTGCGCGAGCTTTGCCAGCAAGAATCAAGTTCAATGACGCTCGCGGTCCAGCGCCCCAAGCCAACAGATTCTTGATGAATTCGGGAGCATCCGGTTCGTCTGGACGGGTGGCCCGTACTAATGCCGCGGCGTATTGGAACACATGGTCTGCCACTGGAATTCGCCGTACCACGTGCTGAAATTCGAGGATCGAGGCTGCGTCCACAACTTCGTTGAGCACCGGTTCGTCGTCACTGGTCACGCTTCGCATGATGTCCAGTTCTTCGTCTCTACTGGGATATTTAACCATGATATTGAACAGAAACCGGTCAAGCTGCGCTTCTGGAAGCGGATAGGTGCCCTCTTGCTCGATCGGGTTCTGAGTGGCCAGAACAAAGAAGGGCTCATCGAGTTTGTAATCCACGCCGCCTGAAGAAACTCGTTTCTCCTGCATGGCCTCGAGCAGTGCGGCTTGCGTCTTAGGCGGTGTACGGTTGATTTCGTCGGCGAGCAATAGGTTCGTGAAAACGGGTCCTTTTTGGT
>JAPKFF010000086.1:0-10027 GCA_028821715.1 Dehalococcoidia bacterium
GAACTTACTTGGCTGAAGGCAGCTTGGTGTTCGAGGTCGAAGATGGGTACATTCCTGAATGGAGAGGTCGATTCGAGCTTGTGGGTGGGCCAGACGGTGCTACATGTGTGCCGACAACGAAGCCGGCCGACATCACTTTGCCAACCGCTTCGTTGTCGACGATTTACCTTGGCGGTGCGAAGCTTGCTGATCTGGAACGAGCAGGGCGGGGTGAAGAGAATACAGACGGATCGATAGCGTTGGCTGATGCTATGTTCGCTACCGTTCGGGCGCCGTGGTGCCCGCTGATGTTCTAGCCTGAGATTACGTTATAGTTCCGGGCACCGCTGGACGACTTGGTAGCGCGTCGCAATTCTCCTACCCGGGCCCTTCCATCTGTAAGAGGAGCGTTAGTCGCTCTCGTCATCGGATGGTTTGGGTTCTTTCACTGGAATATCAGGAATAGGATTTCCGTAGCCGGCGATTCACAAATAGAATGCAGTAAATTCAGTAGTTCGATTACTAGAGAAACTCATGACTAACTTCACACCTACACATCTTGGAAAATGGGAATCGCTGTTCACCGATCTGGTCGATGGCGAAGGTTCCGCCCTTACTGAAGAGGGCACTTGGATGCTCGGTGAAAAACCCGGACTGGTGTGCGTGTTTGAGGACGACGAGCCGCTATATATCGAGGCTGCTGCGAATATATCTAAGACGCTCCAGTGCTACATCAAGGGCGGCTCTGAGTGCGACTTACGTACGATGGTCGGGGTGGTCGAAATGGGTGCTTCGATGAAGAACGCAGCTGAACGCGCAAAGTCGGGTCCGCTTGCACTTCGAATTTCCAAACGAGTCGAAAAGTTCAGATACCGAGTCGCACCAGCTCCAGCCAAAACCATGCAACAACTCGCCGATGCCTTCAACGTAGTCGCGGACACCCGCTATGCAGGCCCCAGCGCACTGGCGAATAGGGCTTTGGATGCGTTGCCGGGGTAAGTACGCTTGCTCCCCATAACCTTATAGCGGCGAGTTGTATCGCAAAGGCCCGCCACTCGATATGAATCCGGGATGGGTCGTGAACTCACATGCAGGACGCCGTTCGAGTAGCTCGGTTTAGCTCACGTTGCGTAGCCCTGCATGTGGCTCACCTGAAACACTCTTCCACACGGAAGGTTTTAGAGCGATGTTGGTGGACAAAGAGTGAATACCGGCAGTGAATCGGATGGCTTAATCGAGTAGGGGCAGGATTTAGTCCTGCCCCTACTCAATTGACCTTGTTAAGAGTTTTGTTTGCCGTCAGATGCGAACTGACTCTCGGTCGTTATTTCGATCTGTCTACGGATTAGTATCAGCGACTGATGTCGGCTCAACTTGTCGTAGAAAACGTGCCATTAGCACCTTAGTCGTCAGCCATTACGGCTGTTTCTTCTCGTTCTACCTCTCGATACAATCCACCGTTTCGGTAGCGTGTCCGCGCTGCCGGGTGGTGTCGTAGGAATGGCGGAATCGCCATTGATCCAGGATCTTCGAGTGCCTTTCGAGCAGCCGTTTCGGCTTCTTCCTCAATTTCACCAGCAACCGGGAATCCGGTAGCGATGATCGTGAGTTTTACTTCGTTTTCCATCTTCGGGTCGATAACCGTTCCGAAGATGATGTTGGCGTCGGGGTGAACTGTCGAAGCGATCACCTCTGAAGCACGCTGTACTTCGTCCAACGTAAGATCTGTGCCACCGGTGATGTTGAAGATCACGCCTTTGGCTCCGGCAATTTCAACTTCCAGCAAGGGCGATTTGATCGCCTCTTCTGCAGCTTCCTTTGCTCGGTTTTCGCCAGAACCCTTACCGATAGCCATCCATGCAGGACCGGCGTTATCCATAACGGCTCGAACATCGGCAAAGTCGAGGTTGATTTCGCCTGGGACTAGAATCAGTTCTGCAATCGACTGGATGCCCTGGCGAAGAACATCGTCTGCCAACTTGAACGCACGATCCATGGTGAGTTGTTCATCGGAGATGGCGAGCAGTCGGTCGTTAGGAATTACGATTAGGGTATCGACTTCTGTGCGGAGCAACTCGATGCCCTCGAGAGCTTTTTTCTTGCGAACTGCACCTTCAAATGCGAATGGCTTGGTAACGACACCGACTGTAAGTGCGCCTAGGCTTTGGGCAACTTCGGCGACCACTGGTGCACCTCCGGTTCCGGTTCCGCCGCCCATGCCGGCAGCTACGAATACAAGATCAGCGTCCTTGAGCACTTCTTTGATTTCGTCGCGGTCTTCTTCGTGACACTGTCGACCCTTCGCTGGGTCGCCACCAACGCCGAGGCCACGTGCTGTTGAGTCTCCGACGCGAAGTCGTACGGGTACCGATGCGGTGTCGAGCGCCTGCGAATCGGTGTTTACTGAAATGTATTCAACCTCAGGTACTCGTTCTCGGTACATACGGTTGACAGCGTTCTGGCCGCCACCACCAACACCAACTACTTTGATGTTTGCGGTACCGACAGAACCTTCTGGAATCGGTGTGTTGTGGTCAGGCATTTTGTTCGATCTCCCCGGCGTTTCGGGCGGGCTATGGCAGTTTGTACGGCCGATTTAGTTTCGCTAGTTCGGTTCGTCACTGCCGTCGTTAATGAAGCAGATATCCTGACTCTACCGACTGGCTAGCAATCGATTCCTAGAAGATTTTGTGCGCGAATCGGCGTATTTCCCCAAATCGACGTGATCCGCAAGCAAATTGCGCCAAATATGCGATGGAGCTACACTCAGGGTCTTTTCCGGCGGCTCCCTAATAGATGCCTCTAAAAAAGTTGTTCCGCAAGCGACGCAACTATCATGATCTCAGGAGAACGAACGTATGAACGGATACGAGGCGATAGCAGCAATCTTGAAGCAAGAAGGTGTCGAGTGGATGGCATGCTTCCCTGCTAACCCATTGATCGAGGCCGTTGCAAAAAAAGGAATCAAGCCGTTCGTGTTCCGTCAGGAGCGTGGTGGAATTATGGCTGCTGACGGTTTCTCTCGAATGATGGCCACACAAGGCAAGTTCGGCGTATTCGCTTGTCAGGGTGGTCCTGGAATTGAAAACGCATTTGGCGGAATTGCTCAAGCATCTTCCGAAGGTGTTCCCCTGATTTTCTTACCAGACGGTCCGGGCACTGACGTAACCCCTGTCGCCCCTAACTTCTCTGGGCCTGACAACTTTCGCTTCATCACAAAGTGGGCACAGTCAATCACCAATGCTGAACGCATCCCGGCACAGATGAGACAGGCTCTTTCGATAATGAAGAATGGTCGACCTGGACCTGTATTGCTCGAAATGCAGCGAAACATCATGGGTAACGAGGTATCAAGCCTCGACGATTTCCGGTCGCCTAAGCGATACGTTGCCGCTCCTGACAAATCTGATCTTCGAGCTGCAGTAAAGAAACTACTCTCTGCCAAGAAGCCTGTTTTCTACGCAGGTCAGGGTGTGCTCTACGCTGGTGCATCGGCCAAGCTCACCGAGCTAGCCGAACTAACGCAGATTCCTGTTATCACTTCGATGCCGGGTAAATCAGCCATCGACGAGCGACACCCACTCGCTCTCGGTGCAGCCAACAAGACTGCGCCTAAGGGTGTTTGGGAGTGGCTCAAGTCGAGCGATGTTCTTTTCGCTATTGGTGCGAGCCTCACGAAAACTAGCTTTGGTATCAATATTCCTTCAGGGAAGACTCTGATTCATTCAACCGTGAATTCTGAAGATATCGACAAGGAATACACCACCGATATCGGACTTATTGGTGATGCTATGAAGACACTCTGCATGCTTGTAGACGAAATAAAGGCAGAAATTGGTGAAGAAGGACGCAAGTCTGATTCTTCGACTAGAGAAGCCGTTGCTGAGGTCAAGACAGAGTGGATGAACGACTGGGCAGCACTGCTCAATTCGGACATGGACCCGATCAATCCTTACCGACTCGTCAACGAGTTGAACAAGGCTGTTGACCATGAGACGACTATCGTTACTCACGATGCTGGACACCCGCGTGACCAGATCATGCCGTTCTATACAGCCACAGTTCCGCATAGCTACGTTGGGTGGGGCAAGAGCACACATCTGGGATACGGTATTCCGTTGATGATCGGTGCCAAAATTGCTAATCCCGACAAGTTTTGTGTGAACTTCATGGGTGACGCTGCGTTCGGTATGTCAGGCCTTGATTTGGAGACTTCTACCCGAATCGGTGCTCCTATCACCACTGTTCTTTTGAACAATGGAACAATGGGCGGATACAACCGTGCATTGCCGACAGCGATGGGCGAGTACAACGCTGGAAACATGGGCGGAAACTACGCTGGAATTTCTGAAGACCTCGGTGGAATTGGAATCAAGATAACTGAGCCAAGCGAAATTACCGGGGCGCTGACTAAGGCTCGGCAGATTAACTTCGATGAGGGTAAGCACGTGCTGTTGGACGTAAAGACGCAGCAGTGGGTGGAGTTCTCGGAATACAAGGACTAGTTCCGTAATCGAAATAGATCATTGAAGGGGGCGATCGAAAGATTACCCCCTTTTTCGTAGGAGATAGGCCGGAGATGACGAAGCCAATGGCGATAGCAAGGCTGATGCCACTGGCGACAACAATTCTTCTGGTGGTAGCGGCGATAGAACGAATACTGTAGAAACCGCTATGGACATCGATGAGAATATTGTCGGTGTACTTGCGTACCTGCTTGGCTGAATTATTCGTGTGGCGTTTCTACTTATAGGAAAAGAAAATCGGTTCGTGCGATTTCACGCCATCCAGTCGATCGCTATATCCGTCCCCATAACGATCGCCTCAGGAATATTCTCGGCAATTGGAATTCATTTTCTTGAGACTTCACCAACCAGACTCTTGAGCATCGCGGGGGTGGTAAACCTGTGTTTAATGTTTCATGCATTTATCTGAAAGCGTTTTAAGTTCTTTTACGCCGGAGATTTTGCTGAAGAGCAGATAAAGAAAATGGATAGTGAGTATTGAACGCATCGCCGAGCACGGTTGCAGGATTAGTTTCGAACTGCGAAGGTAGCCACATGTTTAATATGCCAACTATTAGAGTCCCATTGCTTGTGGCGATCGTCTCTGTTTTGACCTTGGTGCTTACAGTGTGCGGAAGCAGCGAACCTGTCGTAACGCTGGAGCGAGTTGTTGATGAATCGCGTGTATTTACGGTGTCTGATCTCACAGCCGCGGGGATGAAAGCCTCTAAGCAATACCACGTGGATGATCTTCCTGGCGGTATCGACGCCTGGTATGGATTTATTCAATCCGAGACTGGACCGTTAGATATTGAAGTCCGTTTCTACGCCAGCCATATCGATGCAGCCGAATTGGGAACCGCATTGGCCGAGGCGGTTTCAGGCGATGATGCCGACATTGAGGAAGACACAACTCCGTGGCCAGAGGGTTACAAAGATCGCCAACGAATGCGAAGCGGTGGATCTGCCGACCTCGCGGCTTGGAGTGGTCAACGAGGGCCGAATTACGCCGATTTCGTGATCTACGGGAACATGATTTTGCTGTGTCAGGGAGACGAACCTGATCAATCAATCAACACGTGCTACGAATTGATTAACGCTGTCGTCGGTGATCCGGACGTGTCAGGCGACTAGCTCTGCGTTGAAATTCGAGCGACGTGTTCTTTTTCAAGATCGTACGCATCCCTGCCAATATTCCCACTACTGCGAGCCTGCTGTACCGATACTTCTGTGTTGGAAGGAAGCCGGAGCGATGCGTATTTCTGCATCACTGCAAAAGCCTGCGGATGCAGCGGTTTGGGTTGAGACATTTGGCTACTTAGCGAACGATCGTAGAATTCCGGCTGCGGCTTCGTCACAGGCTTTTGTTGCGTCGTCTATTAACCCGAACGATCCGTTGAATCCGTGCGTCATGCCAGCGTATTCGGTGTAGGTCACGTCGTTGCCAGCGGCTTTTAGGGAAGCTGCGTAGTCGGCGGCTTCATCGAGAAGCGGGTCGTACTCAGCTGCAATCACTGTAGCGTCGGCAAGCCCAGATAGATCTTCTGCGCGAATCACCGAGGCGTATGGGTGGTGACCATCCCCGTCAGGCCCAATATATTGATCCCAGAACCAAACCATTCCCTCTGTAGTTAGTCCGTAACCTTCTGCATTAGCGACATACGAAGGACGCTTAAAGCTGCGGTCGATCACCGGGCAATACAGCACTTGGTGCTTGATATTTGGTCCGCCACGGTCGCGGGCCATGAGAGCCACCGCTGCCGATAGATTTCCACCGGCGGAAGTTCCGGCAACAGCAAGGTTAGAGGCATCGACACCTAGTTCTTTGGCATTCTCGACTGCCCAAACAGTCGCAGCGTAGCAATCTTCGGGCGCAGCAGGGAATCGGTCTTCCGGAGCCATCCGGTAGTCGACTGAAATCAGCACAGCGTTAACTCGATTTACTAAACCCCGAGAAGTTGAATCTTCGCTGTCGAGATCGCCAATCACCCATCCACCACCGTGGAACAGCATAATTAGCGGGTGCGGACCCTCGGTCGTTGGTCGATATATTCGAATCGGAATTTCGCCAACAAGACCCGGAATTGTTCGTTCAGTTATTTCTCCAACTGGTTCTTGAACCGACGGAATTGCAAGCCGACCGGCAGAGTATGCCGCCCGGGCTTCCGTGGGCGTTATGTCACGGTTGTCAGTGGGGTTAAGTGGGTAGCCTAAGGCGGCGCGGCGATCCATCAGTGCTTGTACTTGTGGGTGAAGAGGCATGGCGTTATCCGGTGAAAGATTTGTTTTGGGTGGCAGAAATTTACCAGATTCCTGAGATGAATGAATGCCGGGAATCATTGGCGAGGTCGTTCATTGGCACATAGAGTTACCGACATGTCGATGAGCGACCAAACATATTCTTCGTTCGAAACAATTCTTGACGCAGTGCGACGTGAGATTTCGAGCCATGCCAATTCGCCGATTTTGATTGGAATCGATGGTGGCGGTGGATCGGGTAAATCGACGCTGGCGAGTAATCTTGCGGCAGCCCTTGGTGATGCTTCTTTGATTCATCTCGATGATTTTGCCGACTGGAACGACGACTCGAACTGGCAGTTGAGTACGTTCGCCGAGCGAGCTCTCAAGCCGCTTCTCGCTGGCATTACGTCTAAGCACCGACGATACGACTGGCCGACCGACACTCTTGGTGAGTGGTTCGAAATTCCATCGGCTGGAGTTGTGATCATAGAAGGTGTGACAGCTCTGCGAACGGACTTGCGAGAGTACTGGAAGATTTCTATATGGGTCGACTGCCCACGTGAACTTCGACTTGAACGTGGGGTAGCGCGGGATGGCGAAGCTATCCGTGCGAAATGGGTCGACGAGTGGATGCTCGGCGAAGATCAGTACTTCAGCCGCGAAAAACCTTGGGAATCAACAGCATTTTTATTTGATGGATCTGGCAGCGAGTCATCTAATTTCATCCCACCTGTTTAGCGATCTGACGAATTGAAATTTTCTAGTGGCGTCGATTGCCCTTAGAATGAGCCGGTTGAAATTGGCAAGCGTATCGTCGCTCGCTACCTAACATTGGAAAAACACGAACGAGAGAAGCATGAAGACCACTGGATTCCGAACAATGGTGCTGGGTACTCCCTGGCGAAACCTCACCTACTGCATCATTGAAACCGACGAAGGAATAATCGGTGTAGGTGAAGCTCGTGTTCTGGGTAAAACCCACACGGTCATCGAGTACCTGAAAGACGCTCAGCGTCACTTCATTGGACACGACCCGTTCGATATTGAAGCGCTTTACCGTCGAATGACTCTGTTGGACTTCGGTAAGCCGGGTGAGGTTGTCTACACAGGCTTGGCTCTCGTCGAGTTGGCGTTTTGGGACATCATCGGCAAGAAAACGGGCCAGCCTGTTTTCAAACTGCTTGGCGGTCAGGTCAAAGAGAAGATTCCTGCGTATGCAAACGGTTGGTACACAGTCGAACGTACGCCTGAAGCATTCGCTGAGGCCGCTCGAAAAGTGGTTGACCGCGGTTACCGCGGAATGAAATTTGATCCGTTTGGTAACGGTGACATGGAGCTTGAACGTTCAGAATTCTTCCGGTCGCTTGATTTGATTGAAGCTGTCGCAAATGTAGCCGGTACGCGGGCGCAGATCATGATCGAAATGCACGGTCGGTTCGCACCAGTGCAGGCTCGTGAAATCGCTCGCCACATCGAGAAATACAACATCGGTTGGATCGAAGAACCGGTGCGACCTGGCGATACCCCGGCGTTGCAGTCGGTAAGACAGCACACGTCGTTGCCGATCGCGATCGGAGAGCGACTGTATGGTGCTCCTGAGTTCCGAGAAATTTGGGGATCGGGGAACGTGGATGTGCTGCAGACCGATATTACTCAGTCGGGTGGTATTTTCGAGAGCAAGAAGATCGCATCAACCGCCGAGACATACTCGATCATGGTCGCGCCGCACAATGTTGGCGGAATTGTTTCGACAATGGCAGCTTTGCACCTGTGTCTCACGCTTCGAAATGCGAAGATTCTCGAGCACTTCAACGACTTTGCCGATCCGCATGTGAAGAAGGCTGGATCCGGATATCCGGAGGTAGTCGATGGCTACTTCCCTGTGCCAGACAAGCCGGGCTGGGGCATCGAACTTGACGAAGACTTCATCAAGGCGAACCCACCGAATTACACGTCAGCCGGAGTCATCGCCGACCCCGGATTAAACATGTTCGAGAACGCCAATTGGGCAAAGCGCGGTCAAGGCGAGTAGGTGCCATTGGCACTTTTTCTTCCGTTGGCTGGAACTTGGCTAATTTGAGTGAATGATCCGGCAGTTTGAATTGTCGGATCATTCACGAATGGCTGAACAGTGATTGCCAACCTGTTGGTCTTCTGTAATGACAGTGCGAGATGTGAAAGCGTGGAATCGGATTGATCTTGTATGCACCTCAACCCGCGCCTATACTCCCGGCATCTTGTTCTTTTGTTGTTTGCGAAGAGGGAAACTATGACGAAGATTCTAACTCAGGATCAGATCGATACTTACAACCGTGATGGCTATATCGCCGTTCGAGACGTTTCTACGTCCGCTGAGGTTCGTGAGCTTCAAGAGGTGACCGAGGAGTTCGTTCAGAAGTCGGCAGAAGTTTCGGATCACACGGAAATTTTCGATATTGACATTAAAGCTGGCCATTCGGCTAACAGTCCTAAGTTGCGAAGAATCAAGAACCCTCATCTGCATCACGATGCCTACAACCGGGCGATGCGGAACCCTAAGCTTCTCGACATTATCGAGCAGTTGATAGGTTCCGACATTCGCCACCACCACACCAAACTGAACAACAAAGCTCCGGGTGGTGGAGCGCAGGTCGAATGGCATACCGATTGGGGCTTCTACCCGGCAAGCAATGACGACATTCTCGAAGTTGGTGTTGCGATTGATGCCATGACAGTCGAAAATGGATGTCTCATGGTGCAACCCGGATCCCATAAAGGACCTGCCTACGACCACCACGAAGAAGGTGTGTTCGTCGGAGCTGTTCAGAAATCGGACATCGACATGGACATCGCGGGGCAAATATTGCTGAACGAGGGCGACATTTCGTTGCACCACGTACGAGCGCTTCACGGCTCTGAACCGAACATGTCGGCCAACGCCCGTCGCCTGCTGTTGATGGGTTATGCGGCTGCCGACGCTTTCCCAGTTGGTGGATACGGAGATTGGAACAAGTGGCAGTCGGACATGCTGCGGGGAGTCGGCACGAATGTACCAAGATTTAATGGTGCTCCGGTACGTCTCCCTGAGCCAAAACCGGCCGACAAGGGATCGATTTTCGAAATTCAAGAAGAATTGAGCCAGACTCACTTCGAGGAAGCAAAACCTACCTGATCGTCCGCTAGTAGTAGAGACGAGATCAGTTAGCAGCGTATTCGAGTGAAATGCGAGGTGCTGTCTATGAACGTTTCAGTTGGTGATTTGGAGTTCGAGTGGATTGGTGATTGGGCTGAACTTCCGTCTAACGGCACAGTTGAGCGTGGCT
>JAPKFF010000192.1:0-2030 GCA_028821715.1 Dehalococcoidia bacterium
ATCAAGCCTACGCACTCGAACGTTCGTAGAGGCTAATCAGCCGAAACGCTAAGCCGTGTAAACCGGTGAAGGGTTTTCGGCTAACTGCGCACTTGCAGCTGCTGTAGCCGCACCTTTGGCAACTTCAAATCCGTGATCGGGGAGAATCTTCTCCAGGGCGCTGAGTAGTGCGAACACATTTGCAGGAACACACGACTCGCCCATCAGGCCGATTCGAATAACTTCGCCAGCGAACTTGCCCAGACCACGCCCAACCTCGATTGAATATTCTTCAAGAAGTTGAGTACGCAGCTTCACATCATCGATTCCCTTCGGAAGCTTCACGACTGTCAGCTGATCCAAACGCTCTTCTTTCGATATCGGCAGTTCCAAGCCCAGAGCAGTTAACCCCGCCCGAAGAGCAGAGGCGTTCGCCTCGTGACGCTGCCACCGAACCTCAAGAGTCTCGTTCAACGCCATTCCCACCGCTTCACGCAAACCGTAAATCATGCTTACGGGCGCTGTGTGGTGAGCAATGTGATCCGGTCCCCAGTAGTCAGCGATCAATGAAAGATCCAAATACCACGATGTTGGGGGCTTAGGGCGGTTCCGTATGTACTCAAGCGCGCGATCTGAAATAGCCACGGGAGAAATTCCAGGAGGGGCCGCTAGGCATTTCTGCGAACCTGAGTAAGCAAAGTCCAATTCCCACTCGTCGAATTTAAGTTCGCAACCGGCCAGTGAGGTCACAACGTCCGTCATGAACAGCGCTCCGGCTTCGTGAGAAAGACGAGCAAACTCGGCAATCGGCTGAATGGTTCCAGTCGAAGTCTCGGCGTGAATACCAAGCACGAGTTGAGTTTCAGGATGCTCTTTCAATGCTTCGGCAAGCACCTGGGGATCCATCGACTTGCCCCACTCGGTGCGAAGCGGAACTACGTTGAACCCAAGTCGCTCGGCCATGATGATCTGTCGTTCACAGAAGTAGCCGTAAGAACAAATAATTACCGTGTCGCCAGGCGAAGCCAGACTAACAAGCCCGGCTTCCATACCTGCCGATCCAGCTCCAGCAACGGCGAAAGCCCGTTGCTTAGTCTTGAAGATCTCACCGAGCATTCCCGTCAGTTCGTCGAGAAGCTCGAAGAACGCGGGGTCGAGGTAACCAATGATAGGCAGCGACATCGCACGAAGAACTCGTGGGTTCGCCGAGCTAGGCCCGGGTCCCAAAATCACTCTGCGCGGCACTGTAAGCGGCTCGAAACGGTGCCCGTTCTTCACTTCTTTTACCTATCTGATGCTTGCCCGAACTTGAAATGTCGACGGTGCGACTCAACAGATGCCAGGTTCGTTCACCATGTCTATCACTGGCAAGGGCAACGGAAGAATCACACAAGGGTTAACAGTACAACTCGTACGCACAAAAATGCAGTATCAAATGATTTTCCGATTTTCGTGTTTATAATCCGTCGCAACAACGGTAGTGATGATTGCCGATGCGTTCTGCATCGACAGAAACAGTTGGCATCGTCGCCCCGCTTGATATGAACATGAGCTAAAGAATGGAACCGACACGATGGATCTAGGATTAAACGGCAAAGTCGCTATTGTCACAGGCGGCAGCGACGGCATCGGAAAAGCAGCAGCTACTTCACTTGCGAGCGAAGGCGCTAAAGTCGCAATCGTAGGACGAACGCAATCTAAACTCGACACCGCTATTGCTGAGATCAAAGCAGAATCAGGTGGAGAAGTCATCGGAGTCTCAGCCGACGTATCTGTCGAATCCACCGTCAAGGCGATGGTTGCCAAAGTGGTCAGCGAGTTCGGCGGTGTCGACATCTTGGTCAACAACGCAGGAACTTCCTCGGCAACGACGCTCGAAAAAATGACCGACGCTGACTTGGAAACCGACTTCGGAATCAAGATCTACGGTGCGATCTACTGCGCACGAGCTGCATTGCCTCACCTCAAAGCATCTGGCACCGGAGCGATCATCAACACGACCACTCCCGGCGGCAAGGCTGCTCGACCCGGTTCGCAACCGACTTCCCTGT
>JAPKFF010000087.1:0-9608 GCA_028821715.1 Dehalococcoidia bacterium
TCCCCGTTCGCTCGCCGCTACTAGGGGAGTCTCTGTTGATTTACTTTCCTCAGGGTACTTAGATGTTTCAGTTCCCCTGCTTACCACCAAGGTCTTACGACCAAGGTAACTACCGAAGTAGATGGGTTCCCCCATTCGGAAATCCACGACTGAGCTTGTTAGGCAGCTAATCGTGGCTTATCGCAGTCTTACTACGTCCTTCTTCGGCTTTCGGCGCCAAGGCATCCCCCATGTGCCCTTAGTAGCTTGACTCACATTAAGGAATCATCTACCTGGTCTCGGAGAATGCGGAATCCACTGTTCGGTTGTAAATGTACATATAATGACCGTTTTGAGGCGGTCGGAGAAGCCCTACAAGCGAGGCTTGCGTTTGGGCGTAGCTATAACTCTACAACGCCATTTTCCAGAGAGTCAACAATAATATGGCGAATTTCGACACCTATTTTTCAAACCTATTCAAGCCCAACCTTATCGCTGTGTAATAACAACCCTTCTGACGCTCACAGATCGTTCGATTTAGCAATAGCCGGACCAAACGATATTTTCATGGCGTTCATAAATAGGATTACTGTTATTCACCACGCACGGTTCACCATACGCAATGGAATAATTTTTCTACCTACGAATCCTTTCAATTCAAGCTTAGTTGCTTATAGAGCAGACGCCGAGACCGGTGCGACGAGCTCGCTCGCGCTAAATGCCCGTGATTTGCCTGATATACTTCATCGGCAACAACCTGTTGCATAAATTTGCTGATCCGCTAGCCACCGAACCGCGGCTCTTTCAGCGGTTCAGCGGCGTGTAATAAGGGAGTTCGAGATGCCGGCATACGCTGTCATCGGCGCCCAGTGGGGCGACGAAGGCAAAGGCAAGATCATTGATTTCCTTGCCGAAAAAGCTACGATCATCGCACGCTACTCCGGCGGCAATAACGCCGGGCATACTGTCATAAACGACGCTGGTACGTTCAAACTTCATCTTGTACCGTCAGGAATTTGCTGGCCTCACACGATGAATGTTATCGGAAACGGCGTTGTCGTTGATCCGGATGTTCTGCTGAAAGAGATCGGTGAGAACAATCTGGATCCATCACGACTCGCGGTCAGCGATCGTGCGCATCTCATCATGCCGTACCACGTGGTTCTCGATCAGCTCGAGGAAGCCAAGCGCGGTAACGCGGCGATCGGCACAACAGGCCGAGGTGTTGGGCCAGCTTATGTCGACAAAGTTGCAAGGCAAGGTCTACGAGTAGGCGAACTGCTCGACCCAGACGAACTTGCACTTCGACTCCCAGATATTGTAGCGTTCAAAAATGAAATCATCACCAAAATTTACGGTGGCGACCCGGTCGATATCGACATCATTTTTGCGCTCATAAAGAAATGGTCAACCGAACTGTCGGAGTACATTCGTCCGGTAGAAAACTTGGTCGCCGGTGCTATCAATAACAGTGAGAACGTCATTGTCGAAGGTGCACAGGGTGCTCTGCTCGACCTTGACCACGGCACATACCCGTACGTGACGAGTTCAAACCCTACAGTCGGAGGAACTCTAACTGGTCTGGGCATGGGTCCTCGGTCGTACGGCGGAGTTGCCGGAGTGTTCAAGGCATACTGCACCAGAGTCGGTGCCGGCCCGTTCCCTACCGAAATCCACGGTGAAGAGGGCGACCGTATACGTGAAATGGCAGGCGAATTCGGAGTGACTACTGGAAGGGCCCGCCGTATTGGGTGGTTCGACGGTATCGCAGCGAAGTACTCTGCCCGTGTGAATGGTTTCGATGGCATGATAATCACTCGTCTCGACACGCTCGACGGCTGGGACGAGATAAAGATTTGCGTCGCCTACGAATTAGATGGGAAACGCACTGACCAGTTTCCAATCGATGCGGCGATGCTGGAACGAGCGATTCCAATTTACGAATCTCTTCCAGGCTGGACTGAGTCGACTCGGTCAATTACGAAACCAAGTCAGATCAACGACGGCGCACAGGCTTATCTAAATAAGCTTGAAGAAATCGTCGGAGTCCCGGTGAAGATCGTTTCGACCGGACCACACCGTGACGAAACGCTGGTCATAGAAGACCTGATCAGCTAGTACTTTTCGAACATCATGTTGACCACCGGACTATTCCAGTCCGGTGGTCAATGGGTGCTTCACAAACTGTTCAACCGCGGCCATCACAATTCCAGCTAAACGGTCCGAATTGTGCCGCACGGTCAAGTCTTCAATATACGCCAAATCTCCCACAAGAATCTCGTGACAGAATTTATCAGTCTCACCATTGTCAAACTCTACGGGTTGTGCATCTTCCGCTGAATAAACGTTCAAAACGTCGTTCGGAAAATTTGTGCTATTCACCAGCAAATAATCGAGTTTACGACCGCCTAAGTACTTGACTACTTCTGACGCGAATGTAGAGACTCTGTAGCCGGCGGTTTCCCCCAACTTAGTCATCAAATTACAGGCATATATAACAGGAGATTCAGTGTCTCTAATAGCGTCACTAACTTCCTGCACAAGCAAGTTCGGAATCACACTCGTGTAGAGGTCTCCTGGTCCCAGCAGAATTGCATCTGCTTCTATGATCGCTTGTAATGCACGGCCATTGGCCGAAACCTCATTATCTAAATATACCTCGCTAATACCGGGGCCATTTGCACCTCGCAGGTCGATAGCGGATTCACTTTGAATCACTTGTCCATCGATTAACCGAGCGCACAGATGCGCTTCATTAAGTGTCACAGGAACAACCTGGCCTTCGAGTTGCATCATCCTTGATAGTTCGTCGATAGCTCCTTGCACCCCGCTATAAACGGTCGTTAAGGCTGCCAACACCAAATTACCAACGCTGTGCCCATTGAGACTGGAGCCTGCATCAAACCGGAAGTCGAGAGCGTTGTTGAGTGTGACTATCTGGTCATTGCCTGTGTCGCTCAAAGCCACCAGACATTGGCGAATGTCGCCGAAAGGCGGATAACCAAACTCTTCTCTGAGAATGCCTGTGCTACCGCCACTATCGAACATAGTCACGATCGCCGTTAAATCAACATCGTACGATTTGAGTCCGCGTAGAGCCACCGAGGAACCGCTTCCTCCACCTATCACCACAATACTTTTACGCTTTTTGCTCACGCGAACAGTCCTCATTTAGCGAAGCGACGCACTCCAGTTGCGTCAGGATGCCACATCGCCTACTTCAGGACGTTCGTCGCATAGTACGCATACTGTGAAAAATCCGGTACTCACCATGCCAAGTTTCATAGATCCGACTATGAAACTTGGATCTATTCAGCCAAATCGATAATGTACCGATCCATTATCGGATCGAATTTGGCACCAAATGCTTGGAGTTCCCGCTGATCAGGAACCATAGGCAGCCTTGCAGGGCCCACCTTGAAGCCGGAGCGATTCATGGCGTATCGGACGGGAATCGGGTTCGTGATGTAGAACAACGCGTTGAATATCGGTAGCAGCCTAAAGTGCTCAGCAGCAGCAGCCTCGAGGTCACCTTTAAGCATCAATCGCATCATCTTCTGAATCTGACCACTGATGATATTTCCGGCTACGCTCACGATTCCGTAGCCGCCCAATGCCAGTGTCGAAAAAATCTCATTGTCGTTCCCGCTCCACACCCTAAAGTCTTCTGGCGAATCTTTGATCACATATGCGATCTGATCTGGATCGCTCGATGCTTCTTTAACACCAACGATGTTCGGCACATCTGCAAGGCGCAAAGTAGTTGCGGCATCCATGTTCAAAGCAGTACGCGATGGAACGTTATAGAGAATTCCAGGAATAGACACAGAATCAGCGATTGCAGTGAAGTGCTGGTACAAACCGCCCATAGTTGGCTTGTTGTAAGCCGGAACAGTCAACAACAGCGCGTCGACACCGGATTTTTCAGCCGCTTGTGACAACGCTATCGAACCACGAGTATTGTTGTTCGTAGTTCCGGCAATCACAGCGCCGTCTTCACCGATGGCTTCTTTAACTTCGCTAAACAGCCGTAAGAGCTCGTCGTCACTCATCGCTGGGGCTTCACCAGTGGTTCCACCGATGACAAGCCCGTCTGAACCCGACTTGAGCAAAGCCTTCGCCAACGCACGTGCTCGCGCATAGTCGACGTCACCCTCTTCATTGAAGGGAGTGACCATTGCCGTTAAAAGTCGCCCTAGTTCTGCCATGATTGACCGACCTCTCGTCGGTTACTGTCTAATTGTTTCGAAATATCGGTTATGTTGCCATACGTTGAGCCGCAGGTTTGAAAGCATCACGACGAAGTGCTTCGTCCATGATCTGAAGTGCGTTCAGAGCAGCACCTTTACGCAGGTTGTCACATACCAGCCACAGCGCAATTCCGTTCTCATGAGCAATATCTTTTCGAATTCGCCCAACCAAAACTTCGTCACGTCCCGCGGCACTCAGCGGCATAGGGTATTCATTCTTACTGGGATCGTCTACAACAATCATGCCGTCATACTCTGAAAGAACACGTTTTGCATCAGCGACATCGACACTTGATTCAAATTCGATCTGCAACGATTCGCTATGAGATATCTCGACTGGAACACGTACGCAGGTGGCCGACACAAGAAGAGTGTCATCGTGCAATATCTTGCGTGATTCATTCAACATCTTCTGCTCTTCCTTCGTGTAACCGTCCTCAAGGAAGTCATCGACGTGTGGAAGCACATTAAAAGCGATCGGGTGCGGGTAAACCTCAGGGACAGACTTTTCGCCTGCCAGAGCGGCTCTCGACTGATCGAGTAGCTCTTCATTGGCTGCAACGCCTGTCCCAGTGACCGACTGGTAAGTCGCCACGGTAACCGCTGCAATCGGAGATAGCTTGCGTAATGCATCGAGAACCATCACGAGTGGAGTGCTCGTGCAGTTCGGAGTCGAAACGATTCCAGGATGCCACTCGATGTCATCGCCGTTAACTTCAGGAACAACCAATGGAATCGTCGGCTCCATTCTGAATATCGAGCCTTTATCTATTACGAACACACCTTTTTCGACCACTTTATGAGCCAGCCTTCGGCTCACATAGCCTCCAGCTGCAAACAAAGCAACGTCGACACATTCAAATGCATCGACCGTTGCGTGAACGATCGTCAGTTCAGCATCACCGTACTGAATCTTCTTGCCAGCCGAACGTTCCGATGCCATCGCCACGATCTTGTCCGCCGGGTGATTCCTTTCAAGAAGTAGCTCAAGTGCTGCTCCACCGGCCGCACCAGTAGCTCCAACAACGGCGATATTTATTTCGTTACTGTTCATTTTTTGTTCTCAAAGTACTGCATCGACGAATCTATTCGCTCAACGACTTTACGTAATTAACTACGGTTTAGAAAATACTGAATAACGCGCCAACGATTCGTAAGTTCTTAGAGCTACGAATGTCGGCTACGGCTTTGACTGACCGAGTCCAAGCACATCTGCGAGCCCAATAACGAGTTCAGCGTCGTCAATCACGTGCTTCACCGCCAGCATAACGCCGGGCATAAAGCTCTCGCGATTCGCAGAATCGTGGATCATCGTAAGTGTTTGCCCAAGTGCACCAAACACGACTTCGTGGCGGGCGACACGTCCAGGCATTCTCGCGCTGTGAACGTTGATACCTTCGAAATCGCCACCGCGAGTCCTCGGAAGAGTCTGTAAATCGGCGACATTTTGTTCAAATCGTGAACCCCGTCCCTCGATCATCGCTTCCGCGATTGAAAGAGCAGTGCCGGAGGGTGCGTCGACTTTCATCTCGTGATGACTCTCGAGAAGGTCGGCGTAATCGAAATACTTGGAGGCGATTCCAGCCAAATGCATCAGCACGATAGCCCCCAGCGCGAAGTTAGACGCCGATATAACACCAACACCGGTGCTCGACGAACATTGCCTAATCTCTTCCATATCTTCAGGAGAAAGGCCCGTCGAACCAGAAACCACTCGCACGCCTGCGGCGATACAAGTGAGGATCGATTCTTTGGCAGCTTCACCACTGGTGAAGTCGACCACAACATCGGGCTTGGCAATAGCGAAGAGCTCCGTAAGGCTTGGAGCCAGCGGAACCGACATCCCTGTACCGAAAATTGTCACAGAATCAGATGACGTTGCAATATCAACGCCGCCTACAGGCGCTACGCCAGGTTCGGCAGCGACCGCTGAAAGGACGGTTGAACCCATCCTCCCAAGCGCGCCATTTACTGCAACTGTTATTTCCGGTGACATCGTATCTTAGGTTCTTTCAGAAGTTACCGCGGAAGGGTTAGCGCCGACGAGGTGGACCTGAACGTCGGTTGCCACCATCATAACCACCGGCAGGCCGCCTTGGCCCACGGTCTTGGTTACCTTCGTCGTTTCGGTTGCTTCGCTCTGGGCTAGGTCCTCGATCATCGCTTCGCTCGCGACGTGGGTCTCGATCGCCTCCGCGATCTCCGCCGCCACCACGTGGGGCACGACCACCTCGGTCACGTGGCCCTCGGTCGCCGCCACGATCGTCTCGCTCACGAGACTCTTGTCGCTCTGGTCGTGCTGATGAGTCGCTATCGCCGCCGACGTTACCGCCCTCGTTGCTCTCTTCGAGCAGCGCGCGGTGTGACAGGTCGATGCGCCCCATGCCATCGATGTTTATAACCATAACTTCAAGCTGATCGCCAATACTGACAACCGACTCAACGTCTGGAACGCGGTGCTGAGCAAGCTCACTAATGTGAACCATTCCGTCCTTACCAGGAAGGATCTGAACGAACGCACCAAATGGCATGATTCGAACAACTCGACCGGTGTACTTGTCACCAATCTCAACGTCCTTAGTAAGAGCCGTAATTGCAGCTTCGGCTTTATGAGCATTCTCACGATCAGGTGATCCGACAACAACTGTACCGTCGTCCTGAACGTCGATAGTCACACCGAATTCGTCGATCATGCCACGAATAACCGAGCCACCAGGGCCGATGATCGCACCAATCTTGTCGGTAGGAATCTTGAGCGAAAGCATTCGAGGCGCGAACTCGCTAAGGTCATCTCGAGTTGCTGAGATAGTCTTTTCCATATTATCGAGAATCTGCAGTCGAGCAATCCGAGCCTGCTCTAGAGCCTCACGCATGATCTCGAATGTAATTCCCTTTACCTTAATATCCATCTGTAGGGCTGTAACACCTTCACGTGTACCAGCAACCTTGAAGTCCATGTCGCCAGAGTGATCTTCAGCACCCTGAATATCGGTAAGAACTGCGTACTTGCCGTTCTCACCAGTGATGAGACCCATGGCGATACCAGCAACAGGATCTGAAATCGGAACACCACCGTCCATCATTGCCAGCGAACCAGCACAAACACTCGCCATCGAAGTTGAACCGTTCGATGCCAGCGACTCAGAGACGAGTCGGATTGTATAGGGGAAGTCAGCCTGACTTGGCACAACCGGTTTCAGAGCACGCTCTGCAAGCGCACCGTGACCGACTTCACGTCGACCAGTAAATCCAAAACGTCCTGCCTCACCTACTGAGTAAGGAGGGAAGTTGTAGTGATGAATAAAGTGCTTTTCAGTGTCTAGACCGTAAGTGTCCAAGCGCTGGCGCTCACCAGCCGAAGCCAATGTAAGCACTCCCATAATCTGGGTCTCACCACGAGTAAATATTCCTGAACCGTGAACACGAGGCAGGTAACCAACTTCAGAGTTCAGATCACGAAGTTCATCGAGCTTGCGTCCGTCTGGGCGCGAGCCATCTTCGAGGATCGTGCTTCGAACAGCTTCTGTCTCGATAGCGTAAAGAGCAGATTTCACATGACCAGCATCATGATCGACTGAAAGCTTTTCAATCGTGCCGTCCATCACGTCGTCCATACGACCCTGACGAGCAGCTTTGTCTCCAGGAGACTTCAATGCCTTCAGGAAATCTTCCCCAACGTGAGTTCTGGTCGCCTTCTCAGCGGCTTTTTCTTCGTCAGATACTTCAGGGGCTTCCCACTTCTTCTTGCCGACTTTGGCCTGAATCTCTACGATCTGCTCGACGATCGCCCCGTTGACCTCTTGGGCCAGTTCGAGTGCATCTAGCAGTACTGCTTCAGATACAAAGTTTCCACCCGACTCAACCATCATCGTGGCTTCGCCAGTTCCTGCAACCAGCAATTCAAGATCGCTTGTTTGTAGTTCTTCGTATGTAGGGTTGACTACCAACTCGCCTTCAACAAGACCAACGACACAGGCGCCGATCGGATCGTTGAATGCGATGTCGGAAATAGCCAGCGCAGTTGAAGCGCCGATGATTCCGATGGCTGGGTAAGGATTCACCATGTCGGAAGCCAGTATCGTTATGATGATCTGGATTTCGTTGTGAATCGTCTTCGAAAATAGCGGACGGATCGGTCGGTCGATCATTCGCGCAGCGAGAATCGCATCGGTGGAAGGCCGACCTTCCCTTTTAAAGAAGCCGCCCGGTAGTTTACCGCCAGCGTAAGCTTTTTCCGCAACATCGACGGTCATAGGAAGGAAGTCAGCACCTAGGCGAGGCTTCTTTGAAGCAGTCGCAGTAGCGAGTAACATTGTGTCGCCGTACTGAACTGTAACTGCGCCGCCTGCTTGGGCAGCTACGCGGCCGTGCTCGAATTTGAGCACTCGTCCGCCAATTTCCATTTCAAATTTGTTAATCATTTTCTATTCTGTTTCTACTTTTCAACGCACATGTATTCATAGGGGCGTCGCCCGGCGCCAACTTCCGTAAAGGAACAGGCACCTGTGCTGGAATGTCGCTTCGGATAATCGAACATCCGTTGAGCCTGAACCCTTATCTGTTACGGGTTGCTTAATGCTCAGGCGAACAAGTCTGCCCCTAAACAGGGGCGGACTTCTACTTACGGAGACCGAGTTTGCTAATGATCTCGCGGTATCGATTTACGTCTTCACTATTTAGATAGTTAAGAAGACGGCGGCGCTGACCGACCATTTTCAGCAGGCCTCTTCGGCTTGCGTGGTCGTGCTTCTGCTCTCGCAGGTGGTCCGTTAGCTCGATAATGCGAGCTGTCAGTAGCGCAATCTGAACCTCTGACGATCCACTATCACCTTCGTGGGTCCTGTACTTCTCTATTACTACGCTTCGTTCTGACTGATCCAAGTTTGGTGCTCTCCGTATAGCAAATACCCGGCCGGCTGCCGGCAACCCGCCTAAAAAGGAAGGATTCTGTGATTTGTGCTTTTCTAGTTGATTCGTTTTTCGTTCTTGTGCTATCACAACTTCATAAGAATATCACGAAGCCAGACATATCAGCACCTCTTTACGGGGTGTACGCCCCGAATCTCTCAAACCTGATTTAGGCAAGGTCAGCACCTCCTTATAGAATATGAACAGCCGAAAATCTAACGAAGTAAACGGCAAAACGCCCCATAAGCCCGACCTCTATTGCTTGACAGCAGAGAAATCGCCCGAATAAGATTGCCGTTACCACGCCACCTGCAGCGGCTGTAATTCGCGCGTAATGCGCTTCTAATACTCTCGTTGTGCGTGAATTCATAATGGGTTCTGCTACTGCACTCGGCACAAATTTCAAATACTAAGAACTGGAGGACGGGGCCCAATGACAGGACTGCTCCGCGGAAAGCTAAAGGCTTTCCT
>JAPKFF010000193.1:0-1950 GCA_028821715.1 Dehalococcoidia bacterium
ACTACGACCCGTCAGTAACGTTGACCAAGCTAGAATTTGTAGATGCCCGGACTTCCTAAAAGCTGGATATATCGAAGAAGGCGAAAACTTCGTCGGGTTCAACGCGAGGCTTTGGCACGCATAGGTTTGTCCACTGCTGGCGCACCTGCGGTTGGCGCAACGACGATGTGTATTGCCTATATGTGTCCATGGGCGCACTCCTGCAGTGCAGCGACCCCTCGCCCTGCTTTGGTTGGCGAACGAGATTGCCTCAGAAAATTTCCTGAAGATCATCGGCCTAATTCGGGATTGTCAGATGCTGCACTGGATAATCTGGCTAAACAGCGAGAAGACGGTATTCGACTCGAAAGCGTTACTGTTGGTGTTTTGGACGAATTCAGACCAACCGGACCAACTGCTTCGATGAATCAAAAACGACCAGCACGTCCGATCTACGACGCAGGCGTCAAGGGCAAGCCGTTTCTGCTCCCATTCGATCAGGTCAGCCATGTTAGACGTGGTTCTTAGGCGTCTAGTTCGGCGATCTCGTCTAAACTCAGCCCAAGGTCTCTCAGAATTTCACCCATGTGCTCGCCGAGCGCCGGAGAAGACTTTAGTTCGGGCATACCGTCGTCAAACGTCAGAATTGGACCCGACGTTCGGATTTTGTGTCCAGTGTGGTGGACGACCTCAATTACGTAATCGTTCGCAAGAACTTGTTCATCATCGACCATCTCCTCGATGAACCGAAGCGGCTCACATGGGATGTCGTGCGAACGAAGCTCTTTGAACCATTGATCGGTAGATTTGCTAGCGAATATATCTTCGAATTTAGCAACTAGTTCATGCCCTATACGGATCGCCTCTGCCGTTGTGTCGTCGTAACTTGGGTCGGTCACACGCGGGTCTTTGAAACCGAATACATCGAGTAATCTAGCACGGGCGTGAACGGCTAGCGTACCAAGAGCAAGTCCTCCATCGAGCGTTTTGTACGCTCGGTAGTAGCATCGGTAGATTAGCGGTCTGACAGCCATCTGATAGCTATCTTGAATATCCTCGTAGCTGGCTCCTTGTTCAATTAGCCCCGGTCGAGTTTGTTCAAACCAGGTCTTTGCGGGGGCAGGAATGCCTTCGACATCGGCAATGCGTAGGCTCTGCATGGCAATAGCGTTCGCCAATAGACTTGTGGATACAAGCTGGCCTTTGCCGGTTTTTCCTCGTCCGATGATGCCAGCGAGTATTCCGTTCGCCGCTGCGTAGCCGGTTGAGAAATCGATGTACGAGGAAGACCAAACGACTTCTGGTTGTCCGTTTTTGGTGATCTTGCCTTCGCTCGTAACCGCTCCCGTGTAGCCCTGAACGATTAGATCAAATCCTGGCATGTCTGCCATGTGACCTTTCGAGCCGTATGCGGTGATATCTACGTAGACGAGTCTAGGATTGATCTTCGAAACCGATGCGTAGTCTATGCCCAGTTTCACGGCGGTATCGAGTCGATTGTTGGAAATGATGCCGTCTGACGATTCGATCAGTTTCCGAAGTGCGATTTGAGCCGATTTCAGTTTGAGATCAAGACAAATGCTTCGTACGCCTCGGTTTAACGGAACGAACACACGACTTTCGTTCTTGGCGAACGAGCTGGCATGTCGCCAAGGATCACCTTTTGGAGGCTCGATTTTGATCACATCGGCACCCATGTCGGAAAGTAGTTGTCCACCCCACGGGCCGGCAACAAAACTGCCGAACTCGAGAACCCTTATGCCCTCTAGAGGGCCTGCCATAGACATACGATTTCCTGTCTGTTGTATTCCGTGTCCAAGCTCGCTGCTCATATGGGCACTTGGGGCAGATGTTATCGCCGTTCACGCTTCAATGTCGCTTGAATATGGCCGAAAACCTAAAATTCCATGTGTTATGACTCGCTAGGCATTTTCAATCTTCTTAAATTAACCACTAAACTATATGTTAATT
>JAPKFF010000194.1:0-1946 GCA_028821715.1 Dehalococcoidia bacterium
TTAAATCGTTCTAACCACAAAAAGCCTCGATACCTTAGTTGGAGTTGAGGCTTTTTGTGGTTAGAACGATTTGGGATGAGATTAGGAGAATGATTCTTAGAGTCCGCCGACTACGAGTCCGAAGATGATGAGCACGACTAGCGTACCCACCGTTGTGGATCTACCGAGTTTTGGGGCGAAGAATCCGTGGCAGTCAACTGTCCCGTCACGAATCCCTCAATGGAGGGAAGAACTGAACATTCCGAAGAACATGCCTTTGCCGATGAAGTGAACACGCCCGAAGACTATTCAGATTGCAAAGCTGCTATCGATATCGAACCACAGATAGAACGCTGCGTGAGCCGAAGCAAATACGATGCTCATCACTAGGTGGATCATCAAACCGATTCTGCACGTCATGCCACCAACCGGCATCATTGATCCTGATATTCAATTAGGTCGCAATGGGTTGTCCGGAAGAAAACGTGCCATCCACCCCTAGATGTCGATGGCCATTAGCTCTTCGGAGTAGATGACCTGTCCGCTATAGACTTCTCGAATATCCCCTATGCCCTTTTCGAGTACACCGTGCTGCGAGATGTTCGGACCCATGTGGACGAGAATCAGCTTCTTTACGCCGGCCTCTTCTGCCATTCGCGCCGCTCCCAAAGTTCCGCATTGCCCCGGTGCTTCGCCGTCGTGATCCATGCATTCCTGGTCGTCCCAGCACATGCACAGCATTACGTCAGCGTTTTTTGCTAAATCGATAACTGACTGACACGGCTGAGTGTCCCCAGTGAATACGACTGACTTACCCGATTTCGTTTCGATTCGGTAAGCGAGCGAGTCCAAGTAAGGCTGAACGTGCTCGGCATTGGCCGAAGTGACTTCAAAATTGTTGCCAGTGTAGACCGTTCCAACTCCAACATCACGTGCCTGAATTTTTGGAGCTTTACGCGGAAGGATTCCGCCACGGTTGATATAGACCTTCTGAGAAAGGGGGTGATAAATCCGAGCCTTCCAATCGTGCGAGAAGATACCATTTTCGCCAATAACGCCCTCAGTGATCTTCTCAGTGAGGGTTGGTCCGAACACCTGTAGCTGATTCTCTTTTCCGATGGATTGGTCGAATCGGGTTAGCAGGAAACATGGGTAGTCGATGTCGTGATCGAAGTGGTGGTGCGTGAAAAATATGTAGTCGATATCCAGTGGCCAGAGTCCAGCTTGCACGAGCTTGTGCGTCGTGGCTGGACCGCAATCGATCATGATCTTCTCGCCCTCAATTTCGAGAACGTACGCTGAGCCGAATCGGGTAGGAGTTGGGGTCGGTGTACCCGCTCCGAGAATGTATAGCTTTGCCATTCGATTTTGCCTCCGATTTCTGTGACCGATTTGCTGGCGCGCAGATTATGATAATTCTGAGGTGAAGGATATTCCTGCCGCGCTTAGATACCTTCTCACTTCAACAACCAAATATGTAAAATTTTGAAATTTGACGAATCAACAGTTAATTAGATTTTTCTAAACTCTCCAAAACTCGTATAAAAAACGCCTACGACCGAATAACCGTTACCGGATAAGATGTCGCCCGTTCGTTATGCGCTTGTGCCACAAGTAAAAGCGAATTGGCCACGGTGTCCGCCGTGTCTGGTGTGACAAATGGAGGCGTAACGGTGCTGTATTTCAAATCTTGCCTGCGATGCAAAGATGGAACTGTCGAATTAGGTTCCGACAACTTCGGATCGTTCCTTAGCTGCCTTACCTGCGGCTACACAATCAACTCTCGATCTATCAGGTCTAATGGTTCTATCGAACAGCCAATCGGTCTTGAGAATGACGTAGTCGTGACTCCTCAATTGGAGATGGTCGCTGTGCTCCATGAGGTCGACGATACTGATAAACCTGACTTCGAAGATGCAGATGATGGCGACGGATTCGATGCGAACGAAATCGAAGTAGTTGAGCTA
>JAPKFF010000088.1:0-9513 GCA_028821715.1 Dehalococcoidia bacterium
CCTTTTGGGTTCTCAAACTCCAATTAGCGGATTCGTAGGCGATACGTTCTACACAGTGCTGGCGAACCTGCCTGAAATCGAGTCGGTCGATATTATCCCGCAACTCGATGAAGGCATCGTCGACGCGAAGCTTGTCACTCGGCAAGAAATTGTGGCGATGGCGGCAAGTCAAGAAATCGAAGACGGTGTGACCCTGATGTGCCTAGCCCGCTACTGGGCGCATTTGGAACTTAACGCCTGTGAATCTGGTGGAGAAGCATGAAAGATATTTACGCGCATATCGAATCGCACGTTGATGAATCGATCCAGCAGCTGTTCGAGCTTGTTCGCCAGCCATCGATATCGGCGCAGAAAGTTGGCTTTGATAAAGCCCCTGGTCTGATGAAGGACCTGCTCGAACGAAATGGATTCGAGGCTTTGATCATTCCCGTGCCAAACGACGGTCTTCCAACCGTCTACGGCTACATGTCGGCTTCCGAAAATCCTGAATCAGCGCCGACCCTGTTGTTCTACTGCCACTATGACGTGCAACCTGTTGACCCGCTTGAGCTCTGGAACACCGATCCATTCGAGCCTACACAAATAGGTGATCGACTTTACGGTCGCGGAATGTCTGACGACAAAGGCAACATCGGCGCCCGACTCGCAGCAATAAGGGCGTTCGTCGATGAGCGAGGTGGCGTGCCATGCAACATCAAGATGTTCTGTGAAGGTGAAGAGGAATCAGGCTCGATAAATCTTCCAGATTTGATTGCTGAGCGAGGAGATGATTTCAAGGCTGATGCATGCATTTGGGAGGGCGGCGGACGAAATCTTAACGGCGACCCATTCATGTATCTAGGACTCAAAGGCGTCCTTGGCGTCGGTTTAAGCGTGAGTATGCTTTCTGGCGACGCACACTCGTCATATGCCGCCATATTGCCGTCGGCTGCTTGGAGGCTTCTTCAGGCCCTGCAGACCATTAAGGACGTTGATGAACATATTCTGATCGAGGGATTCTACGATGGAATCACCGAACCGACTGCCGAGGCGGTAGACGCGGTAGAAGCGCTTCCCGACGATGCACCGGAATGGCTCGATACGTTTGGAGTTTCTAGTTTCGTAAAGGGACTCGATGGTGAAGATCTTCGCAAGCAGCTGACGTTCCAGCCGACAGCGAATATCGCAGGACTCGACTCGGGGTATCAGGACGCCGGCCTGAAGACTGTCCTTCCTGCTTCAGCCAAGGCAAAAATGGATTTTAGACTCGTTCCTGAGCAACGTCCTTACGACATTTTCGACAAACTTCGAACGCACCTCGACAAGCACGGATTTGAAGACGTCGAAATCGAAGTTCTCGGTGCTGTAAATCCTTATCGAACCGATCTAAATTCACCGTGGGTGCAATTAGTCGCTGAGACAGCTGAAGAGATTTACGGTCGCAAACCAGTGATGACTCCGAATATGGCGGGGACTGGTCCGATGTTCGATTTCGGCGACACTCTGGGTATGCCGATCGCCACTTCAGGTATTGATCACCCCTCTCACAAAATTCACGCGCCAAATGAAAACATCACGATTGATGATTTTCTATTTGGAGCCAAACACGCTGCGTTGATAATCGAACGATTCGCCCGAGACTGGGGTTAGAGCCGCAAAACCCCCTGTAGAATTGGCGAGTTTTGTTGAACCTTTAGTCGGAGAAAGCTTCCGCACATGGCCGTAATTCAGCCCACGCCTGACCACGTATTGGATAAGGCGACCATCGAGCAACTCAAGCGCGTGAACACCACTGCTGTCGTCGACGTGCTTGCCCGTAACGGCTATGAGCCTCACTACGTTTACATGCCGAACGTTCGAACGATGAACCCCGGCCAAAGACTCGTCGCTCGGGCTATCACCGTTCGATTCGTCCCTGCTCGCCCCGACGCTATGGCAGAAAAGCCGGGTGGGGAAGAATCGCCTGAGTTCGCAGCATTTGAGCTGGCCGGTCCCGGCGACGTAATCGTGATGGAATCGATGCGCAACAAGCGCATGTCAATTGGTGGCGACATCAAATTCCTACGGCTCAAGCAGCGCGGAGTCGATGGGCTGGTTTGCGATGGTGGCATTCGCGACATGCACACCGTTCAGGACTACGGTGTTGGAATGTGGGGACTCGACAAGACATCGAATCTTGGAACCCGGGTTGGAACGCCTTATTCGACGAACGACACGGTCGCTGTTGATGGCATTCTCGTGCGACCTGGCGACTACATCGTTGCGGATGACGACGGCGTAGTCGTTATTCCTCGCGGAGTTGCATCAGAAATCGCACTAAAGGCAATTGAGTACGACGATCTTGAAGAGTGGATTAGGGCACGGCTGGACAAAGAGCAACTAACGCCCGGTTTGTACTACCCACCTGACGACGCAGTCATCGCCATGTACCGCAAAGAAAAGGCAGAGAACTTGGGCAGCTAAAGCTCGACTTCGATATCCAGACCGTCGTAGGCGTATTGGATATCGAGACCTTCTGAATCTTTCAGTTTGGCAAGTTCGGCGTTCACAGGAACGTGATCGATGTCGTGTGTTGCATCGATCAATAGAGTGCGCGTGGCTCCAAGTCGACGCGCTTGGACGATCGCCTCTTCAACAGTGAAATGGGTGCCGTGAGTTCGAGCGGGTCGTAATGCGTCGAGCACAAGAATTGTCGACCCGCGGACTAGCTCTGCGGTTTTCTCAGAAATCTCAGAAGCGTCAGATATGTAACTAACATCGCCGAAGCGATATCCGAAGCATTCCCAGTTCTTACCGTGTTCGACCGGGAGCGGGGTCAGCTCTAAACCGTCGGCACTGAACGGCATTGCATCGATAGTATTGAATTTTAGTTTCGCTACACCGCCGCCGCCAGTTTGTTTGCTGCGGTCGACCAAGTAGTAGAACAACTTTTCAACGACCTGAAGATCGACTTCACGCAAGTAAATCGGTAACGACTCTTGTGCATTGTTCGTCCAGTCCCTTAGACCGTCGAACCCTCCTACGGCATCAGCATGGGCGTGTGTGATGACCAGTGCGTCGATAGTGCGCACATCAAACTTTGGGAACAGTTGTATCGCAGATTCATAAAAGAACTTCCCGGCATCGATAACAATATTGCTTGTGCGGTCATCGCTGAATTTGCGTTGGATAAGTAACGACGTATTACGACGTCGATTCGGAGACCCGGGCTTGACAGCATCGGGACAAACCGGGCAGTCGCTGTCTGGATTTGTGAGACATGAAACTCTCGGCACACCTTCGGATGTACCGGTACCCAGAAAAACGATGCGAGATTTTGCGGCCGAATTTGTACCAGCGGCAGAGTCGAGGTTTGAGTGGTTCTTGGTTGTCCCAGAAATTGGCATCATCAAAGGATACCGGTTGCGTGGCTATTTATTGGTGGTTATTGGAATCGACTCAGGGCGGGTTCATGCCCTCCGAAATTCTCGTGCCTATCGTCATCGCGTAAGACCTACACTTCGCTTAACCCGAATGGTGTAACTAACGGTAAACTTTGTGCCGTTCAGGAATTTATTACCGTCTGCATAAACAGTTCTGCCACAGACGCAGTACTAGAAGCAAAGAAAAGAATATGAAAAAGACCATTCGTGGCGAACTAAAAAAGAAGCTTCATGCGGGAGAAGTTGTAGTTGGACCGTTCGTCATCGTCCCTTCAGTTGCGATGATCGACACGCTCGGTTATGCCGGTATGGACTTCTGTATTCTCGATACCGAGCATGGTTCACTCTCAATGGAGACGGTAGCCGATCTTGTTATAGCGGCTCAGGGCACGGGCGTTGCACCTATTGTTCGAGTCGGCGGTAACGAAGAATGGCCGATTCTGCGAGCTCTCGACATCGGAGCTGACGGCGTACAAGTTCCTCAGATCAACCAGAAATCAGACGCTGAGAAAGTCGTTCACGCTGCTAAGTACGCACCTCTAGGGGAGCGCGGTGTATCTGTGTTCACACGAGCTGGAAACTACTACAAAGACGATGCAGTAGACCATCCGGCGCGTCAGAATGAAGAAACCATGACGGTGGTTCACATCGAGGGACAGAAGGGCTTGAACAACCTCGAAGAGATCATGACTGTTGATGGAATCGATGTTCTCTTTCTTGGGCCATACGACATCTCACAATCGCTGGGTGTTCCTGGTGACGTTCGCTCGAAGATCGTTGAGGATGCACTCAAAGAGGCAGCAGCAAAGGCTCGAGCGCAGGGCAGGGTGATCGGTTCATACGCCAAGGACGTTGAAATGGGCAAATGGCTCATCGACCTCGGTATTCAGTACTTGTCTATCAATGTCGATGCCACGATCTACATGCAGGCGTGCGAACGTATCGCCCGGGCTCTCAAGTAAGCCATCCTTAACACGCCAGCAACTCGATAAGTTTGCTCAGGTTGTCGACTAATTCGCCATCCCATTGGTTAGAAAAGTCGACGTCCGGAGTCGAACCGGCTGCGTTATAAGGCGTGATTCGTATGGCACGTATTCCGTACTGATCGGCAATGACCATCTCTTTACTGTTGCTGTCGGCGACATAGCTAAACTCTTCGGGTTAGACATCAAGGCAGCGTGCGGCATTTTGGTAAATCAGTTGATTCGCCTTTTCGACCCGGCGGTCATCCGTCGCTACTTTGAGCTTGTCGCTCACCCATCGAATATTTGCCGGCTCAGTTGGGTGCACGCCGGTCAATCGGTCAATTTAGTGCTCGCTCCATAGCGTTCGAAACTCCGCAGGGTCGGCCCCTGCCGCCACTCCTATGTTGTCGATCACGTCCCGCTAGTGGTTTCTGTCGGAATGGGCGATAAGCGTGCCTAAAAGATCGAAAATTACCGCTTATGGAAAGCCAGAGGAAGTCGTACTCAAAGTAAATCTTCGTTCGGCGTGATACCAAATCCGGGTTCATCCTCGATCTGAATGTAGCCATCAACCGGTTCAGGAGCACCGATCCAGAGATCGTCTTTACCACCTCCACGAACGCCCGGAAGTATCTCTGCGAAGTCTTCACATGCAGTTGCTGCGATCAAGTGCAGGCCCCACGGCTCGGCACCACGATGAGGCACGACTTGAGCGTTGTTTGCCAGCGCCAGATCTAAGATTTGTAATCCGGCCGTTATCCCACCACACCACGTGATGTCTGGCTGCCAGATGTCATACGCCTTAGTCCTCGCAATATCTGTGAAACCATGGGCAGTGAATTCATGTTCTCCACCAGCCATATTCACCGGATAAATCTTGGTGCGTAGTACGCCAAGTTCTTCGAGATCATCCGGTGTGAGAATGTCTTCGTACCAGTGAATGCCGACATGCTTTAAAGCATTGTGCATTCTCAGTGTAATCTTGGAATTCCACGTCATATAAACGTCGAACATGACTTCAGCATCTTTGCCAAATGCGGAGCGAGCTTTTTCCCCCATGGCAACACCAGCGGCCTCCGACTCATTGCCCTTCCACTGGAAAGGGAATTTTTGGGCAGTGAACCCGAGTTCAGCGTAGTAATCGGTGTCAGGCCCCGTTGCATAGCACCGCATTCGATTCTTGATTACGCTACCGAGTAGGTTAGCGACCGGTTTCATTTCTGCTTTGCCTAGTGCATCGAACAAAGCAAGGTCGACTCCGCTAAGCGCCATGATCGCCACGCCTTTACGACCATATGGAATCGATGCTGTGTAGAGAAAATTCCAAATATCGGAAATATCGGAAATCGAGTCGAATGATTTACCTACGAGAATCTCGGCGAAGTGACCGTTCACTATCTCAACCGCTGCTTTGCCGCCGCCGCCGTAGCCCCAGCCGATTTGGCCAGTATTGGTTTCAATACGGACCATGATCTGCCAGAGGTGAGTACGCCACGAGGGACCTGTGTGCTGGTAGTTCGGGTAAACGGCGCTGACGGATTTGATTTTCAATCGAGGTTGCCTAGCGATTCAGATTTGACTAATTCTCATCGTAGGCAGAGATAGTATCCCGACATCATGGTTTACGACACCCGAGATCGCACTGACGCGACACCGATCATAATGTGGCGGTCACGCAATCTCAGTGCACACACCAAAATCGATTCGATTGGGAACGTTGGTCATGGCTCCGCACTGCAGACAGTCAAGATACTCGCGATACTGGGCGGATTTGGCGTGAGCGTCGCCTTGGCAATGAACGCAAGATTTGAAAACGATCATTGAATTCTCCTCCGTTTCGGGGAAGATGTGAACGACGCAGATTATGCGTCGTGTCGAAAATCGATCACCTGTAAATGACGGACAGCAGGCGGCGGATACGGGTGTTACTCCAACACAGGTTACTAGTTACACAGTAGTTTTAATCTGCCGTGCTTGCGGTTACGTTTACGTTACGAATAGCTGAGAAGCTACTGAGAATTTGCAGGCGAGAACATTCGTGATGCGACCTGCACGAGCGCAAATCCCAAAGCACCTACGCCAGCGATGATCGCCACGGCCATCGGCGCACCCACCGATTCGGCAGCTCCGCCCATCGACAAAGCGCCGAATGGCATAAGGCCGATAACTAGGAATCGTACGCTCACTACTCGACCACGCATGTAGTCGGGAGTCATGATCTGAACAACCGTCATATTCACAACCATGAAACCGGTTGTTGCGAAAGCGGTAATCATGACCAAGAGAATCGACAGCGCAAAGAATGGCGACAGAGCGAAAGCCGTTAGAGCTGCAGCTGCAAGAAGCCCGAACACCAGTTCAAGCTTCTGGTGAGCGACGCTTTCTCCGATAATTACTACGCTGATCGATCCGGTCAACGCTCCGAACCCAGCCGCAAGCATGAGCATGCCTAGACCACCGGCGCCGACTCCAAGCACATCTTCAGCAAATACTGGCATCAGTGATTGGAACGGTCCAACTGTTAGGATCATCACCATCGCACCGAGCATCAAAAATCGTAGCGTCGAATTCTGTAACGAGTAGGCAAGACCTGCCTTGACGTTTTCGACGATAGATCCCTTCGCATCGTTCACGCTCGAGTGTTTAGCTGGGTTGAGGGTGGTGTACAGAAAAATTGCAGGTATGACGACCACCGTACTTACACCGAGCGCCCATGTGGAACCGAGCAGCGGCAGCATTGCGCCACCGATAGCTGGGCCAATGATCTGCGCAGAGTTGTAGGTCGTAGCTGAAAGACCCACTGCCGTTCGCATTTGTTCACGGTGAACAAGCCCCGAGATCAGCGATTGTCTTGATGAAACTGCCATTGAGAAGGCTATTCCGTTGACGACTGAGACTGCGAGTATGTGCCAAGGTGCCATTATGCCTGCTGCCGAAACACCGAATAGAACGGCGAAGCTTCCAAGCATAATGACGTCAGAAACCATCGTGATCTTCTTGCGATCGAATCGGTCGGCTAACGCGCCGCCTACAAGTGATAGGAACAGCATCGGCATCATCATTGCCGCTGTCACCATTGTCACCATCAGCGGTGATTGAGTGAGGTCGTACATCATCCAACCACGAATCAACATTTGCATGTTGAAGCCTGTGAAAGATGCAAAGCCGGCTATCCAGTAACGTCGGTACTGGCTGTTGCGAAGTACGCCTAGAGGATGGCCTCGCCGTAAACGTCGGACCGGGCGTGAGTTTGTTGCGGATCCATCGACTACTTGTGTAGTGCGCTGTCGGTGGAACATTCGTAGGGTTGCCGTAGCTAGAACTCCGTCGCCGTCCAGTGAATGGGATCCGCGCTTTATCTAGTAATCTTTAGTAAATAAGGATAAGAAATGGCGTAACCGCCGTTCTCACTGTTAACGCTCGCACTTCACTCGCCCAATTCCTATACATCTGACCCCAAAATTTTGGGTAAATCGCCTAATATGTCAAAAATTTAACTTTTGGTCAGTTGTCGCTCACTAACGTTGATTGGGGTGATTGAACCGGTTGAATTTCAAATTTTGTGGATAATTCCTCTAATTGGTTATGTGAATTCGCGTTTACGGTCATACAATAGTTAGGCTGCTTTGTTCCGATATCGGAATAAACGACAAGGTCGGGGGATGACGCAGTGGTATCACCACCGCTTCGGGAGACCGAAGTAGACAACACCACACACAAGATTTTTCGGAATTTTTAGGATTTATTGGATAGACTTATTTTTCGTCGGGGTGTGGCGCAGCGGTAGCGCACTCGCTTTGGGAGCGAGGGGTCGCAGGTTCGATCCCTGCCACCCCGACCAACATAGAATCCCAACAAAGACCCAGCCAAGTGCTGGGTCTTTGAATTTAAGGTTTTTGAATTACTGAGGATGATTGGTGACCTGCCCCCCTCAAACGAGTCCAGTTGAAAGATCAGATACTGGACGCATTGAAGGGAGGCAGAAATGCCAAGAAAAGGTCACAGCCCGGAACAGGTTCTTGCCAAACTCAGGCAAGTCGAGGTTGCCATCGCTAATGGCAAGAGTGTTGGTCAAGCAGTACGCGATATCGGCGTAACCGATCACACCTATTACAGGTGGCGTCGTGAATACGGTGGACTAAACCTCGATCAGGCGAAACGGCTCAAGAAGCTAGAGAAAGAGAACGCAAGGCTGAAACGAACCGTTGCCGATCTTGCCCTGGACAAGCAGATCCTGAAAGAAGCGGCAGAGGGAAACTTCTGAGCCCTTCCCGTCGCCGCAAGTGTGTAGAGCGAGTCCAGAAGGTTCTGCCCGGAGTATCCGAGCGCAGAGCCTGCAGGGTGATCAACCAACCTCGACCGACGCAGCGCAGAACGTTGAAGTTTCTCGACGATGAAGAGTCGTTGACTCGAGACATCATCATGCTTGCAGTACGGTTCGGGCGGTACGGGTATCGCAGGGTCACTGCCTTGCTCCGTGACCAGGGATGGCAGGTCAATCACAAGCGTGTAGAACGTATCTGGCGACGAGAAGGGCTGAAAGTACCGAAGAAGCAGCCGAAGAGAGGACGGCTCTGGCTGAATGATGGTTCAATAATCAGGCTGAAGCCAGAACGTAAAGGCCATGTCTGGGCTTACGACTTCGTAGCTTGTCGGACCGAAGACGGACGTGCGGTTCGAATGCTTACGGTAATCGACGAATATACAAGGGAGTGCATAGCGATCAAAGTAGCGAGACGGATCAGATCAGATGACGTGATCCATGCGCTGACTGAGTTGTTTGTCATCAACGGAGCCCCAGAACATATTCGCTCGGACAACGGCCCAGAGTTCACCGCCAAGGTGGTCCGTGGTTGGTTGGAACGGGTTGGGGTGAAGACACTCTTCATCCAGCCGGGGAGTCCGTGGGAGAACGGCTATAACGAGAGCTTCAACGGGAAGCTCAGAGACGAACTGCTAAATCGAGAGATATTCTATTCGCTGAAAGAAGTACAGATACTGACAGAATGGTGGCGAAGGGAGTACAACACGATCCGACCACACAGCTCACTCGGATACCGTCCACCCGTTCCAGAGGCAATCATGCCCAGGCTTCAGTTGGTCGAAAATCCGAGATAATAAGTGGTAACGCTATCGGGGGCAGGTCA
>JAPKFF010000089.1:0-9191 GCA_028821715.1 Dehalococcoidia bacterium
TATTGTCCCCTGTGAAAAATCCCTCGACACCTTCGTCGGTTTCGATCTTGAGAATACGCTGTACCTCGTCGTGCTCCTCGCCCCAAACCCCATAACCCCATTTGGTTGGGCTAAACCGAGATTTGGCTTTGAATGAAATAATTTTTATATCCGTGATTTTCATATCCGTACGCTAACAAACAAACCGGGTCTAAATCTATAACTCCTCAACCTGTATCGACCTCGTCAGATCTGGGACGCGTCTATCGTCGAGTGTCGACCAGGCTAAAACCGTCAATCGACTGGGGATAGTTCAGTTCACGAGGAATTTTTACGTATACGTTCACATCTATGCCCTTACATAACAAATTGCTCCCGATTTTCGCCCTGATTATGGCCTCCATAGTTGTATTTGCAGTCGCCTGCGGATCGAGTGAAAGCGAAGATGAACTGTTCCCCAAGATCAGTGATCCTGGCCGCGTATTTAGCCTGGATGAACTGATCACCACTCCGTACAAAGAGGTGAGAAACTATTCCACCGAGGGTCTTCCGGGAGCTTCAGACGCCAGCTATGGGTTTATGAAGATAGGCAGCGGTGAACCATACGAATACGAGGTCAGATTCTACGAATCGCATCAGGCTGCCGTCGATATAGGGACGGCCATGGCGATCGAGGGTTCTGGCGCGGATGCGATCATCAGCGGAGATGACGCCACCTACAAGGAAGGAGTCAAGAATCGCAGGATTATCATCGGAGGCGGTACAGATAGTATTGGCAGTGGTGTCGGTTCAAAATTCGGCTCCTACGCAATTTTTGGGAACATAGTGATGCTGTGCCAGGGTCCAGATCCAGAAACATCGCTTGAACGATGTGCCCTGCTCGCGAACGAACTGATGCCGAGTGAAGATATCTCGTAAAAAATAGTTACGGAAGATGACGCTTCGAGCACAATAAGCGTCATCAAATTTCTACATGGACTAAACGGACCTCTGTGTGCGAAACGCGCTACTGAGGTCACCCTTACACGCGCTCTATCAGCTACCGCTGAACTCGACCTGAGGTGTCACCGCCTGCGACTGCCATAACTTCCTTCACGCTAACGAGGTTGAAGTCGCCGTGAAAGGTGTGTGACATAGCCGACGAAGCAACTGCGAAATCAAGAACCTGTCGAGAATCCCAATCGCTCTGGTTCAGACCGTAAATCATCGCTGCGCAGAACGAATCACCACCGCCAACACGGTCGACAATTCGTACCGGGTACTTGTTGCCAACGAGAATCTCGTCGCCATCGTAGTAAATCGCACTCCAGCCATTGTCGTCCGCAGAAAAGCTCTCCCGAAGCGTAATCGCAACCTTCTTGAAAGCAAACTTGTCTACAAGTTCCTGAACGACGGGCCGATAAGCTTCAGGGTCGATCTCACCAACAGTCACATCGACACCCTCAGCTGCAACACCGAGACACTTCTCAGCGTCTTCTTCGTTGCCGATAGAAACGTCAACATATTTCATCATCGGAATCATAGTTGCCTGTGCCTCTTCAGGAGTCCACAGATTCTTACGATAGTTCATGTCGGCCGATACAGTGACCCCAAGCTCTTGGGCTGCCTTTGCGGCTTCTATACACACTTCACCAGCATTCTTTGAGATTGCAGGTGTGATTCCTGTGAAGTGGAACCAATCAGCTCCATCAAACACTTTCGCCCAATCGACGTCACCGGGTTGAATTTCAGCAATTGAAGAAGCTGCCCGGTCGTAAACAACCTTTGATGCCCGCATTGCTGCGCCTGATTCGAGGTAGTAAGTGCCCAGTCGCTGACCCTGTCTAAGAATTTCCGACGTATCGACACCAAACTGTCTGATGTAATTTATGCAAGCCTGTCCGATATCGTTATCAGGAATGGCAGTAACGAATGTTGCGTCGACGCCGAACTGAGCGAGCGAAACTGCAACGTTACATTCGCCGCCGCCATAGGTCACTTCGAACTCACGTGCCTGCGTGAATCGCTCTCGTCGCATTGTCGCGAGCCTGAGCATAACCTCACCAAAAGTTACTACCTTTAACATGGTATCTCCGATACTTTTTCTACGGCGAACTAAATGTTTTCTAGATTGATATAAGTCAGCGCACGGGCAATTGAGGAGCAATCACCCCACACTTAAAAAGAGTGCTATCAGGACCTGATGGATTTGATTAGTTCGACGGTGTCTCTGCTGCGCTGTTCGAGCTTGTCCCAAGCGCCATCCTTCAGAATGTCGGCAGAAACTAGCTTCGATCCCATTCCAACAGCCACGACACCAGCCTCGAACCAAGGACGAAGCGACTCTTCGGTGATATCGACTCCGCCGGTAGGCATGATCGATGACCACGGCATTGGTGCGAGAACGTCTTTGACGAATCCGGGACCACCAACAGCGCTACCAGGGAACGCTTTTACGATCTCACAACCGAGTTCTTCGGCAGCTGAAATCTCTGAAGCCGTACCGCAACCGGGGACATAACCGACTTTTCGTCGGTTGCAGACCTTGGCTACGTCGGGGTTAGTTACTGGTCCAACGATGAAGCTGGCACCTGACCCTATGTACATCGAAGCGGTTCCAGCGTCGAGCACTGAACCAGCGCCAAGTATCGCGTCGGGAAGTTCGGCTGCGCAGAATCGGTCGAGGGCAGTGAACACTTCCCATGCGTGATCGCCACGATTTGTGAACTCAAGAACCTTGATTCCGCCGTTTACACATGCCTTCGCAATGTTCTGAGCTGTTCCGATATCGCCGTTGTAAAAAACGGGCACAACGCCTATTTCGTGGACTGCATTTAATGCTTGCAGCCGGGTGTGTCTGGCCAACTCGGATTCTCCTTAGCGATCTGTTTCGAACTTCGTACGAAAGTTAGTTTATCGCTGTCTCACGTAGTAGTAACCTGGTTCGCCAAATAAATATGTGCTGACGGCACAAGTACGATGACCAACAGTTATACCGAAGCGTCATCACTAGGACTCAGCCGACACGCACTCAATCTCTCATAAAACGTGCATTTGCACTTATAGATTTTCGATTTCATGGAGCAGTTCGCCGGAGGCTGGAATCGAGTCAGTGTAGACGTTCGACCATCGGATCATGCCTTCGCCATCGATGATGAACACCGATCGCTTTGCCTTACCAGTCGCCTCGTTGAAGACGTCGAACGCTTTGATTACTTCACCATGCGGCCAGAAATCGCTAGCAATTGGGAACGGCACTTGACCAGCTTCGTCGCTGCCATCTTCTTTCATACTCTCAGCCCAAGCTTTTTGAACCGGAACAGGATCAGCGCTGATCTCGATGATCTCAGTGTTCAGAGCGACGAACTTAGCGTAGCTTGCGCGGAACCCGCGCACCTGGTTCAGTCAGCCACCGGTGAAGCTGGCGGGATGAAACCCAACAACCACCGTTTTGCCTCGAAGATCTGAGAGTTTCACCTCGCCTGAATGGCTATCCAATGTGAAATCTGGTGCCTGAGTTCCGGGTTGAAGTGCCATGTGTATTTCGTGCTCCGTGTGTGCCTAAATAGACTTTGTTACGACCATCTATTGCTAAATTATTCGTCTGACATAAAAAGATATAGCAACATTTAGACAAATGAGATGATTAAGCGTAGCCAAGTCCCCAGTTCCATATACGCATCGCATTTCCACCAAGATACTTATCTCGTTCTTCTTGGCTCAGCCAGTCGAAGCCTTCTCGCACTAATTTCAGTTCGTCGGCCAGTGAAAGCCAGCCGTGTTCGACGCGGTGATACCCCGGATATCCAGTGCCCCACATCACTCGATCGGTTCCGAAGGCATCCATCGCCATTTTGATCACGTCGTGCATGTCTCTGAACGGATGCTGCTCGCTTTCGGAACGATTGTGAATGTCGGATATTTTCATCAACGCGTTATCGTGCTTCGCCAAATCGAGCACCCGCTTGTAAACGTCCCAATCGGGAGCCATGTTAGGCTCGGGGTACATCATGTGATCGATTATCCAGGTGATTCCCGGGTACTTCGCTGCAACATAGTCGAGCTGATGCGCGTGCTCGGGTCGATTATGGATCTGGACGATGCCTCCGCGCTTCTCTATCGCCTTGAACATTACCTCGTTCTCGGGTCGCTTCAGAATGTCGACTTCCGAGTAGTACTGCGGGTGAAACCTAAATCCCTGCATCTGGCGTTCATCCATCCAGTAGGCAGCTTGTTCCGAGTTTTTGTCGTCCATCGGATCGACAAGCCCCATAGAAACAAATTTATGTGGGTACTTGATCGCTGAAGCCGCTACGTACTCGTTGTCCCAAGTTGAAAATGAAGTCTGAACAAGAACGGTTTTATCGACTCCGTTTGCGTCCATATCATCCAATTGGAGCTCGGCGTTGCCGTGAGCCTTAGGCTCAGATGTGAAATTGGGTACGGTCGGACCAATAGAAGCAATCGGCGGCATCTCCCAAATATGAACGTGGGTATCGACTATCGTTTGACGTGGCATTCGGCGTAGCTACTCTCGTAAATTATCTAAAACTCGAATTCCGTGCAAGCCTACTGGCGCTATGACATAAGCAGTGGTGGTGATTTCGTCGGTGAACCAATATGAAGTTACTAAAACCTTTTAGAGCGATTGTTCTTACATGATTACAAACAATGAGAACAGAGGCATATCGGAAGCAGAAAACTACAAATCTGCTGTCCAGCGAAGTACTGGCTTGCGAGCTGCTGTGGCCTCATCGAGTCGGGTTACCGGCAGGTCGTGGGGTGCTTCGTGAACGAGTTCAGGTGCTGAATCCACCTCATCGGCTATCTGTCGCATGACCGCTATGAAGTGGTCGAGCGTTTCTTTAGATTCCGATTCTGTAGGCTCGACCATAAGCGCTTCGTCGACGATCATCGGGAAGTACATGGTTGGCGCGTGAATACCGAAGTCCAACAAACGCTTGGCGATATCCAAACCAGAAACGCCACCCTTCTTCTGTCGAGTAGCCGAAAGAACCGTTTCGTGCATGCAGTAACGATCGGCTGCGAGATCGTATTTGTCCCGCAATTTCGCCTGAATGTAATTAGCACTAATTATCGCGTTCTCAGATACCGACTGTAGCCCTTCGAGTCCAAGCGACTTGATGTAGGCGTAGGCACGGGCAGCAATTGAGAACGACCCGTGGAAGCCGTTGATCGACCCTACCGACATTTCGGGAGTTGCCAGAACGTAGCCAGTGTCGGTTTTCTCTGCAACAGGCTTCGGCAGGAATTTTTCCAGTTCGTCAGTGACCATCACAGGACCCGAACCAGGTCCGCCACCACCGTGGGGCGTCGAGAATGTTTTGTGCAGGTTCGAGTGGCAGATATCTACGCCAAGGTCGCCCAGTTTCACCAAACCAAGCAACGCGTTCAAGTTCGCACCATCGGCGTAAACGAGTCCGCCGACATCGTGAATAATCTTGGTTAGTTCGAGAATGTTTGGCTCGAACAGTCCAAGCGTGCTCGGAATCGTGAGCATGAACACGGCTGAGTTCTCATTCGCCAATTCACGAAGATTTTCAACATCGACATTGCCCTGATCGTCAGAGCGAACGGTAACCACTTCGAGTCCCGCCATCGCAGCCGAAGCTGGGTTAGTGCCGTGTGCGGAGTCGGGGACGATTGCTACTGTGCGAGTCAAATCTCTTCGAGCGTTGTGGTACGCCCGTGCAATCAAAAGCCCTGCGTATTCGCCCTGTGCACCAGCGAGCGGTGCAAGCGAAACGCCTGGAAGTCCGGTGATCTCGCCAAGATCGTCCTGAAGATTTTTTAGAAGCCTGATCGCACCTTGAACAGTTTCATCGGGTTGCAACGGATGAATATCGGCGAGTCCCGCCAGATTCGATAATTCGTCGTTGATCTTCGGGTTGTACTTCATCGTGCACGACCCAAGAGGGTAGAAGTTCGTGTCGATAGAGAAGTTCAGCTGGCTCAGCACCGAGAAGTATCGAATAACTTCGAGCTGTGAGACTTCTGGCAGCTCAACGTCGTCTCGCAAAAACGATGAACTAGGAAGATCCTGAGCTGGTACGTCGGATTCAGGAAGCGTGAACGCTTTACGGCCCGATACTGAACGATCCATCAGTAGCCGACGATCGATGTCGCCTGCGTTTGCTGAAATGGTCATGCTGAAGCCCCGATCTGGCTCAGAGCTTGAACAAATTTATCGATATCAGCCTTTGAACTCGTTTCGGTCACACATACAAGCATGCCTCTTTCCGAACGATCGGAAATATCGAGTCCACCGATGATCTTTTTGTCCAATAGGGCAGCGTTGATATTTGAAGGAGAAGATGGACAGGTAACTACGAACTCATGGAAAAACGTGCCACCAGATCCCAATGATTTGACTGAAAAACCATCGAGTCGATTGAGTTCTGATGCGGCGTAGTGGGCTTTTTGGTAGCAGAGACTGGCCAGTTCTTTTATGCCCTGCTTGCCGAGTGTTGCTGTGTAGGTAGTGACCATCAGACCGATCAACTGCGTACTTGTGCAAATATTCGAAGTAGCCCGTTCTCGTCTAATGTGCTGCTCACGAGTCTGGAGAGTGAGTGCGTATCCAATTCGACCCTTCGTATCGGTTGTTCGTCCGATAATTCGACCCGGCATCTGACGTATGTGTTCCTTCTTGCAGGCGAATAGCCCGACGTACGGACCTCCGAACGCCATTGGAACACCAAGTGGCTGCCCTTCGGCTGTCACGATATCTACGTCGAATCCACCGGGAGCCTTGAACATACCGAGCGCCGTCGGGTTCACATGTACGACAGAAAGTGCACCGTTTGTGTGTGCGAGATTAGTGAGCCGTTCGACATCTTCGATTTCACCAAAGAAGTTCGGACTTTGAACACCGACACATGCAAGATCATCGGGAATTTCAGTCGCGTCTGCTGAAATTTCAACGATCTCTATGCCCTGGTACTTGGAGTACGCCAGAAGCGTGTCTGGCAATCGACGATCTGATGTCGAAAGTACTCCAATTTTCGTTCGTTTCGTAACCCGAGCTGCCATTAGACATGCTTCTGCGAATGCCGTTGGACCGTCGTACATCCCGGCGTTGGCAACTTCCATACCGGTTAGTTGGCAAATGATCGTCTGGAACTCGAATCCAACCTGCAATGTCCCTTGGGCAGCTTCAGGCTGGTACGGCGTGTAGGCAGTAACAAACTCCCCACGCTGTAGAATCGAACGTACGGTCGACGGAATGTAGTGGCTATACGAACCTGCACCTAAAAACGATATATACCCGCTCGATGACGAAGCGTTTTCAGCCGCAATCGATCCGAATACGGTCGATAGTTCTTGTTCAGATAGGCCGGCGTCAATATCTAACTTTGGATGCCTGTGTTCAATAGGAATATCGCCAAGAAGACCATCAAGCGAGTCGACGCCGATTACATCGAGCATTTCTTCTCGCTCGGAATCGGTGGATGGAATGTACGGGTGGTTTACCGAGGTGTTCACAGATGAAGCCATTGAAGTCGTCGTTACTCCAACGTTGACTGGTAAGTGGCGGAATCCATAAGTTCATCGATCTGCGAAGCGTCGGCGACTTCGACTTTGATTAGCCACCCCGTTCCGTAAGGTTCTTCGTTCACTACTTCAGGCGAGTCAGTAGTGGCAGCGTTCACTTCAACGATCTTGCCGCTAACCGGCGAAAATAGGTCACTCACTGCTTTTACAGATTCAATTTCTCCAAATTTATCGAACTGACCCACGTCTGTACCGGCTTTGGGAAGATCTACGAACACGACATCGCCGAGTGATTCCTGTGCAAATAACGTTACGCCGATTTCAGCGATATTCCCGTTCATGCGCACCCATTCGTGTTCTTTTGAATATTTAAGATCGTCCGGATACATCTGCGTTCACATTCCTATCGTATTGTGATTGACCATGTGTAGGCCAGTTTCGTTACCGAAAAACCAATCGGCCGAGTAGTTCGCTAAATCCGTTTGTAAAAGGGCATATCAACGATTTTTGCTTCAACAGGCCGCCCTCGAACATCGATGATGATCTTGGTACCAGTCGCAGAGTACTTTTGACCAACGTATCCCATGCCAATACCACCGTCAACAGTAGGCGAATAGGTGCCTGATGTCACCCTTCCTATTACATTCGATTCGTCGTTGTTACCCAAGTTAGATTCGTGGATATTCAGACCTGATCTTGGGATGCCTCGGCCAGTCATTTTTAAGCCAACCAACGCACGGTCGGTTTCTGTTTCTGAAATACGCCTTAGGGCTGCGCCAGCAATCGAGTTCGGAGCTTCATAATAGGCAAATCTTCCGAATCCAGCTTCGAACGGATTCGTTTCGGTAGACAGATCGTTGCCGTGTAGCGGCAGACCGGCTTCCAAGCGGAGCACGTCACGCGCTCCAAGACCACTTTCGATTGCTCCGGATTCACGAAGCGTCTGCCACAACATTTCACCTTGGTCGGCAGGCACGGTGATCTCGAAGCCGTCTTCGCCCGTGTAGCCGGTTCTTGCGAGAGTCGCCGGTATACCAGCGACCGTCGCATTGCCAATTCGGAATCGCCGGATATTGGATGCCTCGCCATTCGACAGAGAGTCGACGATTCCGACTGCCTTTGGACCTTGAATTGCGATCATCGCTGTTTCTTTGGTCACGACATTCATACTGAAGCCAGTGGATTTGGTAACCAGCGGATTTATCCACTCCATATCGATATCGGTGTTTCCAGCATTTATCACCAATAGAAAACTTTGATCGCCCGTGCGGTAGACCATAGCGTCGTCGATGATGCCGCCGTCTTCGTTGCAAATGAAGTTGTACTTACCACGGCCAATCTTGAGCGCGAGAATATTTGCGGAGAGAAATGAACTCAAGAACAACTGAGCGCCTTCGCCTTTGAATTCGAGTCGACCCATATGCGAAACGTCAAATATTCCCGCCAAGTTACGCACTGCGTTAGTTTCGGCGATGATGCCATCAGCGTACTGAACCGGCATGTCCCATCCGCCGAACGGAACCATCTTGGCCTTGGATTCGACGTGTGTTGAGTGAAGGACAGTTTTCTTAAGAATTTGGTCTTGTGATTTGTCGATCAACATTAACTCCGATAGCTCGATCATTAGATCAACTCAGACCACTAATTAAACCGTACACACCTGTCCAAGCTCACTCTTATTTGTCGGCGTATCAAATCTTAACCTGAATCGACCGATA
>JAPKFF010000195.1:0-1846 GCA_028821715.1 Dehalococcoidia bacterium
TGCGGTTCAACTGTCGAGTATCAAAGCGATTGCGTTTGATTTCGATGGTGTGTTTACTGATAACCGTGTGTATGTGACTCAGAATGGTGAAGAAACCGTTGCCTGTGATCGTTCCGATGGTATGGGGATTTCGATGCTGCGCAAAACCGGAATACCGTTGGTGATTATCAGCACCGAGAAAAATCCTGTGGTGACTGTTCGGGGCGCCAAGCTCAAGGTGCAGGTTTTGCAAGGGGTCGAAGATAAATTGCCTACTTTGAAGAAGTGGGCTAGTGAGCAGGCGCTGACCCTTGCCGATGTGGCGTTTGTTGGCAACGACATCAACGATGTTGAGTGTCTTGTTGCAGCGGGTTTAGGTGTTGTAGTTTCCGATGCCTACGAGGTCGCAGTTGACGCGGCGAATCTTCAGTTAGCTCAGAATGGTGGTCGGGGTGCAGTAAGAGAAATAGCTGATTTGTGGCTTGCCGCTAATCGTTAAAGTTCGGCTACCAATCGAAGATGGTTAGCTGATCGCAGATGTAGTTGACATCAGAGTCTTCTAGTTCTGGATACATCGGTAGTGATAGTGCTTCTCGTGAAAGTCTCTCAGCCTCGGGAAAGTTGGGTTCAGTAGTGAGATATTCAGCGAACAATGGCTCTTTATGTAGCGGTGAAGCGTAGTGAACCATCGTGCCGATACCGGCGTCAGAGAGATGTTTTCTAAGACGGTCGCGTTCGTTTCCGACGGTGAGGACGTATTTGTGGAATACGTGTCGTGCACCGCGAATTTCTAACGGCGGTGTAGCAGATGAAATTTCGTCGAGCACTGCTGTGTATCGGCGAGCTATCTGTTGTCGCCGTTCTATCCATTCATCAAGGTGATCGAGTTTGAATCCGACTATCGCTGCCTGAACAGAAGCGATCTGTGAGTTGTAGCCGAGTTCTTGATAAGAGCGTGATTCGTCACGACCGTGGTAACGAAGTCGTTTGATACGTTCGGCAGCAGCGGGGTTGTTTGTGACGATAGCTCCGCCGCTTCCGAATGCCCCAGCGACTTTCATGGGGTCGAAGCTTAGGGAAGCTGCAAATGAGTCAGCACCGGGCGATGAGCCATTATAAGTGGCACCGATCGCCTGCGCTGCGTCTTCTATAAGCGTTACTCCCTTGGCATGGCATGCTTGGGCGAGTGGGGTGATATCGAATAGTTGACCGTATAGATGAGTGGCAACGACTGCTTGTACAGTCCTAGAATTAACAAGTTCTATAGTTTTAGTGATGTCGGGCTGATAGTTATCACCTGCATCGATGAATACTGGCGTTGCTCCGGCGCGGATCACAGGCGAAGCGGTGGCGACAAACGTCATCGCCGGGACGGCCACCTTATCACCCGGCTTAATTCCAGCTGTCACGAGAGCGAAGAAAAGTGCATCGGTTGCTGATCCAACAGCAACAGCTTCTTTAGTACCCATGGCTTCGCACAACTGTTGTTCAAGCTTCTCGACTTCGGGCCCTTGTAGAACTCGTCCGTGGGCAAATACATGTTCGCACAAAGCCATTATGGCGTCTTTGTGTTGTGCAAACTGGCGGTCGAGCCGCATAAACGGAATGTTCATTTTTGACTGTGAGCCTGTGTTGTTATATTGGATTGTTTCGAAGGTGCTCAATATAGGCTGGAAGGGCCTGTTCAAGTCCGTACCGCGGCTCGAATCCGAGCAGCTCACGAGCCTTCGTAACGTCGAGCGTACCTCGGTTTGGAATGTGCGCAGGAACTTCACCGTACTCGACTTCAACATCGCCAATCGTTTCGCTGATTATTGAAACGGCGTTTGAAAGAGTTTCAGATTTTCCGCGGGCTATGTTGAAGGTT
>JAPKFF010000004.1:0-35415 GCA_028821715.1 Dehalococcoidia bacterium
GCTGTGCTTTTTATAATTGTCTTAGCCGCTTGCGCTACGGAGCCATTGCCAGCTGTGGGTCGCCCTGATTTTCCAGTAGCTACATTTGCTTTGCGCGATGTGACTCCTGCACCGGTTTCACCAACCTCTACGCCGTGGCCAAATCTTGTGAACGACGAAGTACGGGCTATTCCTGAAGGGCTCGACCCTGAGTTGTATTCGCGAGCCAGCTCTGATGAAGTTGTTGCTCTTTGGACGCAGTTTCTAACTGGAACTGTTTCGAACGCAACTTCGGGTCGGTTCTACTTCCGCAACCGTCGAAGTTTCGAAGGTGATCTGCATTTATGCCCGGACGGTACTGGTTTCCTAGTGGGCGATCCTCAAGGTCCTGTGAAGTGGTCCGTTAACCCTTCGGCAGGATACTGGTACGAGGTCACGCTCTCACACGAAATTCCGCTTACTGGCGATTCGGTGACTTACGCAATTGGCGTGAACGATGGCAACCCTACGAGATCGGGCAGTTCGACTCCGATGGAGTTTAGGTTGAGCGATAGATGTGCGCTAGCCACTGTTGAGATTCAATATGCATTTACCGACGAAGAGCGAACGCTGAAAGAGCAGGTCGATATCGAGCAGATTGTTATCGACGAAATTCCTTGGACAGATGGCAAACGTAAATTTCCATCACAGATCACGGTTAAAGGATCGAGTGACATCGACCAGAATCTTGGCGTCGACTACTGGAGAGCGTATTTGTCGGGCGCGGTGGTCAACGTGGTGGCTTACAACTACGCTCAATATTCGGTAACCGAGGTGTTTTCCGGCGATCTGCATTTGTGTTCCGAGAGTGTTGCGGTGCTCGATGGTGATCTGCTTGGTATTGGCGAGTGGGCAGTTCAGCCATCAGGATCCAATCCGCACAACGCTAAGATCGTCTTCACTTTACCCGGCGATCCCAAGTTCAGGACGATCGTTCTTGGCGTCAGCGGCGATTCACCGATCCGGATGGGTCGTGACGCCGATACAGGCCTGATCGCCGCGACCCCGCTGCATGTTTCTGAATCGAATGAGTGCGAAAGTGCGAGCGATAGCTGATCGTTTTTGTTTGCGTATAAGCAGCGAACATAGCTCATATATAGTCGGCAACCCCATATGATTAGCCAACTATGACTTCGAAGCGGCGGCCGGTTACATATACGACTGATGGCGTAGTTGTTCGCACGAGCAACTTGGGCGAGGCCGACCGTATTATTACGCTGGTGACGCCAATTCATGGGATAGTCAGAGGGGTTGCGAAGGCGGCTCGTAAGCCGGGATCGAAAATGGGTGGCCATCTCGATCTTCTGAAGCACGTGAGCGTTTCCGTTCGAGAAACTCGAACATTGCATGGGTTTAGCCAGGCATCGACTGTGAATGGGTTTCGTGGGCTTCGTAACGATCTTGACCGGTTTTCGAGGGGCGCCTACGTTTCGGAAATTGCAGAGCGTTTTTCGGTCGAGAGTGGTGCGAACCAGCCTTTGTTCCGACTACTTATCGATGTGCTTGATGCTTTAGAAGCGACTGGCAATCCAGAAATGGCGATTCATTTCTACGAAATGCGCTTGTTACAGCTGAGCGGGTTTTCTCCTGAGCTTTCACGCTGCGTTGAGACTGGCGTCGAGCTTGAGCCAGCAAATCATCTGTACTCTGCGGACCGGGGCGGACTCGTGAACAATGAATCACGTCCGGTTGGTGAAACAGCGTTACTTCCGGCAAGTTTGAATACGATCAAGCTTCTTCGGTTTTTGTCTCGTACCAACATTACTAAGGCGACCGCAATGAAGTCGAGCGACGACGAGAGCAGGCAGATTTCTAGGATATTGCGGGCACAGATTCATCACGTTCTCGATCGCGGATTGCGATCAGAGGCGTTCATGGACGAAGTGCGCACCAGGTCTGATCACGGGAACGGAATTGAACGAACAACGAGCGATAGTTCGAGCGAGTGACATCGGTAGTCAGAAAACTTGCGTCGGGTTGTTACACTCGATTGAACTGATTTCGATCTTGCGCCGCAACGCTTAGTAGACGCTGAATACGCTGGCATGAATCGCCTAAAATCATTCGGAATGTTTCTGAATTATTGGCAATCGCCCATTGAAAGATGTGCTTCGGCACCTGAACTATGACCGACTCTGACATCGTCATTCGCGGAGCCCGCGAACACAATCTGAAGAACATTGATATCAGCATTCCGCGTGACACTCTGACGGTTATTACGGGCGTTTCAGGTTCAGGCAAGAGCAGCCTTGCGTTCGACACGATATTCGCTGAGGGACAACGGCGGTACGTGGAATCGTTATCGGCGTACGCTCGACAGTTCCTTGGGCGAATGGAAAAGCCTGACGTCGATCACATCGAGGGTTTGAGTCCTTCGATTTCTATTGACCAAAAAGGTGTTTCGAAAAACCCGCGTTCGACCGTTGGGACCGTGACCGAAATTTATGACTACCTTCGATTGCTGTTCTCACGAGCGGGTCGCCCACATTGTCATAATTGCGGACGTCCGGTTAAGCGACAAACGATTCAGCAAATTGTCGATTCGATCTTGAAATGGGACGAAGGGACGAGGCTTCAGGTTCTCGCCCCTATGATTACGCACATGAAGGGCGAGCATGTTCAGGTATTCGAGACGGCACGGCGTGATGGATTCGTGCGAGTGCGAATCGATGGCGATACGCGAGAGCTCGCTGAAGATCTGAAGCTTGCGAAGACGAAGTGGCACAACATCGAAGTGGTGGTTGATCGAATCATCGTTCGTGAAGTCACCGATCGGGGCCGGCTCACTGAGTCGGTCGAAACTGCGCTTCGACTTGCCGGCGGGAACCTGATCGCATCAAAGCTCGGCACTGGTAAAAAGGGTACGGATGAAGACGTTGTCTATTCAGAGCACTTCGCGTGTGTTCATTGCGATATTTCAATAGCCGAGCTTGAGCCTCGCAACTTCTCGTTCAATACGCCGTTCGGGGCTTGCCCAACTTGCACCGGGCTAGGTTTCAAGCTGGAAGTTGATCCTGATCTCGTGATTCAGGACAAATCACTTAGTTTGAACAACGGTGCGATTACGCCGTGGGCGCGGTCGGGCACGAACTCGCCTTGGTATCACTCGACGCTCGAATCGCTGTCTCAGCACTTTGGTTTTTCAATGGACGCGCCGATTCGAGAGTTGGATCTTGAGCACCTGAGCGTGATTTTGTACGGAACGGCCGGGAACAAGCTCGAAGTCTCACATCAAACTAAAAAGGGCAAGGTTTACAGCTGGAACACGGCTTTTGACGGCGTAATTCCGAATATGGAACGCCGTCACATCGACACCGAATCGGACTCCGTGCGTGAAGACATTGCTAGGTACATGACCCAGCGGGCGTGTGTTACTTGTGGCGGCGCTCGACTAAAACCGGAAGTTCTCGCGGTAACCGTTCTCGGAATGAACGTGATGGAAGTCACTGGTCAGTCGGTTGAAAATGCGCTTCGTTGGGTCGAGGCGTGTCGTACAGGCGTATGGCCCGGTGAAGGCGAGCACAACGGGGATGCTAAAGATCCGTTGAGCAGCCGCGAGCAGTCGATTGCAACCCAAATATTAAAAGAAGTTGAAGCACGACTGGGATTCCTATCGAGGGTTGGACTCGACTATCTGACACTCAATCGTGCGGCGGCGACGCTTTCGGGTGGTGAAGGTCAGCGTATTCGGCTCGCCACGCAGATTGGATCGGGTCTGATGGGCGTTTTATACGTCTGTGACGAGCCTTCTGTAGGACTTCATCCTGCCGATAACGATCGCCTAATCGGAACGCTTCAGAACTTGCGAGATGTTGGAAATACCGTGCTGATCGTCGAGCACGATGAAGCAGTAATGCGAGCCGCCGACCACATCGTCGATATGGGTCCGGGAGCTGGGCAGTTCGGCGGTAACGTTGTGGTTGAAGGCCCTATAGAAGCCGTTCTCGAAAGCGAAGAATCGCTAACAGGTGCGTATCTGAGCGGTCGAAAATCTATTCCAGTTCCGAAAAAGCGTCGCAAAGGCAATGGCAACGAGATCGCCATTATCGGAGCACGAGCGAACAATCTTAATAACGTGTCGGTGGCTATTCCGCTTGGCACATTGACTTGTGTGACTGGCGTTTCGGGATCAGGCAAAAGTACGCTCGTAAACGAGATTCTCTCGAAGAAGCTCTCACAGCACTTCTACCGCTCGAAGGATCGACCGGGTGAGCACGACGAAGTGCTCGGGCTCGACCACGTCGACAAAGTGATCAACATCGATCAGTCGGCGATTGGTCGAACTCCACGATCAAATCCGGCGACATATACGGGTGTATTCACGAACATTCGAGATATTTTCGCCTCGATGCCCGAATCGAAAGCCCGCGGCTATAAGCCGGGTCGGTTCTCGTTCAATGTGAAGGGCGGACGTTGCGAGGCTTGCAGTGGTGCTGGTTATGTTCAGATCGAGATGCAGTTCCTGCCAGACGTGACGGTTCCTTGCGAGATTTGTTTGGGTGCAAGGTACAACCGAGAGGCGCTTGAGATTAAGTTCAAGGGTCAGTCTATTGCTCAAGTGCTAGATATGACGGTTTCGGAGGCTGCAGTTGTCTTCGAGAACATTCCGTCGATTGCCAACAAGATGAAGACGCTGACCGATGTGGGTCTTGGCTACGTACATTTGGGGCAGCCTGCGACGACACTTTCAGGCGGTGAAGCACAGCGAATAAAGCTTGCTTCGGAGCTTTCAAAGAGGTCGACCGGCAAAACGGTTTACATTCTCGACGAGCCGACAACGGGTCTTTCGTTCGATGATGCTGCGAAGCTAATGATCGTACTTCACCGATTGGTGGACGCTGGAAATTCGATCATTCTGATCGAACATCATCTCGATTTGATCAAGAACGCGGATTGGATTCTGGAAATGGGTCCGCTTGCTGGCGAACGTGGCGGCAAGGTGATCGCAGAGGGCACCCCTGAGTTCGTTGCATCGGTGAAGAAGTCATCTACGGGTCAGTACCTGGCCGAGATGACTGGCATAACGCCGAGCACAAAGGCAGCAGGTACGACAAAGGCTCGAAAGTTCAAGACATATGTGAACGGTAGTGCTCGTGACGAAATCACGTTACCGGATAGGCCTGCCACGTCGATCAACGGCGCGTCGAAGTCGCGTAGAAACAGCGGCAGGTATCGAAGACGTCGTCGCGGTACTGCCGCTGCTCAATAGTCGTGTTCAACTGAGAACACTCGTGTAGACCCCTTAGCGGCTCACGCCGGTGAGCCCGGTGGCTCATTTCTGTGGGGGCTGACTCACAATCGCGTTGTGTAGCTAGCCCGTATCCGCCCACATGCCAAAAGCCTAAAGTTGTGGGCGTCAGGCAAATACGCACTGATAGGGAACAAAGGGCAATTTGGGGTCTCAGGGCGCATTTTTCGACATGGTTTCTCTGGGTCACATTTCTGAGCAGACTCGATTGGCTAAATCTTCACGGGTAGTGAATTTTTCACCCTCAGATGCCGATCACAATCAGTCAGCTTAGTTCCGACTCGACTGCCCGCATAACGAACGGTCAATAAAGTTCGTATCTTTTAGAGAGACCCGCTTTTTGGCGGGTCTTTTTGTGTTTGGGGTTATGACGAGACGATCCTGTCGCAACTATCAGTAACTATCCGTCGCTTTGGGCGGCGTTTACGAGGTCTTCGCAGGCCGAAATATCGGTTTGGCATAACATTACTACGTTACCGGCAACGAGATAGGCGTGATAGCTGGTGCGATTGTTTCCCGAGGTAATAATTCCGCCGGCTATGTTCGATGCAGGAGAGCGACCGAGTATTGCAAGCGCCGACTCAACGCCAGCTGAAATGGCATCGGCGTGCGAGGCGTATTTCCTAACCTCGATATCTCGGCGACTAGCGAATCCGTAATATACGTTTGTAGCCAAAGGAACGGTGTCGGTATCAAACTCTTGGTTCAGTTTGAATCCGACGGCTTCAAAATTTTCGATCGTGAACGTTTCGTCTATACGGAGAACGGGTGCAGCCTCTTCGCCATCGTTAGTAGTCGAGACCGAATCGTCGGTTGAACCGCCTGGGCCACAAGCCGCGATTGCCATCACAGCGATAACGATCAGAATAGCCATCGTTACTTTGCCAAATTTCATTGATCGACCCTAATGTCTACTGAATGTTATCGATGTGTAACCTATCACTTCACAACACCAAGATCCTGATTACTACCGGAATCTTAGCAAGGACTAACGTTTTCCCGCAGCCAAATTGGCTGACTCGGGAAGAGAGCGTAATCGCAGCATCGCAGCCGTGCCTACGACTGGTCCTAGGGCGAGCATTGCGAACGCCCACCCCCAACCTGAGGAGTCTTTTACTATCGGCAATAGCCATATCGACACAGCTGTTAGAGCGAATCCGATTCCAGTCTGAAACGTGAGCATCGTTCCCCGGTAGGCAGGATCGCTGAGTTCAGTCATCGCAGTTGAAAATTGTGCCGAGTCGGCTATCACTGAGGCGCCCCAGATCATCGTTAATATGACTATCAACACTGTCATTTCAGGTGGTAGGAACCCGATGAACGCCGCAACGCCACCACTGATCACCATTGCGATACTGGTTACTGCGGTTCGACCGATTTTTTCCGACCATATTCCAGCGTATGAACTCGCAATTGCACCGACGGCGAATACAAGGAACGTTAGCGCGCTTGCAAGATCGAGGCTTTCGCCGATTAGCGATTTGTCACCAATGATGTAGAGCATGAAGCTACCGATCCAAGCCCACATTGCGTAGAGCTCCCATTGGTGTCCCAAATAGCCGGTTAGTGCCAGTCGTGGCCCTCGTTGCGAGATGGCGCCAATCAGATACTTTGGGTTAAATTTGGCACCTTTCACTTCGTGAGGCCCGTCTTTCACAAGGAATTTAAGAATCAATCCGCCGGTAATCGCAAGAATGGAACTTCCAATGATTACCGCTTGCCAGTTTTCGGAAAATACTGATCGCAGCAGATGAGGTGATCCCGATCCTATGGTGAGCGCCCCTACCATTGTTCCGAGCGCGAATCCCCTGCCCTTCGTGTACCAGCCTGAGATGACTTTCATCGCCGGTGGGTAAACGCCTCCGAGAAAAGCGCCAGTTGCGAATCGAGCGGCGATGAGAGCAGGTGTCGAATCGAAAGGGATTACCAATAAGTTGACTAGTGCCGCTAGCACTGCTGCATAGGCGAATAGAGTTCGGGTGTTTATTAGATCGGACAGATTGGTGATCGCTATGAGTAGCGTTCCAAACACAAAGCCGAGTTGAACGGCGATAGTGAGTATAGCCATCGAGGATTCGTCAATCGATTTCTCAATTTCGAGTGCGCCTGATATTGCGTTGGTTGAGAACCACACTGATAGCGAAAAAAATGTGGCGAGAGATACGAGAATCAGAGCCCGTAATTTAGAACGCGATTGGGATTCAGGTTGAGTCATGAAGGTTTGATGTATGAATTATCGCCAAGGATATTCTTCGGATTTTATGGGTGACCGAGAGTGCGAAAGTTCAGATCGCTCACATGATTTGATCTGACACGGTATTGTTTGTTGTAATTAATGGAATACCACGAGAGAGAATTGGTTTCGAGGAGCAGTATGAGCCAGAGTGAACTTGAGCGCACTTACTTTCAGGACGGTCTACATGGTAATCACTGTTACGGCTGTGGGGCCTGGAACGACAAGGGGCTTCGGATCAAATCGTACTGGGATGGTGGTGTTTCGGTGTGTGTATTTGAGCCGGAACCTCACCATGCAGCGATGCCGCCTGACGTAATGAATGGCGGAATGATTGCCTCGATAATCGATTGCCACTGCGTTTGCTCGGCGATGGCAGATGCGTATCGAACTGAGGGTCGTGAAGTGGGCGAGGGCGACACGATTTGGTACGCGACGGCTTCATTGACGGTGAATTATCGGAAGCCCACTCGAATCGATGGTCCGGTTACCGCCAGAGCGCGCATTATTCAAAAGTCTAATACGAAGATTAGCCATTCCGTCGAGTTATTCTCGCATGATGGCGTGCTAACTTGCGATGCGACTGTTCTGTCGCTTCGAGTTCCCGACGAATGGGCTGATCCGACGGGACTGTTTCAACACTTATAAGTCCGACGTGGTTGGCCCTGATAATTTTCGTAGACCGAGCGATTCAACAGAGTTATTGTTTTTCGATTACGCGCATAAAGAGGCAATTCGGAATGAAGTTGGCAGTAGGTGGAGACCATGCAGGGTTTTTAATGAAAGGCCCAGTAGTCAAATATTTAGAGTCGCAGGGTCATGAAGTTACAGACTACGGAACTCACTCGGAAGATCCTGTCGACTTCCCCGATATTGCGCAGCGCGTGACGTCAGCGATTCTTTCGGGTGATGCCGAGCGCTGCATTCTCGTTTGTGGCACGGGCGTGGGTGCTGCTATCGCCGGGAATAAAGTTCCAGGTATTAGGGCAGCTTTAACTCACGATACGCATTGCGCTCACCAGGGTGTTGAACATGACGATGTGAACTTGATTTGCATGGGTGCGGGGATTATTGGAATAGCCGTTGCTGAAGAAATTCTCGACGCGTTTATAGCAGCAGAGTTTTCGACTGATCCAGATTTCAGGCGTCGCGTCGACAAACTTGCTGAGATGGAAATGAAATACGCAAAAGAGCTTCTTGGGTAGTGCTTAGCACTACGTGTATAGTCCGATTTACGCGTATGGAAAATGTCATATCGTAAAAACAACCTCTGGCTAGAATTGTTTAGAGAACGGAATGAGCGACACTAAAGATTCTATTCAGACGGATTGAGCCCGCGTAACTGATACTCCACCAACTAAAAATGTCGGTCCAGCCGAGCATAAACGGCTTGTCGGTGCTTACGAACCGAAGTTTGGTTCTTCTTCTCGTTCGATCTTGGCGGAGTCTAGATCCATGGTCATTCCGATTCCTGACGGTGAGTGAATTGAGCCGTTAACCGGCGTGATAGGGTCCTTCAAGAAGTGCTGGTGAATGGTATTCCACTTGACCAAATACTCCTGATACGGAGTGTGAATTGGCGACTGAGTGACCGAGAAGTGAATTCCGGCGTTGGTCGAGTGACCGTGCGGAATCGTGATTAGGTCAAAGGTCGTAGCGAGAGCCGCTATTTTCAGAACTTCCGATAATCCACCAGCCCAGTAGATGTCTGGCTGGATGATATCGAGCGCTTCGGCGTCGATGAACTGCTTCATGCCCCAGCGGGTGTAGTGGTGTTCTGCCCCCGACAGTGGAATGTTCGTTGCTTCGCGAATCTTGCGATATGAATCTATGCGGTCAGGAAGAGCAGTTTCTTCGAGCCAGCGAGGGCGGAACTCCTCGATCGCCTCGGCGAGTTTGATTACGTAGTTAACGTCCATCGACTGCCAGCAATCAAGCATAATGTCATCGTCATCTCCGAGGGTTTCTCGAAGCGTTCGCACCATATCGACGTTCTTCTTGAAACCTTCTGCACCAGACATCGGACCGTGTCGGAAGAACCACTTTTGAGCCGTGTATCCTTCCCCTTGCTTCTCTTTAGCACGTTCTGCGACGAGGCCCATGTCGAGAACGTGATATCCGAGCATAGAAGCGTAGGCAGGTACTTCTGTTCGAGTCGGCCCACCGATGAGACGGTATACGGGAACGTTGAAGTAGCGACCTTTGAGATCCCAGAGAGCGTTGTCGATAGCGCTAATTGCGATCATCGTGTTGCCCTGGCGACCGTGTACTGATCCACGGTGCATAATGTCCCACAGGAACTCGGTTGCGAGTGGGTCGCGTCCGATCAGATAACGGGTCAGTTCCTTTTCGACGATGAAGGCGACCGCTTTGTCCATCGGACCGCCGATTCCGATTACGCCCTCATCGGTTTCGATCTGTACAAAGTAGGCATCGTGGGCGAGTTCGTTCTTTGAGTTCGCTGAACCCCATTCGACCCGCCCGCCAATGTCACGGAACTCTTCGTACACATCGAGCGGCTGGACGAGTCGTTCTTCCCAGAACAAACCGTCGGTTTCAATCGTTCCAAATACGTGACGAAGTCGAACTGTTTCGATTTTCATTTCTGGTTACATTTTCTCGGCTGGTTCAATACAACTGATCGCTGCACTGTTTCGATTGTCTTTCGCAGATTTCTGGCAGCGACTGTACCGCACTCGATAAGAAGTCGGAATAAGCAAGGCATAAAAAAAGCACGCCTTACGAACGTACTAATTTCATTTATCGAACTGCACATCCGATGAATTTTGGCTGGATCAGTGATTTGTCGCTGTCCCGGATTCGTAGATGTGGCACGGGCTTATTAAAACTAGAAATATCGTAAACCATTCGTCTGGTACTCCACAGGGACCTGCCTTAGTCGGTCGGACGGATCATCAATAATTTTGACGCTAATCATCGACTCGGCATCCAAATCCCATTAATCAAGTTCAAATTAGCGTTAATTCTTGTCGCGGATCACTAAACGACATAAGTATTCACTGAGGATTGCAATTCACGCATAGTCGTCACACCGTTGCCGGAGTGTTGGAGAATCCTAGAGTGATTCGATAATTACGCGGGCTTTTGAAGGCCAGTCGACCGTGGTTCCAACGGCTCCCGAGCGGTACGCACGACGAAGCGCGGTTTTGGAATCGGCGATGCCCCAGGTTCTAACTACAAGCCCGACATTGTTAGCATCGTCGATCTGTTTCTTGGTTACCTTTCTTGCATTCGGATAAATTCCAGAAAGTCCAAGATCTAAGGCGGCTTTCAATGAAGCCTTATCTATCTTTTTAAGCAGCCATCCGTGAGCAATGTTTGGCATTAACGCAATTGAACGTTCGAGTTGTTCGAAATGAAACGACGAAATTGTTAGACCGGGAGAGATCGAATCGCCGGTGTGCTGATCGAGCCAGCCCCACTGCTTGAGCGACTTCATCGAAACAGCAGCGAGGTCAGATTGAGCTGATTTGAGTTCTAAGTGAACGTGCGCCTTCCCCGAATATCGTTCGAGAAACTCGTCGAGAGTAGGCACGAACGCCTCTGGATACGCCATCACACCGCGCACGCCAGCGCCATCTTCCGGACCCTCAAACCAAAGTCCTGCATTCAGCGACTTAACCTTGGCAATTCCAGTTTCAGTGACAAGTCCTGTTGTGTCGGTCGTTCGATCCAGCGTGTCGTCGTGAACAAGAACGGCTCTGCCATCGCTGGTCAGCTGGACGTCGGTTTCAAAATTGTCGAACCCGAGCGAGAGAGCAAGATCGAACGCCTCGAATGTGTTTTCAGGGGCGTCGTATGAGGCACCTCGATGGGCAATCAGGGTGAAGTCGGGCTGTTTCGAATTATTTGTTTGCTTCGGCATTTATGTTCGGGATTCTTGATAGTTCGAGAGGCCATTTGAGCAATTAATAGGACGACTACTAGTAAAAACTCAACGCAGTGTAAGTGACACCCATCGAAAAGACCGTACAATCTGGCTTCCGTGCCAATTAATAAGATTTTAACCTCGTTCGCCGAAGCCGTAGCCGATATTCCTTCCGGTGCGTCGATCATGATTGGCGGATTCGGTGGTGCCGGCGGGCAGCCTACTCGCCTGATGATGGCACTTCGTGACCTAGGAGTTGACGATCTAACGATTATAGGCAACGTTGCTGGTATATCTAAAACAACGGGATATGGCTGGCCAGATCATCTAGATCCGATCGACCAGGGCATGTTTTTCGAGAGCGGGCAAGCCACGAAAATCACTTGTTCCTTTCCTGTCCCCGGAACGACCAATCCGCTAAGTGAGATCGAAAAGGCATGGAGAGAAGGTAGGGCAGAGGTAGATATCGTTCCGCAGGGCACACTTATCGAACGCATCCGAGCCGCTGGAGCTGGTATTCCGGCGTTCTACACTCCTACTGGAGTCGGTACACCGGTGGCAGAAGGCAAAGAGCATCGTAACTTCGAAGGTCGAACGTATTTGCTTGAAACGGCGATTTCGGCGGATTTCGCGTTGATCCGAGCACAAAAGGCCGATACTAGAGGTAATCTGCAATACACTGGGACCTCTCGGGCATTCAATCCGGCGATGGCAACTGCAGCGAAGGTCACAATAGTAGAAGTAGATGAGATTGTTGAAGTCGGCGGTATCGATCCTGAGCGCGTCGAAACGCTGAGCACATATGTGAATCGGATTGTTCAGCGAAAATCTGGAGATCCGCTACCGTGAGCAATTCTGGATACCCTGCTGGAAACGACCCTGCGCCACGTCTTGATCGTGCTGCTGTTGCTAAACGTGCGGCTCGCGATCTCTTCGACGGCTCAACGGTGAACCTTGGCATCGGCATTCCGGCGTTGTGTGCCGACTTTCTACCCGATGGCGTCGAACTGCTTTACCACGCAGAGAATGGCATTCTCGGGTTCAAAGAACTTTCGGCTCCGGGCGAGGGCGACCCCAATTTGATGGACGCCGGTGGCAATTTCCCGAAGCTCGTACCGGGCATGGCATTTTTCGACTCCGTCGAGTCATTCAGCCTGATTCGGGGTGGGCACATTGATGTGACTGTATTAGGCGCTCTTCAGGTTTCGAGAAATGGCGATTTGGCGAACTGGATTATTCCGAAGCGCGGAATTGGCAGCATCGGCGGTGCGATGGATCTCGCGGCGAACGCAAAGCGAGTTGTGATTGCCATGGAGCACACGGCGAAAGGCGATACGCCAAAGATCGTCGAGGAATGCACGTTCCCGCTGACCGCACCCGGGTGCGTTGACGAGATTATTACCGACATTGCGGTAATGGAGATCGATCGTGAAAGCGGCCGAATGATTCTACGAGAAACTGCGCCGGGCTGGTCGTTCGATGATGTTCAGGGTCGAACCGAAGCAACTCTGGTCATTGATGGCGAAATCGTTGAGATTTCGTAACAATAAAAATTATCGTTTACGTGATTTGCATCTGGCGAATAGATTTCCGGCATGGATTCGAACGATTAACCCATGTCAGACGAATCTGATCCTCAAAAAGAAACTTTTGATGAGTTTTGCAAATCGTTTTCGTACAGATCACGCACCGAACTGCTGTTCAAGTTCCTGAAATATGGATCCGAGAATCAAGCCGGTGATTTCCTCCGAGAGTTATTACATCTGACTGGCGACCTGATCGACCATGGCGATATTGAGCCGATCATCGAACCTATCGTTCGTGCCTGAAACTGCAACAGAAGAAGCAGAGGCAGTGCTGGAATCACGCAGAGCAATAACTGGGTCGAGCTTAGCCATCATCCCGGTCTATAACTTCGCTGAAAACGGCTGCATTTGTCTGTTATCAAGCTCCAAATTTACCGGTGCGCACGTGATCTAACGGTTTTTGCCCGGATTACGCATGTAAAATTAAACGATGTTTGAGTCACTTTCCGACAAGCTTGGCGGAGTCTTCGGCAAGCTTTCCAGTAGCGGCAAATTATCTGAAAAAGACATCGACGCGGCTCTCCGCGAGGTTCGACTTGCGCTTCTCGAAGCGGATGTCGACTTCAAAGTAGCGCGCCAGTTCGTCAAAAATGTCAAAGAGCGTGCCGATGGCGACAAGATTTACGCTTCGCTGACCCCTGGTCAATCAGTAATTCGAATTGTTCGAGACGAACTTGCTGAAATCTTGGGTGGAGAATTAGTTGAGCTCGCCCGGGCCGACAAGCCGCCTAGCGTCATCATGCTCGTTGGACTTCAGGGTGCTGGTAAAACCACTCTCGCCGCTAAGTTGGCATTATGGTTGCGCAAGCAAAAGCAGCCCGTGATGATGGCAGCTTGCGACCTTCAGCGTCCTGCAGCCGTCGACCAGCTGAAGCAGCTCGGAAAACAACTCGATCTAGCCGTTTATTCGGAAGAGCCTTCAAGCTCCACCCCCGTGAAGGTTGCTAAGACAGCCTACAAAAAGGCTCAGGAAGAGGGCGTTCACTACCTCATTCTCGACACAGCGGGTCGCCTCGCTATTGATGACGATATGATGAGCGAACTCGAACATATTCGCGACGCTACTTCGCCAGTAGAGACGCTACTTGTTCTAGACGCTATGACAGGCCAGGATGCCGTACGTTCTGGTGGCGAGTTCAATGATCGAATCGGTGTCACTGGAATGGTGCTCACCAAGATGGATGGTGACGCCCGCGGTGGTGCCGCTCTTTCCATGCGATCTGCAACTGGCGTGCCTATCAAGTACATCGGTGTCGGTGAGCGACCTGATCAGTTCGAGGTGTATCACCCAGATCGTATTGCTTCACGGATTCTGGGCATGGGCGATGTCGAGTCGCTTATCGAGAAGGCTGAAGTTCAGTTTGATTCTGAAGAAGTTACCGCTCTCGAAGCGAAAATCAAGAAGAATCAATTTGACCTGAACGACATGTTGCAGCAGTTCCAAACCATCAAGAAAATGGGATCGATGACAGATATTCTCGGCATGATTCCTGGCATGGGCTCACTTCGAGGCAAGATTAATCCGAAGGACATCGATGAGAGCCAAATGGCCCGAACCGAAGCGATTATTCACTCAATGACAATGGCCGAGAGAGAGAGCCCGACGATTATCAATGGCTCACGTCGTAAGCGAATTGCCGATGGCTCTGGAACCACGACTACGCAGGTCAACCAGCTTCTAAATCAATTCAAACAGATGCAGAAGATGATGAAGAAGATCTCGGGTCCGGGCGGTAAGCGCGCACTAATGGGTATGCTCAAGGGCTAGCTCGGTTTTTGGCATTTTACCAGCGGTCTATTCGTTGCCACACCTGTCGTATCGTCGATAGAATCAGTTACTTGAATTTCACTGACACGAATCGCTATTTTTGGCTCACGGAGTTTTACTAACGATGACAGTTGCCCACTTGCGCACGTACACCATTAACAAAGGAATGCTCGACAGCTGGCTCGAGGCTTTCCCAAAGCTCATCCCTGCAATGAATGAAGCCGGTATCAAGGTTGAAAGCAGTTGGGTTAACGAAGAGCGCACTCAGTTCATCTGGATTCGATCGTACGGCGACGATGTTGCAAACATCGCAACTGCCGAAGCCAAGTTCTACGGAAGCGAATACTGGCTGGCTAACGTCGACCACGTACGAAGCCACCTCTCGCACCGCGAAATCGTTCAGATCGAAACCGCGTAGAACGCTAAGTCCCTAACGTTGCGCCGTCGAAGTCGGATTGACCCATCAGGAAGTCGGCGGCCGCAATGGCTTGGCGACCTTCGAGTTGAACTTTCTTTAGCTCGATCGACGCTGACCCAGTGCCGACATTTACTCGGCCTTCGTCAATCACAACTACGCCAGCACCTACTGCAGCCCCAAATGCCGATGCGGAACTAATCTGAGCATCAAGCACCTTCAAGCCCTTACCGTTCCAGCTAGTGAACGTTCCCGGCCAAGGATCGTACGCACGAATCATTCGATCTATGCGTTCCGCAGGCGACGCCCAATCGATCTCACCGTCTGATCTGTCGATAAGCCTAGTGACGCTCGCCTTGGTATCGTCTTGTGGCTCTGCGGCGAGCGTCCCCTCTTGAAGCCCTTTAAGAACATCAGGGAGCATAGATGCCCCTTCCTTAAACAGCGCATCTTGCAGTTCAGCACCCTTTTCGGTGCCCGATAGCTGCATAGGCGTCGATTGAGCGAGGATGGGCCCAGTGTCCATTCCTTCGTCCAGCAGCATTATTGTGACGCCAACGGTGTTATCGCCTTCAAGGATTGCCGTTACTACCGGGCTTGGTCCTCTGTACTTCGGCAATAGCGATGGGTGGATGTTAACTACTCCCATTTGGGGCACTTGAAGAATTTCTGCTGGAAGGATTCTTCCATACGCCACTACTACGAACGCATCAGCCTTTAGATCAGTGAGCCGTTCTATCTCTTCAACGTTGTTTCTAAGATCTTTTGGAGTGACGACGGGTAGATGGCTTTGCATAGCGAACGATTTAACGGGCGTGGCTGTCTTTTTTCTGCCTCGACCGGACTTTCGGTCGGGCTGGCTGTAGACCGCGGCAATATCGTGACCCTCTGCGATCAACGACTCAAGAGATTCAGCAGCTTCAGCGGGCGATCCAAAAAATACTATTCGCATGTGATCACTTTATAAGCATTGCGCCGGGCGCGGCGCGCTGAAATCGCTAGTCCGGTCGGCGCTTGCATTGTCGGAGAAATGTTAATTTTAATGGTCGTTCAAACTTGAGCGTGATTGTTGTCACAATATTGTTGGGAAATTGGTTATAAATTCGAGCCGATTGACCCATTGAAGGGGTTGCATACACCAGCCTACTGCATGGTACGGTTGCCCTCAGGTCAGCACCACCACAGGCAACATCCATCTGCCGAAAACGCCGACCATAGCATCCACATAATCGGTCGATATTTTTACAAGCCAAAATTACTGGCTCAGGGGCACTTGTGTCCAAAATTAGTGAGGGTTTGGCAACGGATAACGCACGACAAATCTGGTCAGCAGCTCTGGGACAGCTCCAACTTGAAATCCCCAGACCCAACTACGAAACGTGGTTAAAACCTACTTCAGCGGTAAGATTATCTGATGACATCCTTACGATTTCCACGCCGTCACCTTTCGCAGCAGAGATGCTCGAGAAGCGTCTTTCGGGAACAATCCTCAGAACCGTTTCACGAGTCGCCGGACGAAAGCTTGAAGTACAGTTCAATATCCAAGGTTCGACCCGTGAAGAGCAGTCAGAAACTCTGATTTCAGACCACTCTGAATCGTCGGAATCTGAGCCAAATGAGACCGCTGGGAAAATCGACTACGCGAAGTCCTATGCGCTCAAGCCATCTTTCAATTTCGAGACATTCGTTGCAGGCCCATCAAACCGCCTTGCTCAGGCTGCGGCAGCCAAAGTCGCGGAGTCACCAGGAAGTGCCTACAACCCTCTGTATATATATTCAGAAGTAGGGCTTGGTAAGACTCACCTGTTGAACGCCATTGGTCACACCTTAGTTTTGCGTGGTCTGAAGGTTATGTATGTAAGCAGTGAGCGATTCACTAACGAGTACATCAGCGCGATTCGCGAGGGAACGGCCAATAAGTTCCGCGAGCGTTACAGAAGTCCCGACGTGCTATTGGTCGACGATATTCAGTTCATCGCTTCGAAACCGCAAACTCAGGAAGGTTTCTTCCATACGTTCAACGAGTTGCATATGACTGGCAAGCAGATCGTCATCACTGGCGATGAGCCGGCAAGCAAGAGTTTGCTACAAGAACGTATCCAGTCGCGTCTTGCAGGCGGACTCGAAGTAGACATACAACCACCTGACTACGAATCTCGGTACGCGATATTGCAGAGTAAGGCTCGTAATCTTGATCCAGCGGTTGTGGATCAGATAGCTCAACGTGCTCACCAAAACGTTCGCGAGTTAGAAGGTGCACTCAATCGAGTTATCGCCTATTCGCAGCTGATCGGAAGTCCAGTTACGACTGAACTCGCCGATCAAGCGCTTAAGAGTCTTCTGGCTGAAACTCCGAAAGACGTTGCATCGGTTGATGAAATACTAAAATCAATATCAGAATTCAGCGGTGTAACTGTCGATCTCATTACTAGTAAACGACGAGACAAGGCGACTGCCGCGGCTCGCCGTATGGCGATGTACATGCTGAGGGAAGACACTCATCTGACTTCCGCGCGAGTTGGAGAGGCGCTCGGCGGTAAGGATCACTCGACCGTTCTATATGCTCAGAAGCGCTTTGAGAAATTATTGGAAACGGATAGCTCCGTAAGGCATGATCTTGCCGCAGTTAGAGACATCGTAATTCGAGCTCGCAGGGTCAACATCACAACAAAGTAGATGTTCGTTTTCGCTCGGACGATTGCTAACCAGTTTCGGCTCGTTGTGAACAACTGATAATTCGTCGAATAATTTCCTATGTTTACTGTGAATATATTCGTACTACTACCTGAATAAATATACCAATATTTTGAAATGGTTTTTCACTAATAACGGTTAAAATTTATTCCCAAGAACTTATTCGACAGCAGATTATTTACCAACAACGTATTTACATAACTAACAGTTCGTTACCAACCGTTTCTCAACAGTATCTTTATACTCAATATAAGAGTGTTATTCACATATAAACAATGGTTACTGATATGAAGATTAATTAACTAGAATAATTATTTAATCCGGTTATACACATGTTAGATTCTGCAGTAATAGAAGTTCGCGCCGGAAACGGTGGACACGGACTTGTCGCTTTCATTCGAGAGGCGCTTCTTCCGCGTGGTGGACCAGGGGGTGGTGACGGTGGTCACGGTGGCGACGTAGTCCTCGTAGCCGATAAATCTATTAACACTCTTACGAAGTTTCATTGGCAACCTCATTTCATTGCAAAAAATGGGACGAAGGGAGATGGCCATGTTCGTAACGGTGCCAAAGGTGAAGGTGTTGAAGTATCCGTTCCGGTAGGGACTGAGGTTTGGCTTTGGGAAGATGCCGAAGACAAAGAACTAATTGGTGATCTGAGCCGCCATGGGCAGCGGATGATTGTTGCTGAAGGTGGTCGTGGTGGATGGGGAAACGCTCACTTCGTAACAGCTACTCATCAGGAACCACTTCTGGCTGAAGCAGGGGGTGATGGTGAGATACGTCGAGTTCGCCTAAATCTGAAGCTTATTGCTGATGTAGGTCTCATCGGAATGCCTAACGCCGGTAAGTCGAGCATATTGACGGCTATTAGCGCAGCTCGGCCTAAAGTAGCAGATTACCCGTTCACTACGCTTGAACCCGTTCTAGGCGTGGTTGAATCGGGAACGCAAGCATTTGTTGCGGTCGACATTCCAGGATTGATCGAAGGTGCTCACACAGGCATTGGATTAGGCGACGAATTTCTGAAGCATGTTCAGCGAACTCGTGCTCTTGTTCACGTTGTCGACGGTAGTGAAGACGATGTTCCGGGCAGGATCAAAGCGATCAATGAAGAGATCACTCAGTACGATCCTGGACTTGCAAAGAAGCCTCAGATTCTGGCGGTTAACAAACTCGACCTTGATGAAGTATCGGTTTTGAAAGAAGAGATTGAAGAAGCTCTGAAGGATGTTGATGGACTTCATTCCGAAACGTTCTTCGTTTCTGCAGCGACATACGATGGTCTAGATGAGCTAAAGCAGGCGATGTTTCACCTGCTGAGCTCGTCGTACGAGTACGAACCGGCGGCTTCAGAATTACCTGAAGAACAAATCCCCGTGCTTCGACCGGTTGTAAGAAAATCTACAGAAGTCGTAGTTCGAGAACCCGATGGTCAACTTCGGATTGTTCACACGAAAGCGGTTCGTCTCGCTAAGGGTAGTAATTTGGATTCGCATGAAGCTCGATTGCAGTTTCACCGGCGTCTGGACGAGTTGAAAGTTACCAAAGCGCTTAAAACTGCCGGTCTGGAATCGGGTGACACGGTGTTGATCGGTAACTGGGAATTCGACTGGGACTAATGTTTACTTCACGCATCACCAAGAGAGTGGGCGTGTTTGGCGGCACGTTCGATCCCGTTCACAACGGACATTTAGCGGTAGCGTCAGCTGTTCAAGAAGATCTTGAACTCGATCAGGTGCTGTTTGTCGTTACTTCTGATCAATGGTTGCGTGAAAATCCGTCTGTTGCATCTGCAAGCGATCGTTTGCGGATGGTTGAACTAGCTGTATCAGGCATGCCCGGTTTTTCGGCATCTGATATCGATATCAAACGAGAAGGATCGACTTATACAGTCGATACGCTCAATGACTTGCGAGCTAAACTTGGTGACTCGGCTGAGCTGTTCCTGATCGTTGGTGCAGACTCAGCGTTGTCGATGGATCGTTGGAAAGACGGTAATCGGATTCCGGAACTGGCTACTATCGTTGCCGTGGGGCGACCGGGCCAGGATCTTCAGATCGATGGCCTCGATGGTTCACACCCTGCGATCGGGGCAGAGTATCTTGAGGGTCCAATGATCGACATTTCGGCGACCCGCGTGCGGGGTTTTCTTTCGGATAAGCGATCAGTCGGTGACTTGGTTCCGAGTTCGGTCGCTGAGTTCATAGAAAATCAAGGTTTATATAACTAATCAGGAGCATTTCTGCGTATGGACAACCGATCTGACCTAAAAAGCATTGCGACTCGCTTGTACGATCGTGCAATGGAGCTTGATTCGCTTCGTTTTGGTGATTTCACGTTGTCATCAGGTGCGAAAAGCACCTACTACTTCGACGGTCGGATGCTTTCGACTGATCCTGAAGGAGCAGATCTGATTTCGCGAGCGTTCAGTATTGCGATGGATGATGATCTAATAGAGGCGTTCGGTGGTCCTACCGTTGCCGCCGTTCCTATTGTTGGTGCGTTGGCTTTACGTTCGCATCTGGACGGCAAGAAGCGCACAGGGTTCTTTGTTAGACCCGAGCAGAAAGAACACGGCGCCGGTAAGCAGATCGAAGGTAATCTTCAGCGGGGTATGAAAGTTGCTGCCTTTGACGACACAATTTCAACCGGTGGTTCGTTGTTCCCGGCAATTGATGCGGTCGAGGCGAGTGGATGCAAGGTTGTGCTAGCTATGGCGATTCTCGACCGGCATCAAGGCGGCGATGCCGAGCTTGAGCGTAGAGGCATTCCGTTCTTCAAGCTGTGGGAATCGACGCCAGATGGGAAAGTAACGATCGCGGTTAACGATGGCACTTTCTGAGTGATGATGCTTAAGTTCAATTAAAATTCGCTTACTTCGAGATATATCGTTTTGCGTCGTTGAGATGCCGAAGCGATTGCATTGTTATTGGGATGGTTCAATTCATCTCCAATATTAGTTCGAGTTTTGCGTACGATCCTGATGATTAAGGAGCGATTAGATCAGAGAAAACACGAACTTCATGATCGCTTTTTCATGATCTGTAGCTGGAATATTACGGGGAGCGTCGTAAGGGGTCACTTTGGGCTGAGGTGTCACAGCCATTCTTCCGCTTGTGTTCGTTCTGGTAGTTGGCGGTTCACTTGGTCGCGCGTCGAAGTCTCCCACCCTCTAACTCCCTCCCACACTGGGAGGGAGAACCAGCTAGCTACACGTCGAGGTTTTTTACTTCTAGTGCGTTTGCTCGTATGAAGTTCCGTCGGGGCTCTACGTCGTCGCCCATAAGGGTTCGGAACATATCGTCGGCCGCCATAGCGTCATCGGCAGTAACTCGAAGCATCACTCTTTCGGAAGGATCCATCGTGGTCTCCCACAGTTGATCAGGGTTCATCTCGCCAAGACCCTTGTAGCGCTGAATGTTCACGCCTGATCGGTCGGAGCTGTTGTCGAGCGTTGATGGCAAATCGTTCCATGCAACGCCCGTGGCAACGATGCTGTCGGCCTTTTCGATCGTTAGTGTGCCGGCTTCGAGGACTTCCTTGATGATTGGGTAGATCGTACGTAGGCGGATTACGGCAGGGTTCTGGAAGATGTTCTTGGTCAATGTGTAACCATCGATCTCGTATGTTCGATCTGGAAGTATTTCGGGCTCGACATCTTCTTCTTCGATCACATCTTCGATAACCGAATCGTCGCCAGATCCGCCAAATAGTAAAGCTTGAGCAACCTCGACAGGAGCTTCTGGTTCTTCAGGTCGGAAATCAAGCTTCACGTATTCAGGATCTTTGATCAGCTTGTCGATTACGCCCTCTGGAATGTTCAAAACCCGTGCCACTTCGAGCGAGTCGATATAGTCGCGGAGCGGGGTGAGAACTTTGCCGATTTTCGCGCTATTCAGTTCGAGCTTGCTGTCGTTCTCGGCAGTAATGCGCATTTTTCCGTAAAGGCGGTTTGCAGTCCATTCGTCCAGCTCAGCATCGGAATACAACCATCTTGCCGACCTTCCTCTTGAGGCTCGGTACAGCGGTGGCTGGGCGATGTAGAGGTGGCCGTTTCCGATGATCTGCGGCATATTGCGGAAGAAGAACGTCAGTAGCAGTGTACGAATGTGCGCTCCGTCGACATCGGCGTCCGTCATTATGATCACTCGGTGGTAGCGAAGTTTTTCTTCGTCATAGTCTTCACCTAAACCCGCACCGAGTGCGGTGATGAGGGCTGCGATTTCTTCGTGAGCCAACATTCGCTCAGGTCGAGCCTTCTCGACGTTCAGAATCTTTCCACGTAGCGGAAGAATTGCCTGGAACTGTCGATCTCGTCCTTGCTTAGCAGACCCGCCAGCGGATTCACCCTCAACGATGTAAATCTCAGACCCTGCAGGGTCTTTTTCGGTGCAGTCGGCGAGCTTACCAGGAAGTGATCCGCCGTCCATTGCGTTCTTGCGAATGACGAGGTCACGGGCCTTCTTTGCGGCAGCCCGTGCGCGTGCTGCGGTGGTCGATTTGTTGATAATCAGTGCACCGTCACCGGGGTTGTCTTCGAGGAATTCAACGAGCTTGCGGCCTACGATCTGCTCGACTGCACCCTTTACTTCAGGGTTGCCGAGTCGACCCTTCGTCTGGCCTTCGAATTGAGGATCTTTTACCTTGACGCTGATAACGCACATCAGACCTTCACGAGTATCTTCACCTGAAAGGTTCTTGATGTCGTCTTTGCCGGTTCCGAGAAGATTGTTTTTCTTTGCGAAATCGTTAAGCACACGTGTGAGTGCTGAGCGGAAACCGGTTACGTGGGATCCACCGTCTCCAGTGCGGATAACGTTTGCAAAAGAGAGGGTATTTTCAATGAAGGATTCGTTGTACTGCATCGCAACTTCAACAACAACACCATCGATAGTTTCCTGTGCATACATAACGTTCGGGTGAATTGAGCCACGTCGACGGTTGAGTGAACGAACGAAACTACGTACTCCGCCATCAAACATGTAAGTCACATCGTTGAACGGCCAAGCATCGTCATGCCATTCGGATCGTAGGTGAATCGTTAGGCCCTGGTTCAGGTAAGCCATCTCTTTGAATCGATTGGAAATGATGTCCCAGTCGTATCCAATTTCCGGGAAGATTTCAGCATCTGGCATCCAGTGCACCGACGTTCCTGTACCGGGATCGTCGGTTTCTTCAGGCTGGCGGACTTCCATCTCGCCAATGGACTTGCCGCGTGCGTATCTCTGTGTACTTACTTTGCCATCACGACGTACTTCGACAGTAGTTGATTCAGACAGAGCGTTCACCACGGATGCACCAACACCATGAAGCCCACCTGAAACCTGATATCCCTTGCCACCGAATTTGCCTCCGGCATGAAGGGTGGTCATGACCGTTTCGAGGGCTGAAATGCCTGTTTTCTTATGATTGTCCACAGGAATTCCACGTCCGTCGTCGCTAACGGTCACAGAGCCATCTTTATGGATAGTTATATCGATTCTGGTAGCGAAGCCTGCCATCGCTTCGTCGACACTGTTGTCGACGATCTCACGAACTAGGTGGAAAACACCTTCGAGCCCGGTTGTACCGATGTACATACCTGGTCGTTTTCGGACGGCTTCCATGCCCTCCATGACGGTGATGTCATCGGCGTTGTAATCAGCCGAGCCGCCGGTGATATCTGAGCCTGCGCTTTTTCGCTTTGCCATTCGTGATCCTTGCCATATGGTGCGATACGCTTTTCGATCCTAGTTTAATCCGAGAAATACTGTTGATCCAAGCACAGCTTGAGCTTTTGTTGTGCGTGGGCCAGAAGCAGGAGATCGGACGTTGAATCAGGATTGATTCGCGTGGGTTTACATAACCTGTAAACGAGACTTTAATTCTATCATTTTTAGGTGGTGTTAGCCCAGTTTGAGTCAAGTATGGCGTCAGCATAAAATCGACCTATATTTCGGTTGCTCGCGCTCGGGCTTTATTTCGTATTGGATGAACAGTGGATACTTCGACCCAACAATTCGTACTTTTTATTGCTGCCGCGCTGTTCATCGTTAACGTCGGATCGGTTACCGCTATCTGGTGGGATAAACGGCGGGCGAAGAAGGATCAATGGCGAATAAAAGAATCGACTATTCTAGTTTGGGCTCTAGTTGGAGGGTGGCCTGGCGGTATTTGGGCTATGCGCAGGTTTAGGCATAAGACTTCAAAACAATCGTTCATAGTTAAATACGTGTTAGTCGTTTTGCTCAGTTTGACGGTGGCAGCAGCAGCTGTGTTTACTGCGATTGGATGATCAAAATAGGCACACTTGACTACCAAGCGGGTCTATAATCTCGCAATTCGAGTGAAGCGCGCAGTTCCCCTGAACCTGTTGTTTCCCCGGATTTTGTATTGATATATGTACGAAGTGGCAACTTGAAGAATCGAAAACAAGCCGCCTGCTTCGCTTAAGAAACCCGAGGGTTAACCGTGGAAATCGACCGCGATATTTTGTTGCTGATGCTTCGCCGCATGTGGATGATTCGAAACTTCGAATTGAAAGTGATGGAAGTTCATAGTGCGGGTGAATTCAGTGGTGCCGCTCACCCTTACATCGGTGAAGAAGCCGTTGCTGTTGGTGCTTGCGCCGCTTTGGAAGATACCGACTACATTACGGGTAACCACCGTTCACACGGCCACCCAATCGCTAAGGGCGGTCGTGTCGACAAGGCAATGGCCGAACTTTACGGCCGAGTTGATGGATACTGTAAGGGTAAGGGCGGATCGATGCACCTTGCCGACTATTCAATTGGCATTCTTGGTGAATCAGGAATTCTAGGTTCGTCAGTTCCTGTCGCCGTTGGAGCGGCTCTTGCTGCGCACATTCGAGGCGATAAATTTGTTTCGATGGCATTCTTTGGTGATGGAGCTTCTAACCAGGGCGCTCTGCACGAATCGATGAACCTCGCTTCAATCTGGAAACTTCCAGTTATTTTCCTTTGTGAGAACAACCAGTACGCCGTGACAACTTCCTATGCCGAAACGGTGGCTGTAGATCACGTTTCCGACCGAGCTTCGGCATACAACATGCCGGGGGTGCTCGTTGATGGGCAAGACGCTATTGCGATGTACGAGGCGACCGCTGCCGCTGTTGCAAGGGCTAGGGCAGGCGAAGGCCCGACTTTGATCGAGGGTCTTACTTACCGATTTGAAGAGCACTCTTTGGGTCTTGGCCGAGTGGCTCGTGGTGCGTACCGAGACGAGGCAGAAATTGCCGAGTGGCGTAAACGCGACCCTCTCGACATTCTCGAAAAGACTCTGACTTCACAGGGAATCGCCACTCGTGAGGAGTGCGATGCGATAAACGCTGAGACGGCTGAAGAAGTCGAAAGAGCTACTGACTTCGCTCGAAACAGTCCGTTCCCAGAGCCAGAAGCTCTGTTTGATGACATGTGGGCTAATCCAATTCCACAGGCGTAGACCAACTTTTTATTAATTTTTCAAAAGTATTTCTCAGTTCACAGGTAATAGATCAAAATGGCGCAGACCGTATTTTTAGAAGCAATCAATCAGGCCATCCAGGAAGAGATGAGACGTGACGAAAGCGTTTTCATTCTGGGTGAGGACATTCGTAGAGCGATATACGGTGCAACAGCCGATCTCCTAACCGAGTTCGGCGAAAAGCGAGTTCTCGACACTCCTCTTTCGGAAAACGGCTTTTTTGGTGCTGCAATTGGTGCATCGCTCGTAGGGATGCGACCGGTTGTGGAGACCCTAACCAGCTTCATGTGGGTCGCAATGGACCAGCTCATCAGCCAGGCCGCAAAGATGCGGTATATGTTCGGTGGGCAGGCGACGCTTCCAGTCGTATTCAGGGCATCGATGTTTTACGGTGCTGGATCAGCGGCTCATCACTCTGATCGTTCGTACCCGATGTTCATGAACATGCCTGGTATCAAGATCGTAGTTCCGTCGAACCCGGCCGACATGAAAGGCTTGCTGAAGACGGCGATTCGTGATGACGACCCGACTATTGTGTTCGAGGATGGCACGTTGTTCGGTATGAGGGGCGAAGTTCCAGACAATTCTGAGCTTCCGGGCGAAGAATTGTTGGTTCCATTTGGTGAAGCTCGAATTTCCCGTGAAGGAACTGATTGCACGATCGTCGCAATTGGTGGTGCGGTGAATCATTCGATTGCAGCTGCAGATCAGTTGGCTGCAGAAGGTATTTCGGTTGAGGTGGTCGACCCAAGAACGCTTGTTCCGCTCGATAAGAAGTCGATTCTCGAATCTGTCGAGAAGACGGGGCGACTCGTGATTGCCGATCCTGCTCACAAGGTTTGCAGTGCGGCTTCGGAAATCGCTTCTATCGTTTCTGAGGAAGGCTTCTGGTCTCTTCAGGCTCCGATACAGAAAGTGGCTTCGGAACAGGTTCACATTCCTTACACGCCTTCGCTTGAGAAGCTTGTTTACCCGGATGCTCCTAAAATCATCGCAGCAGTAAAGCGCACTCTAGAGAGCTAAGTGTTATTGGCACGATTTCTCAGAAATCAGCAGTAATAAATGCCCCGGGTTTAGGCCCGGGGCATTTTTGTTGGTTCAGGGGAGGGGCTCGCGTGCCAAACCTCTTCACGACCGTAGCAAAGCGGAGTAGAGGGATCCTAAAATGAACTCAGGAGACAAATCGCTCCAGTCTGGATTCTGCGAATCGATTAACTCCCGTTTTCGACGTCGGTTCCAACTTTTGATCTGTCGTTCGCGCTCGAGAGCCGCACATATATCGTTGTTGGTATCGAACCAAACCAGCTCGGTAAGCCCGTGTAATTTCCTGAACTTTGAGCCAGTTCCAGATCTATGTTCGATTAGTCGCCGAACCAAGTCGTTCTTCACGCCGACATAGAGGATTCGGTTTTGGTTAGAGAGGATTTAACGGAGTATGTGGCGGATCTCATCCGCTAAGCATCTCTGGTTTTGGCATCAGTTCAAAATTGGATGTCGGGTTTAAGTGATTTTCGATTGAGAATTTGGTGGACTGAATTGAAGATAACGTTGCTGAGGTCGCTGATTGCCACGTCGTTCCTCCTAGCAATGACAAGTTGTTAGTTTTCGCGGTGGCATGGGAGGCGGTAGGCTATATGGTTCGTCGAAGTACACAGTGAGAGAGAGACCCCGGAGCATTCTATTGAATCCTGTTTTTAAGAACTGTAAGGCACTTACGTTCGATCTGTTTGGAACGGTGCTCGATCTTGGCGGCTCGCTAACTCCTCACCTGAAAATATTCTTGGACGGTCGGGGTTCGGATGTCGACCCTGCGGCGATGTGGCAGCAGCTACGGTATCGACAGCGTATCGAGCAGTACCAGGACACGCTTGTTGAACTGGGTCACTCGGGATACCTCGAAACCGTTCAGAAGGCGTTCGACTACGTTGCCCGAGCGAACAAACTCGACCCGACATCAGAGCAAATCGACACGTTCATGACGGGCTGGCAGGAACTTTTGCCTTTTCCAGAATGTGTTTCCGGTCTTGATCGACTCGGTGAGCGGTACAAACTGATTGCGCTCTCTAACGGTAACCCGTGGTTCCTCGATCACCTTGTAAAAAACCGTATTAAATACGACTTCGATGATGTGATGTCGGTCGAACAGGCTGGCTACTTCAAGCCGAAGCCCGGTGTTTATCGTCGTGCTGCTCGTAACTTGAATATGGAGCCAGGCGAGCTAATTATGGTTTCGGCGAATTCGTTCGATGTGATGGGTGCGAGAACCTGTGGGCTACGTGGTGTGTATGTAAATCGATATGACTTACCGTTCGAGGATACCTACGACATGTACAAGCCCGATTCCACTGTGCTCAATTTTACCGAACTAGCCGATGCGCTCCTCTAACCGGATTAGCTGGGTTTTCTTGAAAACGATTGGGTCCAGTTTAACTTTTGGATTGGCGCTAGTTTTACTGCTGGCGGTTGCCTGTTCTTCCGGATCAGATTCGGAAACCGTTTCAACCCCTACTCCGACGATTAGTCCGACCCTGGAACCGATTTCTACTGCAGTAGTCGAGCCAGCGTAACTTACGGTTGAAGACCTTCTCGCTGAAATGGAAGGTGGCATCGAAGAGCTTCGAGGGATCGACAGGCCTTTTACCTGTCGGTCACAACTTTATCGATCACGCTGGGATGATAGAGCGTATTGCCGAGGAGTTGGCTGACTCAGAAACACTAAACCAGATCGCTCACGAATCGGTGCTCATGAATTTTGGGACACCGCTGAGATCACGATCCTCGACTAACTCAGTCGACAAAACCTTCCGAACTACTCTTCAACTGCGCTAAACTAGCCGCCTGCGCGGTATTCTTGATTCCAATTTCAGAGTTTCGTCTGTACTTGTATCAATACGGGTAAGGCGACGCACAGCTAGCTGACGTTGCGCCCGACAGTTGGCAAATAAAGAACGGTAAACGTTAAATATGTCTGTACCTATCACCCTGCCACAATGGGGCATGGGGATGAACGACGGCGAAGTCATCAAGTGGCTCAAATCTGTCGGCGATCCGATCGCAAAAGGCGATCAACTTGTCGAGATCGAATCTTCTAAAGTAAACGCTGAAGTCGAAGCGACTGCCGATGGTACGCTCGGCAGAATCGACGTTGAGGAAGGCCGTATTGTCGACGTCGGAACTGTTCTCGGGCATGTTCTCGAAGCTGGCGAATCGGATGCTGACCTGCCAGACGTAATTCCAGCTCGTGGACCTGCCGGTGCTCCCGTTCCAGTGGCTGTCAAACCTGCCGTTGCTTCTGCCGCTGTTGGCGTCTCTCCAAAGGGCGGCAAGCAGATCGTCACGCCGCGGGCACGTCGTCTCGCCAAAGAGATGAGCGTTGATCTTGCAGGAATTCTCGGAACGGGACCTAGCGGTCGAGTTACCGAGGATGATGTGAAAACTGCCGCTGCTGCTCCTACCGGAGGCACGACTGCCGCTGCTGCTCCGCTGCCAGAATCGGTTGTTCCGGTAAAAGAAACGATCAAGCTTTCGGGTCTTCGAGGAACTATCGCACGCCGCATGACCGAAAGTGCCACCATTCCAGCGGTGACTCTTTCGACCACTGCAGACGTCACCGACGCTATCGCATTCCAGCGTGAACTCGTTGGTGAATGGAGACAGCACAAGCTGCGACCTCAATATCAGGATCTTGTAATTGCAGCTGTTGCACGTGCGCTCAAGGATTCTTCGATTGCCAACTCTCATCTAGTCGGTGACGAAGTACGAGTGCTCGACCAAGTAAACGTCGGAATCGCAATGGCGATCCCCGAAGGTTTGTTGGTTCCGGTTATCAAAAACGCGGATCAGAAATCTCTATTGGAAATCGCACAGGAAGTTCGTGAACTCGCTAAGAAGGCAAAAGCAAATAGACTGTCGATCGATGAAATGACTAACAGCACGTTCTCGATCACCAACCTGAGCTCGTACAACATCGATACTTTTGATCCACTACTGAATCAGCCTGAAATCGGAATTTTGGGAATTGGAACGGTTGAAGAACGACCTGTGGTTGTTGATGGCGAAGTTGCTATCCGATCGATCGCGAACTTGAACCTTGCGTTCGATCACCGAGCGTGGGACGGTGCACCGGCTGCCGAGTTCGTGCGGTCAATCGCTAAATTCCTTAGCGATCCAAGCTGGATGAAGGCGTAAGCGTCGGCATATGTCACTAGCGACTAGTTTTGGACTTTTTAATTGAGCACGGTCGGAATAATCGCAAATCCTGCGGCAGGCAAAGACATTCGTCGTTTGGTAGCGCACGGTCGAGTGGTCTCTAATCAAGAGAAGGCGAACATTCTTCGCAGGGTGTTCGCTGGTGTTGTTTCAACTGGTGCTGATCGCCTTTTAGTAATGCCAGATCATTCAGGGCTGGCACGTCCGGCTGCTAATGACGTTGAAGGTCAGATCAGAATCGATTACGTAGAAATGCCGGTCGCCGATCATCAAGTTGCTTCGACAAATGCTGCCCGTGCAATGGCAGAACAGGGCGCAGATAGCATTGTGACTCTCGGTGGAGATGGCACGAACCGTGTCGTTGCCAAGGGTGCTGGTACGGTGCCCTTGATTCCTATTTCAACGGGAACGAACAACGTGTTCCCCGCGAATACCGAAGGCACGCTTGCCGGAATCGCCGCCGGATCGATGGCGACAGGTGTGTTGACCATTGAAGAGGCTTGCCGACGTTCTAAGCGGATAGATATTTACGTGAACGGTGAGCGTCGAGACGATGCGCTAGTCGACGCCGCGGTGTCGAATCAGATGTTTGTTGGTGCTAGAGCTGTTTGGGACACCAAGACGCTGCAATCGATGTTTCTGACTCGGGCTGAACCGGCAAGCATTGGTCTTTCATCGATTGGGTCAAGAATCATGCCTATTTCGATCGATGGAGAGTACGGGCTTTATCTTCGACTTACTGGCGAACCGGGCGAAAACGCTACGACGGTGCGAGCGCCGATTGCTCCTGGCACGATTGCTGATGTCGAAATTATGGAGTGGCACAAGTTTTATCCGGGCGACAAGATCGCAATCGATACTCAACCCGGAACCATCGCTCTTGATGGCGAACGAGAAGTAGAGTTGCTCCCAAATCAAGACGTATATGCGACCTTGGCGACAGACGGTCCTTGGGTAGTCGATGTACAACTGGCAATGATGTTATTGGCTACAACGTAGGCGGGCCACTAGTTTTTCAATAAATAAATAAAGGGATCCTACGATGTATCCATTTTTCTCGTTCATGCAGATCCTAGTGGTTGGCACGAGGTCATAATGCATGGCGCCTCGCTGTGATACGAGACCATCTCGGCTTTTATAGATCGGACGTAGCTCGGGTTGATTTTAGTTTTCAGGCGATTTCGCTCTAATCTGGCACAGTCGCTCGCGCTCGCCATTACCGCTCTGCTAGCAATATCGATCCTCGCCGGCACTCCCATGTAACTTAAGACGATCGAGTCGCTAGGGCTCAGATCAGTTTTGGATACGCTCTCGCCAGCAAATAGGAACCTGCTGATTTCTGTCGACAATTTTCCTCTGACGCAAAGTTCAACAACAGCGGGATCAGAGAGAGTCGAAATAACTCTTGGTGCGCTTGGTGACCTACCGGTAAGCGTTTCGCAGGAATCGCACACGAGGCCTCACTATTGGGCGTTCGGGCCTGACGCCATCATTCCGGGTCCTTCTTCAGACAGCGCGATTCTAAATCGATTCGTAGGGTTTCCTGATCACGTTGAGTTCGTCGACGGTCGGGCGCCAGAGGCGGCTGTCACACCTGAATCTGATGTTCTAGTTGCTGAAGCTGCCATTCCGTTCGTTCGCGCTGAAGTGCTTGGGGTGAATGTTGGCGACGACATCTGGCTTGCGTCATCGCCGGTCGACCCGCCATATCTAAAACTTGAAGTCGTAGGAAGATTTACTCCACACGATCTTCAAGAAGAGTTCTGGTTTGATCTCGTCACCGGCGGACCTGCCTCAATTGGAACGAGTCGTTGGTTGGTTCAATTAGACATCAACGAAATCATCGATCAAGGTCCCGCTGCTGTCGAGCGACAGATTGATGACGCTGCCGGTCGGCTGCGGTTGGAATTTCCGGAAGCGAAGCTCGTTTCGGCGTTGGAGAATCGATTTAAGGCACTTCGGGAAGAGATCGTATTCGCGCGAATACCAGTGCTGATGATGGGCGGAGTCGTACTTGCCGTTTCCGTGTTCCTATCGATCACATCTGCGGGATCGTTAGTATCTCGAACACGTGTTGATACCGGCAGGCTTCGTGCCCGAGGATTCAGTAGACACCGTATCGCTCTAAGTCGTTTTTACGAATCGGCGCCGTTCGTGCTTGTTCCAGTGTTGATCGCACCGTTTATTGCGTTTGGGGTTATTTCCTCATTCGATCTGCTTCCTGAATACGAACTTGCAACACTTGGCGGAGGGGTACCCGCTCGGTTGTCGTGGCAGGCGTTTGCAGTGTCATTTGCTGGTGGGCTCATGTTGCTCACGTATATGCAACTGGTCGCTTTCTCTGCGAACACACGTGAGATAGATTCTGCGATATTAACGTTGGAGCGGGTCGAAGGGAGGCCGTTTTTCCAGCGTCACTATCTCGATTTGATATTTCTTATATTTGGAAGCGTTGTGCTGTGGGATTTGACCACTGAGGAATCAGTCGTAGCTGAGCGAACTGGGCAGATTGGTGACGTCGGTCAGCTATTGGTGTTCGCTCCAGCGATATTCTTGGGAGTGGTGATCGTATTTTCGCTACGAATCATGCCTGAAGTCGCACGATTTGCCTCGCGGGCCATAAGTAAGCGAGGTCCCGCGTGGCTGCATATTTTAATTGCCATGTTCGCAAGGTTGCCGAACACGTACGCCTGGCCAATAGCGATCATCGGAATGGCGACTGGGTCGATAGTCCTCTCGGCGACCGTTTCTGCTTCACTAGAGCGAAGTGCAGCTGATCAGGCGGGTTACAAGCGGGTGCGGATTTGCGGGCGCTTCCGGTCGATTTCAGTAGTGGTCCGAGAACCGAAGTGCTGGATCAAGTTCGCAGTATCGAGGGCGTAACGGGCGCATCTATCGGACTACGAGCGATTGGGGGACTTCGTGATGGAGGTCAGGGTGCTCCATTTGAGTTTCTTGCCATCGAGCCGGAAGAATTCTTGACGGTCGCTATCTTCCGAGACGACTACGCCGATGAGCCGATAGATCAGGTTTTGTCGGCGATGAACACTTCGGCTGGGCCGGGTTCGACGTTCACTTCGACGCAGCTTATCGACAATCCCGATCAGGTCGGAATTAGATTTAAGGCGAGTTCTTCTGAGGAGCTCGTTCGTGTCAGTCTGCGATTAATGGATGCAGCTGGTCGTTCTTGGTCTGTTAATTTGGGGCCTGTGACCGCTACCGATTGGGAATTACGAACTGGTGATGTTCCCGAATCAGCGGCGAGGCCTGTCGAAATAGTCGGCGTCGTATTCTTCGAGCAGGCAAACGACGAGCTTGGAAACCCTATGACGGTTCTGATTGACGAATTGGTGGCGATAAAAACAAAGGTCAGTGAAGAAGCGACGAATCCGACGACCGTAACGGTAGTCGATTTTGGCGATATCGATGATTGGCATCCGCTCGCTTCGATCAAGGGCATGGATACGGTAATTAGCTCAGTTGAATATGACCGCTCCGGTCAGAGCGATAGTGCGATTCGAATTGAATTTGGCGTGGGAACGAATCGAGGTGTTCGAGGGATAGTCAGATCGGCGACGGAATTGGTTCCAGTGCTGTTCAGCACTGAAGCGTTAGAAGAGAATGGTCTTTCGGTTGGCAATCGCACTGTGATTCATGTATTCGGGCAGTCGGTTCCGGCACGCATTGTTGGCGAAGTAGATTACTTTCCAACGATGGATCTAACTCAGTTTGGCTATGTTATTTCAGACTCAGCTTCGCTCTGGACTTATCTTTCGATGAGCAGTTTCAACTCGGCAGGTTTCTTGGAAGAAATGTTCATTGGGCTTGATGATCCTGACGATCAAGAAGTGGTTTCAAATATTTCTGATGTGATTGGCGGCATTCACGCTCTCATCGTTCGCTATGAACTAGAGAATGGTTCATTGGTCACCCCGCTGGCAATCGCCGGTTGGCGTGGAGCCGCAATAGTCTCTTCAGTGCTGGCCGCAGTTCTTGGCGTGCTTGGGTTCTTGGTCTTCGCTCCGGCTAGGCCATCGGGCGATCATTACAAACTGGCAGTACTAGGGGCTCTGGGAATCAGAAAATGGGTGCTGCTCGCAATTGCCATCGGTGAGTCGGTAACGGTTTTGGTGATTGGCGTTGGGGTTGGTCTAGCTGCAGGAATTTTTATGGCGAGATTGGCTGTAGATACAACTACCCAGACCGTTTCTAGCGGGGCGATTGTGCCGCCCGTTCAATTTTCAACCGAGTGGGCGTTTGTTGGAGTGCTGGCGGGCGGCCTTGTGCTTGCTGCAGCCGCAGTTGCTGCACGCGATTACATCGCTCTCAAGCGGATAAATTTTGCAGCGGCAACAAAAAGGTAGAGAGCTTGGGGAGGCTCAAAACGGTCTAGCTGGTGATTTCGAAGATTTCGGTGTTGTGGGTTTCGGCAAGGAGCGGGTATATCTGGTCGAATATCTTGGTGATGCTCGAAGTTTTACGAACCGCGCTTCGTGACGTTTCGTAGTCAGTGGTCGAATCCCAGAGCTGCTCGGTTTGCAGCATTCCGTGCGATCCGTGCCAGCCTTTGTAAACGGTAGGTTTCTTGTATCCGGCAGATTCCATTGCGGAACTTGCTTCATGCACCAGAGCGGCCAGTTTGCTTCCGGTACCCGGTTTTGGAAGGTAGGTGCGTCGAACAGCAATCATCGGTAATTCTTTCTTTTTGGAAGTGTCGAAATCAAACGACAAAACTACGATTGTGAGCTTAGATCTTGAAGCTGCGCCAGTCTCGCTCGAATCGATCCTTGCTCTTCATGCCCGATACGGTCGGTTCACTAAGAATCGTCTGCGGCCCGCCTTCAGCTAAAAACTCGCCGCCAACGGTGGCTGAACGTCCGCCCGAGTAGGACATATAGCAAAATCCAACGCCGTCATATGGTTCTGGTGCTTCGGTTTCGTTTATTCGGCTAGCGATTACCTCGCCGACCTTCGTGCCTTGGCCCGCGGCGAACACACCAGCTTTTGGAATGGCGAAATCTCCCGATGGCACAACGTTCACGTCGCCGATTGCAAATACGTTCACAGTGGATGTTTCCAAATTCGCTTTGTTTACAGGAACCCATGGCTTGCCGCCAGAAACGCCGCTTGCTGCAACAATTGCGGGAATTTTGTGAACTGGAACAGTTGCGATGATATCGGCGGTTGTCATCGAGCCATCGGCGAACGATGCTTCCCTGCCGTTTGCTGAAACTTCGGTTATTCCAGCCCCTGTGACAAGTTCGATTCCGCGTTGATATAGCGCGCTTCGAACTCGCATTGATGCTTCTTTACCGGCTACCCCGAGCGGTCCTGGCTCGGGGATGTAAACGGAAATTTCGAGGTCTTTTCGGATGCCTCTGTTCTTAGCCCACCAGTTGAGGATCATGGCAGTCTCGAACGGGGCTGGCGGACATTTGTATGGCGGCTTCGCAGCGGCGAGCACGATCTTGCCTCGCTTAAGTCGACTGAGTCGGCGTCGCAAGTGACGGGCGTAGTCGAAATCGTAGAACGAGTAGGCGTCTCTTGCACCGGGAACGGCGTCCCAGTCGTATGCGGCGCCAAGGGCGATAACCAGATAGTCGTAATCGAGCGCGCCAGCCGATGTTTCGACCTTCTGACCTATCGTGTCGATCGCGTCGATATTCGATTCGACGAACTTGATGCCACGGTTGGCGAGTCGACCCAGCGATCTACTGGTTTTGTCGGTATCTCGTTCACCAACTATCAATAGTGGGTTCATTCCGCAGAGATGCGTCACCCTATTTCGATCGACAATAGTTACTTCGTGTGAAGCGTCGATAGATGCACGTGCACTTATCGCAGCTTGTACTCCTCCGAAACCACCGCCCAGAACCAGAACTTTCCTACTG
>JAPKFF010000005.1:0-35413 GCA_028821715.1 Dehalococcoidia bacterium
AGAACGCCCCCGACCATCAAGGTCGGGGGCGTTCTGTTTTAACTCGTCTTACAAAGCGTATTTCGGATGGTCTAGTGCCACTGTCGTTCGTCTTCTACCGTTCGGATGTTTCGAGGCGGGAACGGCTTGTGCGGATGTTGGGCGAGCTTTGCTTCATCGATTTCAATGCCAAGACCAGGTGCGGTAGGTAGTTCGATATAGCTGTTGTGCGGTTCCAAGTAGCCCGCTGTGAAACTACGGCACACTTCTTCGACGTGGACGAAATATTCGTAGATCAGGAAGTTAGGCATGTTCGCCGAAGCGTGCACGCCAGCAGCTAGCCCAATCGACGTTGAGTTCCATCCGTGTGGAGAAACACCGATGTAGTGCGGCTGTGCCATTGCGGCGATTTGCGATATCTCCAGAATCCCACCTGTGTTGCAGATATCGGGATTAATGATGTCGACGGCTCGCTTGTCGAATATTTCGCGGAAATCGTTGCGAGTGTAGTGCGCTTCTCCCGTAACGACCGGAATGGTCGTGTTCTCTTTTACTTCTTTGATCGCGTCGATGTTGTCGGGCGGGCATGGCTCTTCGAACCAATACGGATTGTACTTTTCAATCGATTTCGCCATTCGTATTGCATTCATTGGGGCGAGGCGCCTGTGTGCCTCAATCAATAACTCGACGTCGGGTCCTACAGCCTCTCGAACCTTCCCGACGGTTGCAGCGGCTTCTGCCAGCTCGTCACGATTCACATATTCTCGCCAAGGACCCGGGAACGGATCGAACTTCAGGGCGTTGAACCCGCGCTCTTCAACAAGTGTTGCCGCCTTTTGGGCTTTGTCGTCTGCCGATCCGCTAGCCCAGCCGTTCGCGTAGACCCTGATAGTGGGGCGAACCGGTCCGCCGATTAGGTTGTAGATGGGCTGCTCGGTCGCTTTACCAACAATGTCCCACATAGCGATTTCGATGCCGCTTAGAGCGCAGTGGAGATCCATCGCTGAACGCTTTGTTGCGAAGTCTTCGTGGGCGACGTGCATGAAATGACGAATGTGAAACGGATCGCGACCGATTAGGTAGCGCGCAAGCTGGTCGACGTGCGCCTCGATCTGTGTATCGCGATCGTCCTGAGAGTAAGCCTCTCCCCAACCCGTAATTCCGGCGTCGGTCGAAAGCTTGATATAGATGAAATTCTTACCAACCCCCGGATGCCATTTGAGGACTTCGATATCGGTAATTTTCAAGGTGCCCACTCCCAATTCCATACGAAGGTTGTGCGTTCTGCGCGTTTATCTGCGCAAGCGGCATCATATACCCGCAGTGCACCCTCGAGCGGATAAAAGTTGGGGTAGTCGAACGGTATCTGAGGAAGGAGTGGGTGCTACACGAACTTCACGAGTGCGCCGCCGACACCTTCGATGTCGATAGCGACTTCGTCGCCGTGTTCGACCCACTGGGTCTCAACAACACTGCCGAGCATTACGATTTCACCAGATCGCAGGTGCTTACCGCGCTCTGATAGTGAATTCGCTAACCACGCGAGGGCTTCGTAAGGGTGACCGAGGATATCGCCGGTTGTACCTTCACCTACCTGTTTGCCGTTTATGGTCATGTGCCCGCGTGCGGATGCAAGATCAGGAGCTTCAGCGGCTGGCTTGGGCTGGCTGAGAACGATTCCAGAAGCGAAAAAATCATCGGCAATTAGGGTTGGAGTGTCGACTGATTTGTAGTCGGTCCAGCGGTCGTCGACGATCTCGATAGCACCAAACAGTGCCTGAACCGCAGGAGCAACCGACTCCCGAGTGAAGGGTGATCCGTCCGCAGCTGGCGTTAAGTCAGAGCCGATGAATGCTGCTATTTCGCACTCAACGCCCGGGTGTGAAAAATTGTCGAACTGCGCCGAAACAGCAATGTAATTGATAGCTGTGTTGTAGATTGCGCCAGCGCAAGGATTGTCGATGCCCAAGAACTTTTGCATCACATCAGTCGTGCAGCCAATCTTGTAGCCGACTCGCTTGCCGTAGCCAGCTTCATCCAACAGTTCGTGGAGTTGCTCCTGAACTTGGTACGCCTCTGCTACGTCGGCAGGGCGGTGCCCGTCGGGGAGTCCGTCGATCGATTGGTTTCGGACTCGCGCTAGTGCCAGAATGCCAGCCGATAGCTTAAGTTCTTCTTGGTTCATCAATTTCTGTGTTCGGGCTAAATTTTTGCGGGATGGTGGCTTCCGGTGAAACGATCGTTCAATTACGACAATTGATTCTATGACTGTACGTATAATCGTGCATCCACGTTACTAACGTGTTGGCGACCTGTTGAAGATCGGTTGCCATCCAGCAACACCTCACGAAACGAAGCTTTGTCGATCAAGATACCGCGGCGATTGCTTGCCGATCTAATTTCACACGCGCTGCAAGACGACCCCAACGAGAGTTGCGGTCTGCTACTTGGCAGTGGGCATGAGGCCGATGAAATGCATCGGATGTCGAACGTGAACAGCAAGCCGATTAGCCGATACACAATGCAGCCGGGTGAATTGGTCGAGGCTCAGGAAAAGGCGAAGAAGTCGAATCGAGAGTTCGTGGCGATCTATCATTCGCACACGTTCACTCAGGGCTACCCGTCAAAAACCGACATCTCGAACGCCGTCGCCGTTGCGAGTATTTCCACTCGCCACGTAATAGTTTCTCTAGTCGAAAAAACTCGCCCGGTTGTTCGCGCTTTCGAGATTAGCGCTAAGTCGGAAGTTGCCGAGTTGGTTATTGAGACGGACGGCGATCCGTATCGGGCTTCTGATCAAAGTTAGCTTCCAACCACGCCGTTTTTGAACAGCCACCATTCGAAGCTGTCGGTAAGCGCAAGCCAGCTGGCTTCGAGAATATTCGTCGATGCCCCAACCGTGTACCAAACGTCTTTGTCATCGGCCGATTCGATAACGACTCGTACGGCCGCACCTGTTCCAGCGCCTTCGTTCACCACGCGCACTTTGTAGTCCGTTAGGCGAATCGCTGAAAGCTCGGGGTAGGCACCGATTAGGCCTTTTCGTAGAGCACCGTCGAGCGCTCCAACAGGTCCATCGCCTTCAGCGGCGGTGTGCAGAACGTCGTCGCCCACTCGCACTTTCACCGTGGCTTCGGAAAGCATCGGGTGTTCTACGCCATCTTTGCGCCAGCCAGTTCCGAATGAAGAGCGACGGCGGTTTTCGATAACCACCATGAAGTCGACCAACTCGAACGGCGCTTCATAGTTTGGCAAAGCTCGACGGAGAACCAGATCAAACGAAGCGTTTGCTCCTTCGTAGGAGAACCCCTTCGATTCCTGATCCTTTACGTGCTGCACGATTCGTCGGGCATCGGCGTCGTTCAAATCAGAGTCGAGACCCATCTCTCGGATTCGGTGAATTACATTGCCGCGACCTGACAGCTCAGAAATAACAACATCGTTCGAGTTACCGACCAATGAAGGTTCAATGTGCTGGTATGCCTGAACCGACTTCTGTATAGCTGCAGCGTGGAGTCCACCCTTGTGCGCGAACGCGCTTGAGCCAACGAAAGGTTGGAACTGGTCGGGAGACCGATTCACTCGTTCTGAAACAAAATTAGAAACTTCGGTTAGCGAAGCAAGCTGTTCATCAGAAACAGCATCTACGCCCATCTTCAGCTTCAGATTGCCGATGACGCTGATCATATTGGCGTTACCAGTTCGCTCGCCGTATCCGTTGATACAGCCCTGCACCTGCTGTGCGCCTGCTTCGATCGCCGAGAGCGCCGAGGCTACTGCCGTATCGGTGTCGTTATGTGAGTGAATTCCGATCACCGCATCTTCGCCAAGATCTTCTTTGATCTGCTTTACGATTTCAGCTACTTCGCTTGGCAAAGTTCCGCCGTTGGTGTCGCAGAGAATTAATCGTTCGGCACCGGCATCCATTGCCACTCGCAACGCCTGAACGGCGTATTCGGTGTTCATTTTGTAGCCATCAAAGAAGTGCTCAGCGTCGAAAAATACACGACGACCGTTGCGCTTCAGGTAGCTGACAGAATCGGCGATCATCGCCAGGTTTTCTTCCAATGAAGTCTGTAACACGTCGCGAACTTGATACTCGGAAGACTTGCCAACGAGAGTCATTATCGGAGCGTTCGTGTCTAGCAAAGCCTTCAACGTAGGGTCGTCTGCTGCTTCAACGTTAGCGCGTCGAGTGTTTCCAAATGCTGCGATTTGGGCATTTTTCAGATCGAGCGACTGTACTTTTTGGAAGTATTCGTCGTCCTTCGGGTTTGCACCAGCGTATCCGCCTTCGATCACATCGATACCGAGTAGATCGAGACGCTCCGTAATAGCGAGCTTGTCCTCAACCGAAAGTGAAATACCTTCCTGCTGGGTTCCGTCACGTAGTGTCGTGTCGTAAAGCTCAACTTTGTTTGTCATGGCGCGCTCGAACTCCTGGTATATGCGCTTTAATATTCAATTTAGGGTCGGATTCTTTTATTGCCTGTTCGATTTCGGACACAAAAAAACCCATCCCAGTAAGGGACGGGTCGAAATGACTCGCGGTACCACCCTCGTTGCCAGCGGATCAAACTCATCAGCGCTAGCCACTCAGTAGAGCACAGTTGTTATGCTCTCGCACCTTATAACGGGGCACGAACCCGGTTGCGCCTACTTGTCGATGATGTTCATCAGACTTTCAGGCAACGACTCTGGAGTGATTTTCTGTAGATGTTCAGGTGCCCGCTCTCACCATCTCGGGCTCGCTCATACCGTTAATATCGACGTACACGTCTCCATAGCGCAGAACCGTAGTTCCGCAACGCCTTAATACTCAATGCTATCACTTGGGGCAGACAATTACAGAATCGATAAAGCCACTCAGATTGTGCCTGTACTTGCCCGAGCTATTAGCGGGATGCGCTCGGCATGCCTAAAATGTGCCAGTGATTTACTCGAAATGGATCATAATAAATAAGTATCGATGCACATCTGGAGCAATATTTGAGCGAGTTCGAACGAAATGACTTGGGTCTCGTCGACTACCTCCATTGTGAGACTATCGGTGAACCGGGGCAACGTACATTCAACATCACCGCTCGAAGCGACCGCGGTGAAACGATTGTTTGGATGGAAAAAGAACAGCTATTTCAGGTAGGAGTTTCGCTACGACAGTTTCTGTCGACTCGTGATTCTCCACCTTATCCTGCGCCGTTCACTGCGCCTCCGATCGACTCCCCGGTACCAGTACACGTCGAGTTCAAAACCGGCGACATGTCACTTCAACACGATCCCGCTTCCGATGTGTTCACAATTGTCGCGAGCGATATTCCGAGAGAAGAATCGCCCGAGCCAATTTCTGAAATTATCTTTAGCTTCCAGCGTCATCAGGCGGAAGAAATTTCCAAGCGATCGGTTTCAATTGTTGCGGCCGGCCGCAAATCATGCCCGCTATGCGAGGCACCGCAGAATCCGGGTGAGAACCATTTCTGCGTCAAGGTAAACGGTTACAACCCAACGGAAAACCCGATGGGTGAAGAGCACTCGTGAGTGGCAGCTCTGATGGTAATGATGCAAATGCGTCGGTTGCCGAGCATGTACTGCTGCAACGATTGGCCGGCTGGCCGATTTCTGGCATTGGCCTGCATCCTGGTGGCTCGAACTATGTGTTCGTTGTTCGGCTGACCGATCCCGCAAAGTACAAAGAGCCCGAGTCTGAAAATTACGAGGTCGAAATAGACGAGACGGCGTCGATGTACGGAATCTACAAACCTCAGACAGGTGAACGTCCACTTCGTGATTTTCCGGGTGGAACGCTGCATAATCGTGAACTAGCGGCATATCTGATTTCTCATGAACTTGGCTGGCCACGCATACCGCCAACTGTGATTCGGATGGGGCCGCACGGCGAAGGCAGTGTCCAATTGTTCATCGACGCTGCTTCTGGTCCTGAAGATGAAGAGCCGGATGACTTCTTCTCTATGCGAGATTCACGATTGGACGAATTTCGAGATATGGCGATGTTCGATGCGCTGGTCCACAACGCAGATCGTAAGGGCGGATCGTGCATCCTCGATGAATCTGGACAACTTTGGGCGATCGATCACGGCCTAACGTTTAACCAGTTGTCACGTCGTCGTACTGTGATGTTCGAATTTAACGGATCCGAGTACCCGGCCGAACTGCTTGCTGATGTGAAGATGTTAGTCGCTGAATTAGAATCTGATTCAGATGTAGCAAGTGAACTGCGTACGCTGCTTAGCGAACCTGAGATAGACGATCTAGTGACACGCGGGAAAGAGATGATCGAGTATGGGCATTATCCTGTACTCGATCCAGATATCAACGTTCCTTGGCCGATGGTCTAAAGCTCTCTTTGTAATCGATGACTAAATGCCACTCTTTCTTTCAAAACAGGATGCCAAACGGATAGCGATTCGCGCACAAGGACTCGCCGGTGAACGCCCGGATAAAGCGATTGTGATCGACGATGTCAAGCGTTCTATTCGGGCGATGAATCTACTGCAAATCGACTCAGTAAACGTGTGTGTTCGATCTCACTATATGCCGCTGTTTTCTCGACTCGGGGTTTACGATCAAAATCTTTTGGACGAACTTGTTTATGCTAAGAAATCGGTCTTCGAAACATGGGCGCACGCCGCGTGTTTCGTACCAGTTGAAGACCATCGATTGTTTCGACCGCGAATGGGGACTGAAGACTTAGGTGAACGGGTGACCCGATTGGTGAACGAAAAGCCAAACCATCGCGTTTCTAAACTGGTCATCGCCAACCCAGGATTTCTTGAGGACACGCTCAATCAGGTGCGAAAACGGGGAGAGCTAACCGCTTCGGATCTCGATGGTGCGGGTAAGCGGAGTGGTCCTTGGTGGGGCTACACGTCCGGCAAGATCGCTATGGAGTGGCACTTTACGGTTGGCTCTGTATCGGTTGCTGATCGACGGAACTTCGCTCGCTACTACGATCTAACTGAGCGGGTAGTGCCAGCGGAACATCTCAATAGCGATACTCCATCAACTGAAGAAGCACATCGTGAAATGATGCTGAACGCAGTGATAGCTCACGGAGTTGGTATTGCCGAAGATTTTGGCAACTATTATCACGTGAAAAGTGGAGACGCTAAAAAATGCCTCGCCGAGTTAGTTGAATCTGGAGACATTCAGGAGGTAGAGGTTGAGGGGTGGGACGACACTGCGTTCGCTCCATTAACTATTGAATCGACTAAACCAACTCACGCCCGGGCGTTGCTCACGCCGTTCGATCCGCTGGTATGGAACCGTGATCGCATCGACCGAATTTTCGATTTCTTCTACCGAATCGAGATTTATGTACCTGCGAAAAAACGTCAATACGGTTACTACGTGTATCCGTTTGTGCTAGGCGAAGATCTAGTGGCGCGAGTGGATTTGAAAGCAGACCGACACAAAGGTGTGCTCAGAGTGAAAAGTGCCTTTGTTGAGGACGAGCAAGACCATGACTACGTCGCTGCTAGCTTGGCGGATGAGCTTCGCCTGATGGCCGACTGGCTAGGACTACGTCGAGTTGTTCTTGGGCGAAAAGGCAATTTGATTACGGCGCTGCGGAGCGCACTAAAAAAGTAGGCTTATACCGTCGAATAAGCCCGTTACAAAGACATCACTGCGAATTATATGGAATCGGAGATATGTCGATGGTGAGAGCTATCTTCAACAGCACAGTAATTGCAGAAACAGAGGATTACGAAGTGGTTGAGGGGAACGTTTACTTTCCGCTTAGTTCGATTAAATGAGAGTTCTTTTCTGATATTGGACTGCACACCCCGTGTCCTTGGAAGGGACTAGCCAGCTACTACTCGCTGAACGTCGATGGGCAATATGCGAGCGACATTGCCTGATATCACCCAGCTCCTTCCGACGCGGCTGGCAACATCAAAGATCACATGTCGTTCTATCATCAAGTAACGATCGAGAGTTGAAATGACGGCTGGCTGGGCGCACTCCGCAGATTATCCGCGTATAGTCGAATGCAGCGGAGCGTCTGGATCACGCTACTTCTCGATACACAATTGGACGTTATGAACTTACTAGCGACGTAAGTTTTCCGAGTAGACCCCGCCGCTTTGGTTTGAGGTTCGCTGAAATGAAATCGACTGTTGCTGGCGATCCTGTCAGCAGCAGTCCACGCCATTTCCTTATTCGCCCGTACGTCGCTGAATCGTTGGCGTACCCGCTACTCCAACCGTCGAATTCAGAGAAATACTGAGTCGAATCGAGGGCAAGAACTTTGCCACCTGATTCTTTGACCAAAAGAATTGCTGCTGCGAAATCCCAAGTCATTGCCCACCCGGTGATGGCGTATTGCATTGTTCCGTTGGCTACCAAGAACTGCTCATGGCAGGCACTTCCGCCTACCCGAATCTCTCCAAAATTGCCTTCTAACGGCTTTCCGACATTGAACATTCGGTGAATCCATCCGGGTCGAGCCGAAAGCACGCCAGTGATAGGTTCACCCGAGTCACTCGATTTGTGGACTTGAACTTGAGTATCACTAATCCACGTGCCATGACCTTTTCTTGCATGCATTAATAAGTGGCCGTCTGAATTCGGCCACGGAATCCAAATAGCAGCGGCAACCGGTTCGCCCCTGAACAGAGCAGCGACTGAAACAGCATGGACCGGCGACGAGTTCACAAAGTTCGTGGTGCCATCGATCGGGTCGACGATCCAGAGCCAATCTTCCGCCGCTGGTTCCTCGGCTGGTGGGTCTTCCTCGCCGAGTAGCATGTGATCAGGACAAGTTTCCGACATGATCTCAGCTATCATCCGTTGGCTAGCTTTATCGGCATCGGTTACAAGATTCTTGCCGGGCTTGTCGCCTTTTTGAGAAATCTCCAGAAAACCGCCGAACCTACTTGCCACGAATGAGCCGGCTTCTGTGGCTGCACGAACAACCGAATTCTCGATGTGTTCTAGTTCGGATTCAGTAAATCCGGCTTGAGGTCTGTTTGATGCACTGTTCGGTGATGATTCGGTCAATCTGATGCGACTCCAGCTGCGTAAATTAAGTAACTTTCCTACTGCGACGAGTAACAGGTTCGATTGGGGAATGCTCGAAATTTAAGGAAATTCTTTTCTCGCCAATGCCAACTCTGCGGTAAGATTCTACTTGCAAGTTTGATTGTGAATGCGCTGGAATATTTCGCAACGCTTTAAGGCAAGGGAATGACTTCGACTACTACCCGTAAATTTCATAAAGATCGTGGACTCGCCACTCGCATGTACTTCACCATGTTCATGCTCGGGTTCCTCTACGCCGTATTCGCTCTGTTTCTTATGGCAGCGGGTATGCAGCTCGTGTTCATTGGCGGAATTGTCGGTGTCATGGTCGTTGTGCAGTACTACATGTCCGACAAGTTGATTCTGATGTCGACCGGTGCGAAAGAAGTTACTGCCGAGCAGCAACCTGCGCTTCATAAGATGGTCAAGCAACTTGCCGATCGATACGAAATGCCGATGCCACGGGTCGCTGTCATCGACACTCCTATCCCGAACGCATTTGCTACAGGTCGAAACCCAAAGAACGCACTTGTAGCCGTTACAACGGGGATTCAAGAACGGCTCAACGAGCGAGAACTTCAGGCAGTTATCGGTCACGAGCTTGCCCACGTCGCTAATCGTGACATGAGGGTGCTGGCCGTTGCCAACTTCCTCGTCACCGTCACCAGCTTCCTTATGACTATGCTCTTCTGGAACATGCTCTTCGGTGGCATGGGCGGGCGCCGCAACAACAACGGCGGCGGCATGATGATGGTCTACCTTGTAACGATCATTGTTTATTTCATTGGCCAGCTACTGGTTCTGGCGCTTACTCGATATCGTGAGTACGGTGCGGATCATACAGGAGCAGAGATTTCAGGCGACCCCGGTGCCCTTGCCGATGCTCTCGAGAAGATCAGCGGTACTGTAAACAAAATTCCTGACAAGGATCTACGTAAATTGCAGACTGCAAATGCTTTCTTGATTATTCCTGCAGCATTGAAGGGTGAAGGGTCGATGAACTTGTTCTCGACTCATCCACCGTTACAGGAACGCGTCAAACGACTTCGTGAACTTGAACAGCGCATGCGTTACGGGTTGCGATAGCCATGGGAATATTCGGCGGTAACAAAACTCCCAAGAACGACTGGTCAGCGATGTCGACCGTCATCAATGCAGAAGCAAAGCTTCAGGCGCTTGGTGAAATCACTCCTTCTAGGCGTGCTGGAGTGATCTACAGGAACGATGAATCTAACTCGTTCCAACACGATATTGAGATCGAACTCAACGAAGTTTTGTACTCAGGCGCAGGTGCGACTAAAACCGCTTTCGAGATCGAAGACGACGATCGAGGCATGCGTTGGATCGTCCTCGAAGACGGTAAATTCGACGATCTAGTATCGACGGTTTACACGGTCGGCAATGCCATCGGCATGAACGATGGCGCGGACAATCTTCTTGCTGCAGTGTTCGAGCTGTACTTCACCGGCACGGTTGAAGACAACACTTATAGATCCGGACTGCGTGCCTATTGGATCTACCGGTATGATCGCAAAGCCTTCTACCCGTTTGTTCCGACCGGTGAAAGCGAAGGTGATCGAGACCGTCCTACAGAAGCGCGGTTGGGTCAAGATCTGCGTAAGCACGGCCTAGCAGTCGAAAAATCGCTTACCGAGTGGATGGGACTCTGGGGCATACCGTTCTAGAACTCTGCTGTGACGTTCGATTTCGTATACACCACAAAATTATTTAAGTTGAATCTTGTCTCAGCCCGAGGGCCAGTCCATGAGTGATCCAGCGCGCGTAGCGTTAGTAGTCGGCCCCGGCGAGAATTCGCAGCCATTTATTGATGCGATAGCACACGGCGCCGGTCATGCTGTTGTTATTGAATCGGATGATGAACTACCTAGTGATGTCGGTGGCTTGATGGTCGCTGGTGAAGCAGGATTCACACCTCCTGATAGCTTGCCTATTGCCCTCGCACAGGCAATCGACGCTGGATTCCCTGTATTGGGTATCGGTTGGGGCATGCACGCTCTCAACATTGCCCTAGGGGGCGAACCGCCGATCGCAGTAGAAGGTCACGGTGATCCTGGCGAGGATCCAACGAGGCACACATCGTTCATGGCGCCGGGCGGTAAAGTTGGCTACACGATCGCTGGATCAGGTTGGGTGACGATTCCTTCGGCCCACACCCACGGCTTACTTCCGGCTTATGTTGCCGATGGATTACTGTCTTCGATGTACGCAGAAGATCAGGTTGTTGAAGCTATAGAGAAGCCAGGTCGTGAATGGCTGATCGGGGTTCAGTGGCCTGCTCATCTGCATGAGCGTACTCCTAAAGGGTTCGATAGCCTGCTGCTCGCCCTTGTCGAACGCAGCGAGCAGTAACGCAAAATTTTCGAAAGACCTCGCGTGCGGGTGCGCACGCGCCGCGCAGGCGTGATGGGAAAGCGTAGTGTTGAGTCATTGACTTTCGTATTGGGCGCCAGTTTGCAGCGATACGGGTTGTCACCATCCCATTAGCCGGAGATTTATATGGTCAATAGCGACCTCGGCAGTATCAGGCCAATCAGCATCGAAGACGAAATGAAGACGTCTTACTTGGACTACGCAATGAGCGTAATTGTGTCTAGGGCGCTTCCCGACGTTCGTGACGGCTTGAAGCCGGTACAGCGTCGCATTCTCTACGCCATGCACGATCAGGGCATGCGCCCAACTTCTTCGTACAAGAAGAGCGCACGTCTGGTTGGTGAGGTGCTAGGTAAGTACCACCCACATGGCGACCAGTCGGTTTACGACGCTCAGGTGCGTATGGCGCAGTCGTTCTCGCTCCGCTACCCATTGGTAGACGGTCAGGGTAACTACGGTTCTGTTGACGGTGATCCACCGGCTGCTATGCGATACACCGAGTGTCGCTTATCGTCGATCACCGAGATGATGCTTAGCGATATCGATCGCGACACAGTTGACTGGGGCGAGAATTTCGACCAGTCACTTAAAGAGCCAACGGTTCTTCCTGCTCGATTGCCAGCGTTGTTGGTAAACGGTGCTTCCGGTATCGCTGTTGGAATGGCAACAAACATTCCACCGCATAACGTTGCTGAGATCTGTGACGCTATCGTGCATATGATCGGAAAACCTGACGCTTCAGTCGATGACTTGATGCAGTTTGTGCAGGGCCCTGATTTTCCAACTGGCGCTCATATTTGGGGTCAAGAAGGCATACGAAATGCCTACGTTACTGGTCGTGGTCGCGTAATGGTTCAGGCCGATCACAAGGTCGAAGATATTGACCGACAGGAACGTAAGCGCCTCGTATTCAACGAGATTCCGTTCCAGGTAAACAAGGCGAATCTGGTTGCGAAGATTGCCAATCTGATCAAACAACGCAAAATCGAAGGTATTAGCGAAGTTAGAGATGAATCCGATCGTAAAGGCATGCGAGTGGTTCTGGAGCTTCGACGTGGTGCTCACGTCCCGGTTGTGCTCAACAATCTGTACAAGCAGACGAACCTTCGAAATTCTTTCTCAGTAAACATGATCGCTTTGGTCGATGGCACTCCAAAGATGCTTACGTTGAAGCAGGCACTTCGTCACTACATTGACTTCCGAGTCGAGGTAGTTCGAAGGCGAGCCGAATTTGATCTGAAAAAGGCTAAGGCACGCCTCCACGTGCTCGAAGGTCTGCGCATTGCGATCGATAACCTTGATCGAGTGATTGCACTAATTCGAGCTTCAGCCGACGTTGAAGAAGCCCGTAATAGTTTGATGTCAGAGTTCAGCCTTTCCGAGATTCAGGCGCAAGCCATTCTCGATATGCAACTGCGTCGCTTGGCTGCACTTGAACGTGAGAAGATCGAGAACGAATACACCGGACTTCTCAAGCTCGTATCCGAACTCGAAGCGCTTCTTGGTGACAGCGCTCAGGTCCTTCGCGTTGTTCGCAAAGAGACCCGAGAACTCAAGCGAAAGTATGGTGACGAACGCCGCACAGAAGTGCATCAGGAAGAACTTGGCGACTGGCGCCGAGAAGACACAGAACCGCACGAAGATGTTGTTATTACTCTTAGCCGTAACGGCTACGTAAAACGGGTCAAGCTCGACACGTACAAGAAGCAGCACCGGGGTGGTAGAGGCGTCCGAGGTCAGAGAATGACCAAGGAAGACGATGTAACGCCGCACTTACAGATTGCCGACACGCACGACTATCTATTGTTCTTCACAGATCGAGGTCGAGTGTTCGCATCGCGAGTATTTGAACTTCCTGCCGATCAGTCGAGGAATTCTCGCGGTACGCCAGTGCAGAACCTTGGTTTCAATATGGAACCGCGAGAGGAAGTTCAGGCGGTAGTTGCCGTTTCGAGCTACCTCGAAGATACGTATCTGGTGATGGCGACTAAACAGGGTCAGGTGAAGCGAATGCACTTGCCGTTGCTTAGGAATATGAACCGCAGTGGATTGCGTTGCTTCAATTTGAAGGGTGATGACGGGCTTATTGGCGCAGTGCTTGCTGATGATACTCAGGATGTAATTCTTGTATCAAAAGAAGGTATGTCGATTCGCTTCAAGTCTTCCGAAGTACGGGCACGTCAACGTGCTGCCGGTGGAATGAAAGGCATGACAGTTCAGGGGAAGGACGAAGTCGTCTCTATGAACGTTGTCGATGACGAGGGCTACCTGCTCATCGTCAGTCAAAAGGGTTACGGAAAGCTTTCCCTCCTACGTCACTACACTCAGCAGCGTCGTGGTGGAAAAGGCCTTATTACTCTGAAAGTCACACCAAAGACCGGCAACGTTGCCGACTCGGCGGTGGTGAGCGAAGACATCAGGGCCGACTCGACCGGCATGCTAGTGCTTGTCAGTGAACAGGCTCAAGTTATTCGCACAAACCTTGGTGAAATTCGATCAACAGGGCGGATCGCTCAGGGTGTGAAGATTCAGATGCCGGATGCTGGAGACAAGATCTCCGCGATTCGAGTAATCGACGAACGGCGTGAAGCCAGAGCGGTGCTCGACCTGGCGGAACTGGAAAACGGTAACGAGAATAATGAGTCTCATGGTGAGAATGAAGCCCCAGACCAATCAATTGATGAAGTCGAAATTGCGAATGAAGACTAACTCCAGATTGTTTAAATAGAAATTACGATCGGGCTGCCTTGAAGAATATCTAGGCAGCCCGGTTTGTTTAATCAACAACCGACATCGTTGATGGTGGAAATAGTCTTTGGATATTTCACGTAATACTTAGCGACTCCGCCTCCCAATCGCTAGGGGAATAGACAAGAATTACTAGATGCTCAATGCCAGCGGCAAGTTCATCGTCCGACGGAAATACTACGTCCTCTCTATTTGGGCGATTGTCATTTTGGCTGCGTTACCGTTCTTCCCTCGCGCCGACGAGTACCTGAAGCCCGGTGGATTTTCGAATGAATCGTTCCCTTCGGTCCAGGCTCGCAAGGTGCTTCAGGAACGACTTGAGCTAACGACACTGACAGTCGATTTCGTGTTCAGTCACCCAGATTGGTCACCGTTCGATCCTCGATTCTCCGGTGCGGTAGAGAACGCTGTTTCAGACCTCCCTGACTTGGAGAATATCTCCTACGTCGTAACTCACCTCGATGACCCTCAGCGAGCTTCTGCCGTAAGCAATACAGTTCACGTTTCAGCAGGACTGACGATGGAGCTGGATGAATCTCTCGACTATCTCGACACGGTGATAGAAGCAGTCGATCCGGGTCCGCTCGACATGATCGTTACTGGCGGTCCAGCGCTATATCGCGACATCTCATTGGCAAGTGAACGTGATCTGCGCCGAGGTGAAACAGTTGCATTCCCGGTGGCAACACTCGCTCTGTTGCTCGTATTCGGAACGCTGGTCGCAGCGATACTGCCAGCCGCAGTTGGCGGTGGGGGAGTGCTCGTTGGTGTAGCGATAGTGTTCTTCATGTCGCAGGGCATCGATATGTCGGTTTTCGCACTGAACATCGTGAGTCTGCTGGGGATCGGAATCGGCATCGACTACTCATTGTTCTATACGTCGAGATTCCAAGAAGAATTACGCAACGGTAAATCTGTCGATGAAGCCGTTTTAGGAGCGCATATTCACGCAGGGCAGGCAATTCTATTTTCGGCTGTCACAAGTCTGATCGGACTTTTAAGTCTCGTTTTCTTCGACGTAATGATGCTGCGTTCGGTCGGCATTGGTGCCGTTGCCGTTATTTTCGCAGCGTTGATCGCTGCACTCACCTTGATGCCAGCAATATTGGCTGTCTTGGGTGAACGAGTTAACAGGTTCAGGGTCGTTCCTAACTGGAGCAATCGACCTAGCTTCTGGGTACCACTATCGAACTGGGTGATGAAACGACCGTGGCTGGTGCTTGTCCCAACTTCTGCGGTGCTGATTTTGCTCGCAGTGCCAGCGCTATCGTTGCGACTCGGTACTGTCGATGCCACGATATTGCCCGACTCGCTGGAATCGAGGCAGGGATTCGATGTGCTCAGGGAAGAATTCGGATTCGCTCTGCAAACGGTTATTCCTGTGGTCTACACATTTGCCGAAAAGGACGACTTGTCGGTCGCTGCCGATCCGTTCTCCCCCGAAAATCTAAAGCGCGCGTTCGACATAGGTAGCGAATTCGAACGACTAGACGGCGTTTCGAAAGTGACCAGCATCGTTAATATTGATCCGACGTTTGGCACGTATGAGTACGAGCTTCTCTACACTCATCCGGAATCTATCACTGATGTAGCGGCCGCCAGAATCGTTGAAGAGTCGGTTCGGAACGGTGCAATGCTGTTCTTGATTCACAGCGATCTGCACCCGTTCTGGCCTGAAACTCGCCAACTGGTAGCTGATATTCGAGCGCTAATACCGCCGGCCGGCGAGCTTCACGTAAGCGGTGGTGCGAGCGAAATAGCCGACATTATCGACGCGCTATACGGCAAGTTCCCGTATGTCATCGCCGCCGTTTTAGGCGTGACGTATATATCGCTAATGCTGCTGTTCCGATCGGTGTTACTTCCTTTAAAGGCGGTGCTACTGAACCTGCTGTCGATCCTCGCAAGCTACGGAGCTTTGGTATTCGTATTTCAAGAGGGGAACTTCGACGGGGTTTTGAATTTCGAAGCGATGGGCGTTATCGAAGCGACCCTGCCGATTTTGCTATTCGCTATTATTTTTGGTCTCAGCATGGACTACGAAATATTCTTGCTGTCACGAGTCGCTGAGGCTTATGAGCGCACCGGTGATAACGTCGCAGCGGTAGCTGAAGGACTCCAACGGAGCGGACTAATCATTACCGGAGCCGCTTCGATCCTCATCATTGTCGCTTTGAGTTTTGTGCTCGCCGACGTTGTGATTGTGAAAGCCATCGGACTTGGCCTGGCTATCGCAGTGTTCGTTGATGTGACATTAGTCAGGGCTCTCGTTGCTCCCGCCATAATGCGAATCGCTGGTCCTTGGAACTGGTGGCTTCCGGGGTGGCTCGACCGAATATTGCCGGAGGTGAAACGTGTCGATTAGACGCCTATCACTTCTATCGCTGTTAGCTGTCACCTTGCTGTTAGCGGTGACAGCTTGCGTGAAATCTGCGGAGCCGCGTGAAGTATCAGTCGGCGCAGTTCCTGATCCCACTGCCACCCCGTCGCCCATCACGTTCCCAGCTGACGAATTGGACCACGATACTCGACTCGAGTGGTGGTACCACAGCGGTCACCTCGAATCAGAATCCGGCAGAGAATTTGGGTTCCACTTCGTTGTATTCAAAGCCGACGATGGACTAAATGAACCGAACATCGTCTCACAGCTCGGAATTATCGATGTCGAAACCGGCGAGCACTACGAATCGGCCAGGGCAGAAGCCGGTATGCGCCAGATTAACAGAGGAGCGATGACCATCGGCATAGCCGATTGGGTTTATGGTTTGCATCCGGTAGAAGGCGGTCATTCATTTGCTGCAAAAAGTGAATATATAGGTCTAACTCTCGATCTTGAAGCTGTCGCTCCCGTCATGCTTCACAACAAGATCGGCTGGCTGCCAACTGAACTTGGTTCCACCTACTACTACTCTTGGCCGAGACAGGAAGCATCCGGTGAGCTGACCCTAAATGGCGAAACGTTCCAAGTAACCGGCACTGGTTGGTTCGATCATCAGTGGGGTGACTTTTTCGTGCTCGGTAAGCCTGCCGGATGGCAGTGGTTCGCTGTTCAGCTTGATGATGGCGGATCGCTAATGATCACCCAATCACGAGGCATCAACGGCGAAATCGTCGAAACGTACGGCACATATATGTCGGCTGGCGGCAGCGTTCAATATCTGCAGGAAGAAGCTGATGGGATTGGTCTTACAGCATTGGGTGAATGGACGAGTGCCGAGAGCGGAGCGGCGTATCCGTCTGGATGGTCACTGGCGATCGATTCACTCTCTATGAATTTGATAATCAATCCGGTGGCGAGCGATCAAGAAGTCCAGAGTGGACTACCAGCTGCATCTACTTACTGGGAAGGCAAAGCCTCTGTTAGTGGTCAACAGAACGGCGTGTCGATAATCGGCAATGCCTATGTCGAGCTCTCCGGCTTCGTCGATCCCGATCCTGTTGAGTGGATGCACCGCCGCTAATATCGCTGGTAGGACGATTTAGCGCTTATACTTCCGCCACTGGTTTCGAAGTTTCGAGGGGCGACAGGATTGCAGACGGCCGAATCAATTGCAGAGATGTACCGCGACGCATGGTCAAGATTTGCGACCGGAGTCACCGTTATTACGACGGTCGAACCAAGCGGATCAGTGCACGGGATGACCGCGAGCAGCGTGACGTCGGTTTCGCTTGATCCGCCACTAGTTCTCGCCGTAATTGGCGAATCGAGGCAGTCGCATGCATTGATCGAAACGACGGGTCGGTTCGGCATGAGCATTCTCGACGCCGGTCAAACCGAAATCGCAAAGCACTTCGCAACTCCACCCGAATCACGGGGAGAGTTGGCTGGAGAAAAACTCGATCAACTTTCCGGCACTCCCGTTATTGCCGACGCTATAGCCGCTATGGACTGCAAAGTTATCGCTGCTCACAAAACAGGAGATCACACAGTGTTTATCGGTGAAGTGCAATCGATTCAGGTTGGCGAGGGCGATCCGCTGGTGTGGTTCCAACGACAGTTCGGTGGCTTCGCCGATAGTGCGTCCGACCAAGACTCCAACAGCGTTTCTGAATAGGCAATATCGTGCGAATCGCCGCAATATCAGTCGCTCCAATATTTCCTAACTACGTCATTGGCGGATCTCAAAAGATTCTCGCTGACGTGGCAGTTGGACTGAAGAACTCAGGTCACGACGTTCAAATCTGGTGCACTGGAACTAGATTGCATGACGGCGATTTCGAAGTTGGCGGAGTTACTATTCATCCCGTTCTTCAATTTCGGGGATCGTTTCCAGCAACTCATCAGGTTTCTCCGGTCGCTCTCGCTCGATCAGCTGAAGCCTTGTGCAACGCCGCCGAATGGGGGGATCGAGTCTATCTCCATGCTGATGCTGTTTATTTGCGACATGCGTTAGAGGGAGTCGAGATCATTAGGTCGATTCATGACTACGTCTACGAAGAGGCACTTCTGTCGACGTTGACCCTTCCGGCCGCAGCAACCATCGCTCCGAGCGACTATATGAAACGAGTTATCGAAACGACCGTTGCGATGACCGGAAAAAAAACAATAGAGCGAGTGGTGGCGATACCGAACGGTGTGCATGTTCCAGATACAATCCCGATTCCAGCACTTCCAGATGGAATATCACTTCGTGGTGAACACGATCTGATTTTATTGTTTCCACATCGACCCATTCCAACGAAGGGAGTGGCCGAAGCAATCAGGACGGCAGTTGCAGTTCAGAAAATCGAATCCGCAAAAAATGTTCGATTGTTGATACCGGCGTATCCTGCTGATTCGAATTTTGACGAGGTAGCTGGCTCAACTGACGAACTTCTGAAGCTGGCGAGCGATCTGGGTGGCGTCGATATCGTGGAACTCCATAGTTGGCTTAGTACAACCGAAATGGCCGGATATTACGCGGCAGGAGATGTGACTCTATGCATCGGATCGTTTGTTGAGTCCTTTGGTCTGGTTCCAGTTGAATCAGTTGCGAATGGCACGCCGGCAGTCTGCGCCAGAGTTGGCGCATTCAGGCAATTTGCTGATGTTGATGGAATTACCCTTGTGCCATATGGCCAGATAGATGCGTCGACTCAGGCGGTGCTTTCTGCCGCCGGTGCACTGGAAGATCTGATCGAGTCAGGTCGTTCCCAGATCAGTCACGCCTATTCTCCGTATTCGATGATTCAAGGCTATGAATCGATAATTTCACAAACTTTGTCTGACGAGCGGAAAATCGAACTTGCGGCCGACGATCAGCTGTCGTTTGCACCTTGGTGCGACATACAGGGTCAGGAAATTTACGACGACTACACAGCGACCCGCCTACAATACCCACATCTTGTCAGTGCCTTGAAAGCAAACGCAGGGCTAATCCGGTCAGAGCCTCTCCTGCTTTCGGCAAGCCTCGATGCTGAGGTCAGGCACGCCAAAGAACTAGGAATACTGATTCCGAACTACGTGATCAAATAGCGTGGCTTATCCGACGTAACCTCGGATTTTGATCGTCTCTGCCACACGGTTTACTGCGACATCGAACGCTGCCTCTCGCAACGATCCGCCGTTTCGATCCGCCTGCGTCTTCGTTACGTCGTAGGCTTCGTTCATCTTTTTATCGAGCTCTCGGTTCACACGTTCCAGTTCCCAGTTGAACACCTGGATGTTTTGTGCCCACTCGAAATAAGAAGCGATCACCCCGCCAGCATTGGCGAGAATGTCAGGAATGATGTTCTTGCCCGCGTCAGTCAATATTTCGTCGGCGACTGAAGTAACCGGTCGATTCGCCCCCTCGACGATTATTCTTGCCCGAACATCGGATGCGTTCTCAGAGGTGATAACGTCTTCGATCGCCGCCGGAATGAGCACATCGCAATCGAGGGTCAGCAGATCGGAATTGTCGAGCGGATCCGCATCAGCGTAATCCGAAACCGTGCCACCATCGAGCACAATTCGCAGTAGCGCAGGTATATCAAGACCTGAAGTATTGATGATTGCTCCATCGACATCTGATACGGCGATAACCTTCGCACCGTTGTCGAACATGATTTGCGCTGCCGCCGCACCCACTGCCCCGAAGCCCTGAACAGCTACGGTGCATTGATCTGGTGTCGACCCAGAATCGACAATTGCGCGGCAACCTACTACCGCAGCTCCTCTACCCGGCGCTTCCGCTCTGCCTAGTGATCCGCCAAGCTCGATAGGCTTTCCTGTGACGATGCCGGGAGTGTGACCATGAATCGATCCGTAAGCATCCATGATCCAAGCCATCGTCTGAGCCGAAGTGCCTAGATCTGGTGCTGGGATGTCACGGTTAACGCCGATTACGTGGTGAATGCTCATCGTGTAGCGGCGGGTTAGCCTATTTAGTTCGCCCGTCGAAAGCTCGCGTGGATTTACTGAAACCCCACCTTTGGCACCCCCAAATGGCACATCGGCAAGGGCTGTCTTCCATGTCATCAGCATGCCGAGCGCACGGGTGTGGTCCAAATCGGCGTTCGGGTGGTAGCGGATTCCACCTTTATATGGACCACGTGCCGCATTGTGCTGTGAACGATAGCCGCGGAACACTCTGACTTTGCCATCGTCCATCTGTACAGGCAGGCCAACTTGAATCTCACGCCATGGCACGACGAGCGTTTCTCTCATGTCATCTTCGAGCCCGAGACTGCGAACCGCGGTGTCGAGACTGGCGATCGTGCCGTCGAGCATTGAGGTATCTTGGGCCATTGCGAGACTCCTATCGGAAGCACCGAAAATTAGATTCTTAGGCCCGTGAAGCCTATATCAATGTGAATGTGGGTGGAAATCCACCAAAAATGAAATTGACCCTGTGGAACATTCGTACTTAGAATAGTTAGGTTGGGCAGCGAACGGATAAATACGAATGACAACAGATTACGCAATTATAAATACAGGTGGAAAGCAGTACCGAGTTCGCGAAGGCGATACGGTATCTGTTGAAACCATCCCAGGTGACGTCGGATCCGACTTCACTTTTGACCGTGTGCTTATGACTTCGGTCAATGGCAAGCTCTCTATTGGAGCCCCATCAGTTGAGGGAGCAACGGTTATCGGCGAGATCTCCGAGCACGGCAAAGCCGACAAGGTGATTTCACTCCGATACAAGAATAAGACTCGACAGCGTGTAAAACGTGGTCACCGACAGCAGTTTACATCGGTGAAGATCAAGTCGATCTCGGCTAAATAGTTCATTCCTGCATCTTTGCAGAGTACTGGAACATCTAAATGGCACATAAAAAAGGTGGCGGGACGTCCCGCAACGGTCGCGATAGTGCAGGCAAACGCCTGGGCGTCAAGGCATTCGCAGGTGAAGCGGTTTCAGCAGGGTCGATCATTGTTCGACAACGCGGAACGAAATTTCACACCGGTAGCAATGTTGGCATCGGCCGTGACCACACCATCTACGCACTCGTGGATGGTCAAGTCAGGTTCGACTACGCTCGCAAGGACACCAAGCGGGTCAACGTCGATCCTGTAGTTTCCTAGTCAGGTAAACGAGAGATATGAAAGCCAATATTCACCCTACCTACCACGTTAAGGCAACAGTTGACTGTGCCTGCGGCAATTCTTGGGAAGTCGGGTCAACCAAAGAAAGCCTGCGGACTGAAATCTGCAGCAAATGCCATCCTTTCTGGACTGGCGAACAGCGCATCGTTGATACCGAGGGTCGTGTCGAGCGCATGATGCGCCGTTACAGCCTCGGATCAACCGACAAGAGCTAATTGAATAGGGGCGCTATTCTGGTGCCCTTATTCTTATCCTAAAAATTTGCCCTCACCTCAATCTTCACAAAAACGGCCTGTTCTCTACGGTGGTCAAGCTGTAATCGAGGGTGTGATGATTCGGGGGCAAAGCCGAGCCGCCCTTGCGGTACGTCGCCCAGATGGCATAATCGTGCGCCGATCTATTCCGCTCGAAACCTGGGCCAATTCTTCCCTTCGAAACATTCCGTTCCTACGGGGTGTACTGGTGCTACTAGAAACTCTTCTAGTCGGCATGAAGTCGCTTACGATTTCAGCCAACGAAGCAGCGGCAGATGAAAATCCTGAGGAAGATCAGCAGCTGTCATCCGTAGCGATGGCGAGCCTGCTAACGGTTTCACTTGTTCTCGGGATCGGAATATTTTTCCTTATACCCGTGTTTTTGTCTCGGCTGGTAGAGAACTCTGGTGCTAACAACTTCACCGCCAACTTGGTTGAAGGTGGAATTCGTCTGGCATTATTCATAGGCTACGTGTGGATCATCGGCAAGATGAACGACATCAAGCGAGTATTCGGCTATCACGGTGCCGAGCATATGGTTGTTCACGCTCATGAAGCACGCGAGCCACTTACTCTCGAATCGGTAAGACGATTCCCACCAGCACATCCACGCTGCGGAACGTCGTTTCTGATGACGGTCGTTCTTGTTTCGATAATCATGTTCATGTTCTTCCCACGTGATCCGTTCTGGTTCCTCGTGGTTTCACGAATCGTGTTGGTGCCGATTATTGCGGGAATTAGTTACGAATTTATTCGTTTTGCCGGAACGCATCAAAACAGTATTTGGATACGAATGTTCAACTCACCAAACATCTTGCTTCAAGATCTAACAACACGTCAGCCTGATGATGGAATGATGGAAGTTGCGATTACAGCTATCGAGTACGCCATCGCAATGGACGAAGAACGAGCAGTTCCGAGCGACAATAAATCAGAACTATCAACTGATCCGTTCGAGCCGATGGCCGCTGTAAGCACAGCCGAGCCTGATCCGCCGCCGACGAGCTAGCCTGCCTTTAACCTCGGCGTTTGGCGAGAACTTCCCACACCATGTCGACCGGCATCTTTAGTGATGCCAATAGAACCATGCAGTGGTACAACAGGTCTGCCATCTCGTTCGCCACATCATCATGAGTCTGGCTTACAGAAGCGATAGCCGTTTCGCCAGCTTCTTCGACAACCTTCTGCGCAATACGGCCGGGACCTTCTTCGATTAGTAAAACCGTGTACGAGCCCTCGGGCTTCTCGGCGACACGCTGATTAATCACGTCAAGAAGTTCTTGCATAACGCCGGGTCCGAGCTTCGCGGTTGAACCGTTGGTTTCGAGTAGACCGGTATCAAGCACGCCTGAGTCAAAGCAAGACTCGGCGCCAGTGTGACATGCAGTTCCTACTGGGTTCACTTGAACGACAATGGCATCGCCATCACAGTCTTGCTGAACCTCGACCACTTTCAAGAAATTGCCTGAGGTTGCACCTTTGTGCCAGAGTTCTTGGCGGCTCCGTGAATAGAACCAGGCATCAGGACCTTCGAGGGTTCGCTTTAGCGCTTCTTCATTCATGTACGCGTGCATCAATACACGACCAGAATTGGCGTCTTGAATAATTGCTGCTAGCAATCCGCGATCATCTAACTGAATCATTTCGAATATCCCCCTGGAACTGCAAATCTTGCAAGATCAATAGAACCGTAACCATCGACTATAGAAAACTTGACGAGTCACCCGCCGATATGTTCGAGTATCGCTGACAAATCTCGTAAATCAGTGATCTCTATATCGGGTTCTGGATCACGATCGACTTCTTCGCCGTTTCGATTTATCCAGACTGTAGTCGCTCCCGATCTATATCCGCCAAGAACATCATCGAACAGCTTATCGCCAACATACCAAATCTTGCTTGGATCGGTCTTGAGACCAGCGTAGAGATACTCGAAAGCAGCTAGCGCGGGTTTGTACACTTCAGCCGATTGAGAGCTTGCTACGAAGTCGAACTCAAGCCCTTCACTCGCTAGCAAAGGTAAAAGACCTTCGTTATCTGCATTTGAAAATACCCCGAGCTTCACTCGACCTTTGAGTAGATTAAGTGCCTCGACCGTTTCTGGAAAAACCGGACGATTAGTCATGTGTAACGCTGCGCGGTCTCCGGCTGCGTTCGCATCGCCATCTTCTAGCTTCAGATCATCGAATACTTGCTGGAAGCACTCAGTCCACGCTTGTCGATACGACTTGAACGGCGGACTGTTATACGGTCTCCCAAGGTCGGTTCGAATCTTGCGAAAGTTCACTTCGTACTTGCGCCAGTGAGTCCAAAACTCATCTGGTGTCAATGGAATGTTCTGCTCTTCGATAATCTCAGCGAAGGCAACTTTCCAGCCATCATGATTGTTAATGAACAGAGTATCGTAGCAGTCGAACGCTATGGCCTCAGGCAATACTGGTTCACCTGATCTCAGAGTTACTGGCAACTGTTAGACCTCCCGCATCGGAATGCCGCGTTTGGCAAGATACGACTTGACCTCGGAAATGCGTAGTTCGCCGAAGTGGAAAAGGGATGCAGCTAAAACGGCGTCGGATTTACCTTCGACGAGCGCATCGTAAAAATGATCGAGTTCACCTGCACCGCCGCTGGCGATAACGGGCACTGTGACTGATTCTGAAATTACGGACAATAGTTCGTTGTCGTATCCGGCTTTTTGGCCATCGGAATCCATGCTGGTTACCAATAATTCGCCTGCTCCTAATTCGGTCACAAGGTGTGCCCATTTCACTGCATCAAGGGTAGTGGGGCGGCGGCCTCCGTGAGTGTAGACCTGCCACATAGCTTCGGCAGGAACGCTACTGTAGCCTTCTAGCTCCGAAATAACTGGGTTTTCTACTCGTTTGACGTCCATCGCTAGAACGACACATTGTGCACCGAACTCTTTGGCGCAATCTTCAATCAACTGAGGATCAGCGACGGCGGCAGAGTTGATTGCCACTTTGTCGGCTCCGGCCTCGAGCATCTGGTGCATGTTATCGACAGAACGGATGCCGCCGCCGACTGTTAGTGGAATAAATACTTCAGACGAGACCTTCTCAACGACGTCGATCATCGTGTTTCGTGCGTCGGACGACGCGGTTATATCGAGGAATACGAGTTCGTCGGCACCTTCGGCGTTGTAGAATGCCGCGAGTTCAGCTGGGTCGCCAGCATCACGGATGTCGACAAAGCTGACACCCTTGACCACGCGACCGTTGTCTACGTCTAGACATGGTATGACGCGTCGTGTCAGCATCGTGGGGTCTCCGGTCTACTTACGGGCGACGATGATGTAGCGGTGAGGAGTGAGCTGGCGTGAAGTGAGAGTCGTAAAGCCTAATGCCTCAACAGCCTCTCGCATTTCCTGCTGAACTAATCGCTTCGAACCAGCTGGCCCAACTTCAGGTTTCCCCTCAACAGGCAACCATTCGACAATCGAAATCCAACCGGACTTCTTCAAAAGTCGAGCAGCTTCCTTGATGAGGGTCTTTGGTCGGGTTGCTTCGTTCAATACGTTGGAAAGAGCTACGCCATCAAGCGACTCATCGTCGAGCGGAATCTTGTTTTCCTGAGAGATGATGGTTTTGACGTTTTTCAACTTCGCAGCAATCGCTTGCTCAAGGACATGCTTCAGCATTTCTTCTTGAACATCGACTGCGTAGCAGGTGCCTGAATATACGTACTTGGCGAGTGGGATCGACAACCAACCAGGACCGGAGCCAATGTCGGCAACCTTGTGGTCGTTATGAATCGGGACCAACGCGATCATCGATTGAGGGTCGTAAGTTTCCTCAAGCGTTGGGTGCAGCAGAGCTTCAATTTTGTCTACTGAAGTTTTCGATGGCATTCGTGTCTTTTCCGTTCACCAATTGTTTGCCGACTAGTTGCCAGCAGTTGTCATTTCGTCAATCGTTTCGATGGCGCTCTTTAGATCGAGTGCACCCGAGTAAATTGCCATGCCTGATATTGCACCTTCCACACCCAACTTCGCCAGTCCGACGAGGTCGTCAATGGATGCAATTCCACCAGCTACGATAATAGGATATCTCAGGTTTTGGCCTAGTTCGGCTACTGCTTCGAAGTTTGGGTGGGTCAATGTGCCATCTCGACTGGTATCAGTATAGATAAATCGTCGAACTCCTCGCTGAACCATCTGCTGAGTAAGATCGATAGCAGTGACAGTCGATTCTTTGATCCATCCACGAGTCTGAACCATCCCGTCTTTGGCGTCGACGCCGACGATCACATGCTTGGCACCGAGATCTTCAACGGCTTTTTGCACTTCGTCGGGTGCTTCAATAGCAGCCGTGCCCATGATTACGCGGTCAATTCCGAGGTCGATCACGCGGCGTGCTTCGGCGGCGTCCCGAACGCCTCCACCAAGCTGCACTGGAATGTTGATTGCTTCTACGATGGCTGTAACAGCATCGGCATTTGCTCGAACGCCATCTCGCGCACCGTCAAGATCGACAACGTGCATCCGGCGAGCGCCTTGATCTACCCACCGCTTGGCTACTGCCGCGGGGTCGTCGTCGAACACGGTCTCACGGTTGTAGTCGCCTTGAGTCAAGCGGACGCAGTGTCCGTTTCTCAAATCTATTGCTGGAAGGATATCCATCAGAATTCAGAGTTCTTTTGGTCGACCTGGAGAGCTGGGTTGTTATTTAGAGAGATTAGAAGCTAGGTCCAGAAAGTTCTTGTAGATCTGAAGACCGACATCGCCGCTCTTCTCGGGGTGAAATTGAGTTCCCACAACGTTGCCACGGGCAACGGCAGCACAGATTTCGACGCCGTAATTACTAGTGGCAGCGACTTCCGCTTGCTGGTCGGGAACACATCGGTATGAGTGAACGAAGTAGAAGTGGGAGCCCTGCGGTATGCCTTTGAACATCGGGTTTCGATTAGCGTCGTCCCCAGTGAACTGAACTTCGTTCCAGCCCATGTGCGGAACTTTCATCGCTGTACCCAGTTCGTCGGTCATACCCGTCGGGATGAGTTGAACATTGCCATCGACTAGTCCTAGGCCAGGTAACTCGCCTTCTTCAGAGCTATCGAACAGCACTTGTAAGCCAACGCACACGCAAAGAAGCGGTTTCCCCGAAGCGGCGAATTCTTTCACCGGCTCAGTCATTCCCAGCGTGCTTAGCGCTGTCATGACTGCATCGCTTGCTCCAACACCAGGAAGAACAGCGGCATCGGCGGACTCAAGCTCGGCTGGATCGCTCGTTACGATAGGGTCGGCTCCAACTTTGCGCAGCGCCGTTTCAACGCTGTGCACGTTTGCTGCACGGGTGTTGAGTACGACGATACGAGGTTTGATGGAGTTTTTAGTCATTTGAGTGAACTAATTTGTTCCTACAGTGAGTCTAACGGGCGTTCGTTTTTGCACGAAGAATCAATTGTAGTTCGGAATTAGTCAAATCACCGTAAAAAATGACTTAACGCGACTTTTTTGCGCGAAAGTGATTTTCACGTGAGAATAGATAGAGTATGATTTCAGTAGTACTCGGACCTACGACAGCAGGTGAAGATATATGACGATGGCTCCGGAACGCACAGTTCCAATCAACACTATAAAAATCACTGAAAAAGCAGCGAGCAAGGTAACTCAGTTCGCCGCTGACAAAGGCATGGAAAAATTCGGCTTGAAAGTTGCAGTGAAAGGTGGAGGTTGTTCGGGATTAACTTACGTTCTTGATATCGTTGAGGGTGCGGAGCCAGACGATAAAATCATCCTCCAGCATGGAGTCGAAGTCTTTGTTCCGAAAAAGGCGTTCGTGTTTCTCGCCGGAACTGTTCTAGATTTCTCCGATGGGCTGAACGGTAAAGGCTTTGAATTCTCGAACCCTAATGCCGCTAAAACCTGTGGTTGTGGTACTTCTTTCTCGGTTTAAGGTGGCTCTCCACCTTTTTCTTGAGCCAGAAATGGCTTTGGGTTTAGCTCTTGCAACCAACTACTTCACTAACGGCAGATAATTCTCAACTCGAAGCGCTCGCCGACGGCTGTGGAATGTTCGTTTGGGATACTGCGACTATTGTTTCGCACACCGGTCCTGACGCTCTAGATCTGCTTCATCGACTGACTACGAAAGATCTGCTTAGTGTGGAGGTAGGGCGGTCACGCAGAACTGCGTTGACTTTTGCCACAGGTCGAGTGATCGATGTTTTCCTGGTTGCTCATACTTCCGAGAATGAGTTATTACTCATCTCCGACTCTTCGAATTCCGATCGTCTCATTTCGGCGATCGACTATTTCACGATTATCGAGGATGCGGAGCTCAACGATCGTACCCGACAGAGCACCCGAATTTCACTGCTGGGTCCTAACGCTAGGGCGGCAGCAGGGACTGCATTAGGTTCAAAGATCGATCTTGATGCTGTGGTGCAGGCTTCTCTCGACGATGATCTGGTGAAGATCATTTCCGACTCGTCTCGTGGAGTTGATTGGGTCGACGTTATTTGCCAGAACGATAGTGTTGTACAGATTTTAGAATCGCTTGCAGAAGTTGGTGCAATAGCAATTGATCTAACGAACTTCGAGCACTTCAGGATTGACAACGCTATCCCAGGGTCAGACCGTGAATACGGTGAACACGCCAACCCGATGGAGGCAGGATTGCTGTCTTTGATCGATTTCGATAAGGGCTGCTATGTCGGGCAAGAAATCATCGCTAGACTCGATGCCTACGATAAGGTTCAACGTAATTTGAGGGTGCTGAAATCGTCGACGCCATTGACGGAAGGCACGAAGCTAGTGAGTGGTACCAAACCTGCGGGAGTAGTTACCAGTGCCTCGAAGATGGAAACAGGCTCAGGCGAATTCCTTGGCCTTGCGCTAGTTCGGATGAAATTCATCGAGGCCGGTACAGAACTTGATGTTGATGGAGTTACCGTGACTGTTCGATAGCTTGAACATCCGGCTAGTCAGGTAGGGTAATTTCTCCTACTGGTGGCGAAGCGTTTCGCCGCCGTCGACCATGATTACTTGCCCACGGATCATCTCGGCGTCGGTACCGCACATCATCGCGACTACCTTCGCTACATCCTCAGGCAAAATGACTCGCCCGGCTGGTGTAGCCCTTGAAGCGGTATCTTTTATTCCAAGCTCATCAGGGAACGCTTCGATGGCATCGGTCATCACAAATCCGGCCGAAACGGTGTTCACAGCGATGCCTTTTGGACCAAATTCAACCGCTAGGTATCGAGTCACAGCTTCGATAGCCGCTTTCGACACACCAACTGCGAAGTATGCGGGTAGTACTCGAGTTGAACCCGGGCTGGAGAGATTGATAATCCGACTGGCCTCGGGCATCAGCCGTGCGGCAGCTTTTGCTAGCAACCACGGACCACGTGCGTTGATATCGAGAGTCCAGTTCCAGTGCTTCGCCGAAAGTTCGGCGGCAGGGCGCATGACTCCAGAAGCAGCATTGTTTACGAGGATGTCGAGGCGTCCGAACTTTTCATCGATCTTTTCGACCAGCGATTCGACTGCTGTTTCGTCACCAACGTGCGCCTGGATACGAGTGGCCGATATGCCGGCTGCTTCTAACTCGTCGACCGTTGCCTGTGCGGCTTTGTGGTTCTTGAGGTAGTTGATGGCGATCGTGGCGCCGCGCCGGCCCAACTCAAAGGCGATTGCCTTGCCGATTCCGCGTGAACCGCCAGTGACAAGCGCTATCTTTCCCGAAAGGTCGTTGCTCGAACCAGCGGACTTGTTGGTAGACATATTGAACTCGTTTAAAACCAGCCAGGCTGTGCTAAATGGCCATTCCGCCGTCGACACGAATTATGTCGCCGGTTATGTACTGGGCTTCGTCGGTGGTGAGGAAAACGATCGTTGGTGCGACTTCGTCAGGCTCACCGAATCGACCCTGTGGAATCCAGGTCATTACGGTGTCGCGTTGCTTGTCGGTGATATCAGCTGAAGTAGCAGTCGTGATGTAGCCCGGAGCTACTACGTTCGCTGTGATGCCCCGAGTCGCAACTTCCTTAGCAATCGATTGGGTAAATCCAAATACGGCAGCTTTCGATGCTGAGTAGTTCGACTGCCCGATGTTGCCTCGCATGCCGACAACTGAAGAAATATTCACGATACGTCCCCAGCGGCCTTTGACCATTCCGGGAATTACTTTGTGGGTGCAGTAGTAAGTGCCGAACATGTTCACCTTCATGGTGTACTCGAACTGTTCGTCTTTCATCCGCATCAGAAGCGAATCATTGATGACGCCTGCATTGTTGATGAGAATCTCGATCGGTCCGTGTGCTTCGACAGCTTTGTTGATCATTTCAACAGCGCTCTCTTTTTCAGCGACGTTTCCACCGACGGCTACAGCGATCCCGCCTCCAGAGCGAATTTCTTCGACTACGGTTTCGGCCTCTTCAGGGTGAGTGTTGTAGTTGATGGCGACACGGTGTCCGTTCGCGGCTAGTCGAAGCGCTGTTGCTCGTCCTATACCGCGAGAACCTCCCGTTACCAGCGCACTTCTTGACTCATTGTCGCTCAATATATGACCCTCAATTTACGTCCTGCATTGCACCGAGCGAATTGCTCGGGGCAGCTAATCACTAACTAACTTCAGCTCTAATTCGATCGAGCTCTGCCTGCTGGGCTCCGATCAATCCGGTGTCGATAACGAACTTGGCAGTGCCGATGGCGTTTGCCACGGCGTTCACGCCTGATGCTCCGTGTCCGACGATGGCAAGACCGTTCACTCCCAAGAGTGGCCCTCCGCCAAACGCCTCAAGAATATTCATTCTTTCGAATATTTCTTTCGAGAGTCTTTCGCTCTCTTCGGTCTCACCGAGAACCTTCTTTACGTGGCTGACAATTGCGTCGCCGAGCCCTTCGGTAAGTTTGAGAATAACGTTACCAACGAATCCGTCGCAAAGAACCACTTCGGCTTTGCCTTCTGGCAGATCGCTGGGCTCGATGTTGCCGATGAAATTTAAATCGGTCGAATTTAGTAGATCGGTAGTCTCTTTGACCAGAGCATTGCCCTTGCCTTCTTCTGAACCGACACTCAACAGAGCAATTCGAGGATTTTCGTTCTTGTAAATAAGCTTCGACATTGCGTTCCCTAGCGCTGCAAAGTCGACCAGTAGGCTGGGCTTAGTATCTACGTTCGTTCCAAGGTCGATAATCACGGTGTTCGGCGCGTAGCCGACAACTGGTCCACCGAGGGCACCACGATCGATACCGTCGAGTGTTCCGTAGACGACTGTCGCTGCTGCTATTGAAGCACCAGTCGAGCCCATACTTACGAATCCGGCGGCTTTGCCCATTTTCACTACACCAGCAGAAACGAATACGGATGCCTTGGGTTTTGACCGGAATGCGCGTGCAGGGCTTTCGCCCTCTTCGACTACGCCATCGGCCGGAACGACCTGTACCAACTGCTTGGCAGCTATGTCGTATTTGTCGAGTTCAATTTGGATCGCAGCCGGATCGCCGACAAGCACCACCGCAACGCCACCCTTGCCAATAGCCTGAAGTGCGGCGGACACCGTAACCGATGGGCCGTGATCGCCACCCATCGCATCGAGAGCTATTGGGACTATGCCTTCGGGAATACCTGTCATTATCTGATCCGTATTTCTAATCCACACTAATAGTTGTGGAACAGTGGTTCATTTTATTCCAACCGAACAGTTGCCCGCCCGACAACTACGTCCGTACCATCGGCAGTTTTGCACCCAATCGTGCAGGTTGCGATCAATTGACCATCTTCTTCGTTGATCGCGGTGATCTCACCATATGTCGTTACGATCTCGCCAGAGAATACGGGAGCACTGAAGCGAACCTTCAGTTTACCGCCATCATGCCAGGTACTTGGAAATTCTGATGCCAGCATTTCCGTTACGAGCGCAAGGCTTAGCATTCCGTGTGCAATGCGGGTTCCGAACTGCGTCGTTGAGGCGTATTCCTCGTTGAGATGAATGGGATTATGATCGCCCGATGCTTCGGCGTAAGCGTGGACTCTATCCTGAGTGATTTGCCGTTCGAATCCAGTAAGAATATCGCCCGTATTTCGTTGTGAGTTGCTAGTCGTCATTACGAGTCCTCACCACTGACGATAATGGTTGTTGAGGATGTGCCGATCTCAGATCCGGTCGAATCTTTGTAAGAAACCGATACCGTGGCGAAGTGATTACCCCGTCGTACTGAATTGGCTGCTAGCCTACCGATGGCATCGACCTTCTCGCCTATCTTCACTGGTCTAGCCCAACTGGCTTCCTGCCCTGCATGAATCGTCTGCAATCCGCCAGAGAATAGCCCCAAATCTTCGATCAATTCGGTAAGAGCAGCGGCTACCACCATGATCGGGGCTAGCGAGTCGCCATAATCGGGCGATTCGTCGCCTCCTACTGCTTTTGCGTACGCATTTGCACGTTCAGCAGGGATTGTCACTTCATAAGGACCAAATTCATGTCCTACTACCACGGTTGAAATCAGGGGAACTGCCAATAAAATCCTCGAGTGATTCTGACTGCCCGGGCGCAGTAGAACTTGAACCTAAAACACTGATTGTAAATTTGCCCTGCGTACGGGGCAAAAATGGAATGTGCTAAATCAGACTAAACGCCTGACGTTGTACTGCCACCACGCTGCATAGATATCGCCTCGTCGACAAGTTCGGCTGCTAACTCGAACGACGCCGGGTTGCGGAAATCGAGCTGTGAGAGTGCGAAAACTCGGTACAACAATCCTGTGGAGACCAGCCCGCTATTGCTCTGACCGAGTGAGGGTAGGTTGATCCCCGTCGCTTCAGATATACCCACCGCAGCGTTCATACCGCTCCTATTTAGAAACACACGAGTGATCACTCGACCTTTATGAGTGACGCTAACACCGCTCTTGTCCTGATTCAGTTCAACTCTCAGATGAGATCGCGGTTTTTCAACCAACTCGTAGCCGTATTTGAGTGCTTGCTTCCTAGAAACGGTCAATTCGGACATCCATTCGCATACCAATTTTGCATATTCCACACGACGTGCGGGCATTGAATTCGAACATGTGCAAGTATAGTCCCGAGCTGAATCAGAATGAGAATGACGATCAATCGTAAGTATCAGTGTGTGAATTTCAGAGGGCAAATTGCGGTGGTGACCGTCGGTGCTACAGGGATTGAGGGTGCGATCGCTTTGAAACTCGCCGAAAAAGGCGCGTCTGTGATGATCGCCGATATCAACCAATATGCAACGGCACAAACCTTCGATGGGGCTTGTGAAATTCCAGCTCATTAGTCACGGATGTCACCGATTTCGAAGCTTGTGATGGCCTTGTGAACGGTACCGTCTAAGAGTTGGGACCCGCTTATTTCCTAATAAACAACGCAGGCATCGTCGGTTCAGCGGGGTGGCTGTAAAAATATGGCAAACAAACCGAATTTAATTCCAGAATTTGACAACCTATGTGAGGAAGGAGGTTTGGAACTATTTCGTTCGGATATGATCGGTAACTCCAGCTTCAGTTATCACTATTAAACATGCCCAAACTCTAACCCCGAGATGCATGTTCTACGCGAATTTCGCTATCGCAGTACTAGCACCTATCGGTCGGATACTAACTGGCAGGGATGATCCCAAGCGCTGTGTCGGACATGTCAGTAAGAATACCGTCGAGAGTTCGGCTGGTATTTGGACCGACGACCTTCTTTACTATTTCGCCTTCCGGGTTGATGAAGAATTTTTCTGGAATCCCACTCACCCCGAAGTCGATTGAAATTTTTCCAGAAGGGTCAATGCCGTTTACGTAGTTGATTCCGTTACGTTCTATGAACTCCTCAACGGGGCCTTCGCTGTCCCAAATAGCGACCCCTATGAATTCAACTCCACGTTCTCGCCATTTGTCGTAGGTCTCGGCGAGGACAGGACCTTCTGCACGGCACGGTGCGCACCAAGACGACCAAAAGTCGACCACGACGATCTTGCCTTGATAGTCGGCGATTGAAATCACTTCACCATCGAGAGTCGTCAACTCGAAATCAGCGAACGGCTTTACTGAAAGATCGACTTCGCCGAAATTATCATTGATGCCGGGGCGGCCAGTTTCACCATCGTTCTGGATCACACCCCATGCGAAGAGCGACAGCACTAATAAGACTGGAATTCCCACTCCGATTAATACTTGTCGTCTCTGCCCCACAGTTACTTGTCCGAATCTTCGGTCTTGGTTTCGCCTTCGTCATCATCTGACTCACCGTTGATCTCAAGCGCTATTCGTTTTAATTCACCCCGACGGTCGTTGTATTCATCTTGGGTGATGAAGGGTCGATCGATAATGTCGGCTTCGTACTCTTCGTCAAGGCTCGCTATCTCGGCGATGATGTCATCACGACTCTCGTCTTCGCTCGAAAGCTTCGAGCCTTTGCGTGTCGAGTACATGGCGTATACGAGGATGGCCAAGAAAGCGATGCCAACTATCGATATGATCATAATCACATATGTTCGACCACTGAAAAAGTCGGAAATCGCTTGGAAGATCGTAGGTTGAGGCAAGCCTGAAAAGGTCGCACCGAGTTCAACCCCTGCAGCGTAATCGGCACCTTGGTACTGTTTGAACACGCTGTCGGCGGCAACAACCGAATCTGGGGAACCGAAACCTTCGGCGTCGATCGATCCGCCATTCTCTGGCAGCAGCATTCGTACCTTATCGGCACCGTAAGGAAGTTTCAGGTTGAAATCGAACGAATCACCTTCGTATTCCAAAATGTAACGAACCAAAACAGCGAATTCGCCCGGTGGGACCGGGTTCGTTAGCGCGAATCCCGTATCGATCGTGAGAATGTTTCCAGTTGGAAATCCAGGTGGAGATTGAGACTCAACTGCAAGATCGGTGAAACCTTCTGGAAGGTTGAATCGAAGCAAATCTAACCCTGTCAGGTTGGGATCGGTCAGATCTGGAAACCATACGCGGTCGCCGCGGTTATCCACGTAGATAACTGTTAATACGCCAATTTGTCGACTTCGGGCATCAATGGTCGGAATCATCATCACGTACGAACCAATAGTGATGTCTTCTAATGACTTCGTTTCGTCGTAAATAGTCATCCTGACGTTCTGCCAGTTTTCGACGGTCGACATGTCGACAAAAGGTGTGTAAATGCCGTGATTCACCACAACTCGATAAGACAGATTTGGGCCGGAGATTAAGTTGCTAAACCCGAAAATACCATCTTTATCGACGCCAGTGGATTCCTGCTCGATGATCTGGTCAGTTGCGAGGTCGATCGACATCAGCGAAACTTCGAGGTCTGCTGGCAATTCACCGCCCCCGGTTCCATTGGTCACTTTTCCAAGAATGCTGTCAGGTTGATCTTGGGCAGACGCGACCTGAAAATCTGATGATTGGACAACTAGGACTAGTGCCAACGCTGTTATTGCGGCGAACAGGAATAGTCTGATAAGCAAAGTTTTTATTTGAACGTTTATGAGATTTTGAATTTGCTTGTTCATCACAGGGTGTCGCCGC